>JAZSHX010000021.1:0-13754 GCA_045533485.1 Candidatus Scatosoma sp. | reverse complement strand
TGCGTTGCGCTCCAGAATGACAGGACGGGGGGGGGGGTGGCAAGGGAATAGTGAAAAGTGAATAGTGAATAGCGAAAAGGGAAAAGTGATGAAATTTATTTTTTATTAAGTGCTTAACTTTGCTTGACTTTTACACGCGCGCACATTATTATATATAGAGTATAGAATTATGCGCGGAGCTACGCTTATGTTATTTGGAAAGTTTCTCAATAAATATTATCTTCAATATTTGCACTTTTTCTTGCTGGGGTTGATTGCTCTGGTTGCCGTTGATTACGCGCAACTGGAAATACCGCATTTGTATAATTATTTAATCAACGGTATCAACACGGGGTTTGTGGAAATTGACGGACAAGCCGTTGCCTTTGATTTTTCGTTCGTATTAGATAAAATTTGCGAGCCGATGATGTGGATTATCGCTGTTATGATTATCGGGCGATTTTCGTGGCGTATTTGTTTCTTCGGCGCAGGTATTCGCGTGGAAACGGATTTGCGGTTGCGTATGTTCGACCATTCGAAAAATTTATCGCAACAATATTATCAAGTGAACAAAGTGGGCGATTTGATGGCACTGTATACCAACGATATCGATACCGTGCAGGAATGTGTGGGCTGGGGTACGATGATGCTTGCCGACGCCGTGTTCCTGGGGGGCATGTCCCTTTTGAAAATGGCGACAATGGACGGTATGCTTACTTTGCTTTCGCTTATCCCTATGGTACTTTTGTTGGTTGCGTCGTTAATTGTAGGCAGTTTCATGACGAAAAAATGGGACGCGCGCCAACAAGCGTATTCCGATTTATCCGATTTCTCACAAGAGAATTTTTCGGGGATTGCCGTTATCAAGGCGTTCGTCAAAGAAAGCAAGGAACTTTGGGCGTTTAAAAAACTCAATCAGGATAACGAAAAGGCGAACGTGGAATACACCAAAATTTCCACCGTATTCCGTATTTGCGTTACCTTGTTCGTGGAATCGGTTATTTGCATTATTTTGGGCTACGGCGGGTATCTTGTTTGGAAAAAGACACTCAACGCCGGCGAGCTGATGGAATTTATCGGGTATTTTAGCTCTATCGTTTGGCCGGTTATGGCAATTTCCGAGTTGATTGAAATGACTTCCAAAGGCAGAGCGTCGCTCAAGCGTATCGGCGGACTGTTGGAAGCCAAACAGGACGTATTTGATAAAGAAGGCGCAACGCAAATACAAAACGTACAAGGTAAAATCGAGTTTAGAAATTTGAATTTCCAACACGCTACGGCTGGATTTGAAACCCTGCACAACGTTTCGTTTACCATTAACGCAGGCGAAAACGTTGGCTTGATCGGGAAAACAGGCTCGGGTAAAACGACGCTTGTCGATTTGATTTTGCGTAATTATAACGTGCCTGATAATAGCTTGTTTATCGACGATACGGACGTGAACGACGTGACCATCCGTTCGCTGCGCAATTTCATCGCGTACGTGCCGCAGGATAATTTCCTGTTTAGTGATACTATCGAAAACAATATCGCTTTTGCTGTGGATAACGCAAGTGAGTCGAACGTACAACGTGCGGCGGAACTTGCTGCCGTTGCCGATAATATCGAAGAGTTTCCTGAACGCTATCAAACGGTACTGGGCGAACGAGGCGTTACCGTTTCAGGCGGACAAAAACAGCGTATTTCCATTGCGCGCGCCTTAATGGTAAACGCGCCGATTTTGATTTTGGACGACTCGCTTTCCGCTGTCGATACCAAGACGGAGCGCACGCTTTTGGATAATTTAAAAAAGGAACGCGGCGGCAAAACTACCATTTTGATTGCGCACCGTATTTCCACCATCGAGCAAATGGATAAGGTATTGTTCATCGACGATGGGCAAGTGGTTGCGGTTGGTACGCACGAAGAACTGCTTGCCACCTGCCCTGCTTACGCGACGATGGCTGAGTTGCAAAAATTAGAGGAGGAAAAATAAGATGATTTGGAAAAATTATTATCCTCTGATTATTATGGGCGGAATTTTAGGTGTTTTTGCAATCATCTTTATGCTTGCCTATTCCACCATTAAAAATAATAAAGAAGAAATCGGGTTTGATAGAAACATTTCCGACAAGGAAATTATCAAGCGTTTGCTTGCGTATGCAAAACCGCACTGGAAATCCTTTGTGTTCGTACTTGTTTTGATGCTGTTTTCTATCTCTTACGATATCATATCCCCCCTATTAATCGGAAAAATTCAAGGGCTTATCAAAGCGGAATTTTTACTCAAAGATTTGTTCGTGATGATAGCCGTGTACGCAAGTATTTTAATCGTTACGCTGATTTCTTCGTACGCGCAGGCGATTATTTTGCAAAAGGTTGGACAAAAAATTGTTTCCAACATTCGCATGGATTTGTTTGAGCATATAGAACAATTATCGCACGAACAGCTTAACCATATCCCCGTTGGGAAATTAGTAACACGCGTTACCAACGACACCAACGGCGTTTCGATGATGTTCACCAACATTATCGTCAACCTTATCAAAAACTGTTTCGTCGTTATCGGCGTACTCGCGGCGATGCTTTGCTTGAACTATATTTTGACGTTCATGGTACTTTGCTTCGTACCGTTTATCGTATTTTTTACGATTATTTTTAGAAAGTTCTCGCGCAGGGCGTACCGTCGCGTTAAGGACAACACTACCGATATCAATACCTTTCTTTCGGAAAACCTTTCGGGAATTAAAATTACGCAATTTTTTAACCGCGAAGACAGGAAATTGCAGGAATTTAAGGAGAAAAACGACAAGCTGGGAAAATCCAAGCATCAACAAATTTTCGTGTTCGGGATCTTCCGTCCGCTCGTATATATGCTGTATATCGTGTCGGTATTAAGCTTGTTTTTAATCGGCGCGAAAGGCGTGCTTGACGGTAAAGCTGTTTTGGGACAAGTGATGACCAGCGAAATTATCGTTGCGTTCTATATGTATATATCCAAGTTCTTTAACCCTATCCAAGGGCTTGCGGAACAGTTCAACTGGCTGCAAGCGGCGTTTGCGTCGGCGGAAAAGATATTTACCATTATGGATATGCAGCCTACCGTCACGGACGAAGAAAACGCCGTTGAGCTTGTGGACGTGCAAGGGAAAATTGAGTTCAAAAACGTTTGGTTTGCTTATGAAAACGAAGACTGGATATTAAAGGACGTTTCGTTCACTATCCCTGCCAAGCACACGGTTGCGTTCGTGGGGTCGACGGGGTCGGGAAAAACGACGATTTTGTCTTTGATTTGCCGAAATTACGATATTCAAAAGGGTGAAATTTTAATCGACGGTATCAATATCAAGCACATCAAAATTGCTTCGCTTCGTAAACATTTTGGGCAAATGTTACAAGACGTGTTCCTGTTTTCGGGCACTATCCGCGACAACCTTTTGCTGCGCGAAGAAAACGTCAGCGACGAAGAGCTTTGGCAGGCGTGCCAGTACGTCAACGCCGACAAGTTTATCTCTAAACTGGACAAGGGCTTGGATTATCAAATTTTAGAACGCGGCAACAACTTCTCCGCAGGGCAAAGACAGCTTTTGTCGTTTGCGCGCACGATTATCCATAAACCCACCGTGATGATTTTGGACGAAGCGACGGCGAATATCGACACGGAAACGGAAGTGCTGATTCAGGATTCCTTGGAGAAAATGATGAATATCGGCACGATGCTAATCGTAGCGCACCGACTTTCCACTATTCAACACGCCGATAACATTATCGTGCTGTCGCACGGGGAAATTATCGAACAAGGCAACCATTTCGAACTTTTGAAAAAGAAAGGCAAATATCACCATTTGTATACCTTGCAACACCAAAAGGAACAACTGATGAAGCAAAGCGTGTGATAAGAAAACAAAATGAAAAACGGACTGTGCATAATTTGCATAGTCCGTTGTTTTGTTATTGACTTTTTATATTAGCGAATATCGTTTGCGTATACGGGGAATTTGTCGCAAAGCGCTTTGACCGCCGCCTTGACTTCTTCAAAGCACGCTTCTCTTTCCTTGATTACGCGTACAACCAAGCGCGCTACTTCGCGGCACTCTTCTTCCTTAAAGCCGCGCGTCGTTACCGCAGGCGTGCCTACGCGCAAACCGCTGGTGATGAACGGGGACGCCGTTTCAAAGGGAATGGTGTTTTTGTTTGCCGTGATATGCACTTCGTCAAGCATACGTTCCAAATCCTTGCCCGTAACGTTCATTTCGCGCAGGTCAAGCAGCATCAAGTGGTTGTCCGTACCGCCCGACACCAAACGAACGCCGCCTTTTTGGAATTCGTCCGCCATCGCTTTGGCGTTGAGAATTACTTGTCTTTGGTATGCTTTAAATTCGGGAGAAAGTGCTTCCTTGAACGCCACCGCTTTCGCCGCTACAATGTGCATAAGCGGACCGCCTTGCGTACCGGGGAATACCGATTTGTCAATTTGCTTTGCATACGCTTCCTTGCACATAATTACGCCGCCGCGCGGACCGCGCAAGGTTTTGTGCGTCGTCGTCGTTACAAAGTCTGCATAAGGCACGGGAGAAGGATGTTCGCCCGTTACCACAAGCCCTGCGATGTGCGCGATATCTACCATCATATACGCGCCTACCTTGTCGCAAATTTCTCTGATGCGTTTGAAATCGATTACGCGCGGATAGGCACTTGCGCCCGAAACGATCATTTTGGGCTTGCACTCTAACGCGATTTTTTCCATTTCATCGTAATCGATGGTTTCCGTTTCCTTGGATACGCCGTAAGCAACGAAGTTGAAATAGCTACCAGATACGTTTACGGGAGAGCCGTGCGTCAAGTGACCGCCGTGGGACAAATCCATGCCCATAACCGTGTCGCCCGGTTTGAGCATAGCGAAATATACCGCCGTGTTTGCTTGCGCGCCGCTGTGCGGTTGCACGTTGCAATGGTCGCAGCCAAAAAGCTGTTTCAAGCGTTCTCTTGCCAAGTTTTCCGCAACGTCGACGTATTGACAGCCGCCGTAGTAACGCTTAGAAGGCAAACCTTCGGCGTATTTGTTGGTCAAATGCGAACCTGCCGCCGCAAGCACTGCGGGAGAAACCACGTTTTCGCTGGCAATCAATTCGATGTTTTCGCGTTGACGGCGCAATTCGTCCGCCATCGCCGCATACACTTCGGGATCTGCTGCTTGTAATAAGGACATATCGATCATAATAAAAAAGCTCCTTAAATTTTATCCGTATTTTTGAAAATATGTAAATAGTATAACACATACCGTTACGCTTTGTCAACGGTTGAACATATACATTTTCAACAAAAAACAACTCTCCGTTTTTTTTATACGGAGAGTTGTTGTTTTATTTCTTTTTCTTCTTTTCTTCGGCGCGTTTATCGCTGATAATTTTCATATGCTCCGCGTCGATAAGCGTTACGCCGTTTTCCTTTGCCCATTTCACGCAGCCCTTTAACACAAGGGGCAGGAATACTCTGGGTACGCCCAGCACCGTCTTTAACGCTTCGTCCGTGAATTTCACTTGGTCGTCGACGCGGTCCGCCGCATAGCGCACCGAGTCCAAAGACGCTTGGCGTACCTGCAAAAGCTCCGCGTGCATTTTTGCTTTTTTATGAAACCAGAAATTTTTACTGTCGCGATAGCCGTAATCGACGGGCAGCGACGGGAAATCGCTTGCCTTTACGCCGCGGATTATGGCGTCGCTGTATTTCTTTTTCATAAGAATTTTATCGATTTTTAAAATGAAATGCGCGCCAAACTTACTGGTGATACCGTTGAAATCGTGATACGGCGGTTCATAACCGTTCAACTCGCCTGCAACGTCTTTATCCGCGCCGTCCAGCTCGCGTACCCACGTGCATTCAATCACTTGGATAGCGTCCGTCATAACCAAAGGACGCGTTTCGCCCGTTTCTTCTTGGATAAGACTGGGCTCTAACTTAAACTTGCATTTGGGCATTTTGTCACTGGGTTTATCGCCAGGCCAAGACAATTTGACCGCTTCCTTGAAGGTTTTGGGATTATCGTCAATGAAATTGATGGCGCATTTGCCGTTGCGCAAAATGTTTTGCGCGGTGTTGGACGAATTGCGGCAGGACAACAGCATCGCGTAATAATCTTTCCCTGCTACGTAATACGGCTGTACAAGCGAATACGGACCAAGGTTGGTCGTTCCGTCTTCACAAAGCGTGCTGATCACGACCGTGGGCATAGGAAAAAATAAAGAAGTTTGATAAAAATTGTCTACGATACGAAGGTTTTCAAAACTGCTCATACTCAGTCTCCTTTTTTGTTTTGTTCGCCCGAAAAGGGGCGGTTTATGCAACCAAGAATTTGTATTTTACTACGCTGTATAAGGGAACAAACGGAAGCAAAATGGGCACTTTTTTCACGTACGCCTGATATTCGGGATCGTCACCGTAATTTCTATTTTGGCGAAGCTCCAAACGGCGTGCGCCGCTAAACATAACGAAAATAATGCCGATATAGCCAAGGGATGCCAAAATCCATTGTCCTACCCCGACAAGCGCGCCGATACCGCTCAAAAATACGCCCGTCCAGAAAATCATTTCACCAAGGTAGTTGGGACAACGAACGATACGGTATAAGCCCGTGTCTACGAAACGCTTGGGGTTTTTCTTTTTCGCGTTGTTCTTTTGGATATCCGCCGCCGTTTCCAACAGCAAGCCAAGCGTCATTACGCCGATGCCTACGTACGCCATAACCGAATCGGGTGCGCCGTTAGAGAAACGGTACAGCACGGGAAGCACTTGCGTTAAATATAAAAGCGCGCAAGTTGTCCAAATGGCGATTTTTACGCCGAACGGAACGGTTTTACCGTCCTTAATTTCCGCTTTCATATGCTTTTTATACGAACTGTTTTTCGCTTCGCGGATAGCAAGATAGCCGGAAAGTCTTAACCCGTACGCGATAAACAGCGCGGACAAAAGCACGGTTGCCACCGTTAGGCTTTCACGGTAAATAATCAGCATCGCTACACCTTCTGCCGCGATGGAAAAACCATAGCCCAGCGAAATAAACCACACGTAATTTTTGAAGCCCATCGAACTTACGACAAGGGCAACGCCCAAAAGTATCCAAAGAGAAATAGGGAAAACCATTGTATAATCTCCTTATTTTAATTTTTTGATATTATCATATATAGTAGCATATATTGTTTGATTAGTCAACAGCTTTAAGGCGAAAAAGCCGTTTATGCTCGATTGTGGGAAACGGATTTTATGAAAACATACGGTAAAATATAAATTTTGCACCAAAAAATGCAGAATTTTCCTTTTATCTATTGCATTTATACATAATGTGTGCTACAATATTTTTATACTTGGAAAAAAAGGAGAAAGGCAAATGAAGAAAATTATTACTCTTTTGATTTTTTTGACGGCAATATTCGGCATTGCCAGCTGTGGTCACGAACATGATTTTGTTGCGTATGAAACAAAAAAAGCGACCTGCGCGAAAGACGGCTATCAAAAGCTTGAATGTGAGTGCGGCGAAACGAAGGAAGAAGTACTTCCCAAACTTGGGCACGACGTACAGTACTACTCCACCACTCCTGCCACCTGCACGAACCCCGGCGCGGTTACGCATAGATGTACCCGTTGTAGCTACGAAGAAGTGGAAAAAAGCGTAGCTCTTGGCCATGACATGAGCGAATTTGAAGAAGCGTCCAGAATTACTTACTGCACAAGAAAGGGTTGTACCCACACGAAGTTTGCCGAAGGTAACGGCAAGCATACGGAAGCGCTTGCTTTTTGCTTTAACGACGACGACAAGGCGTTGCTGGACGCAAAGCATAACGAAATCGTGACATTGCTGGACGCGGCAGACGATTATGACCCCGATTTGCACGGTTTGGCCGAAGAAGGCGCGCTTGCCGAAGCGTACGCTGCTGCAGAAGCACTTTACGAAGAATACAGCGACCTTATCCTTGCCGCGCAGGGACAATACTCTATCGCTATGACGCTCTACTACTGCGAACATAGAAACCAAGAGCTTGAAACCCGTTACAACGATATGCAAACCTATTACACCGATTTGGTTGCAAAATTCTATTCGCTCTCCCAACCTTGGTACGACTCTATGTTCCGTGAATTTTTCTTTGAAGGCGCAACGGAAGAAGAAATTAACGCGTTCCTTTTTGAAAGCAACGCTTACGCAAACGAAGAGTATACCACGCTTAAAAACAGAAACGATGAAATTGAGCTTGAATTTAACGGTATTTCAAACGTTACCGTAGGCAATCAAGTACCCACTCTGTATGCGGAATTCGTTGCAAACAATATGCAAATGGCGGAGCTTCTCGGTTATGACAACTACCTTGAATACGCTTACGAAAATGTGTACGACAGAGATTATACCTATCAAGACGCAGCAGAGTTCGTTGCGTACGTGAAAGAATATCTTGTTCCCGTATATAACTCCGTTTATAGCGACTGGGAAACGCTTACGGGCGGCAATCTTAGCGAAGCCGATATCGATACATATTACAGCTTGGTAAGCAACAGTTTCTTCACGGACGCGTTTGGTAACAAGCTTTTCAACGACTATATCGACGATATGAACATGGCGTTTACTTCTAATCCTGATAAGCAATTCTCCTTCTCCGCCGAACTTAACAATCTTATGGCAGACGGAAATATGTTTAGGGGCACTTATGAAGGCGCGTACGTTACCTATATCCGCGGCGTAGAGCTTCCCATCGCTTACTTTGGCAAGGATTACGATTCTGCAACAACCGTTGCGCACGAATTCGGCCATTATATGAACGAACTTTATAACGGCAAAGATTACACCCAGTCTTTCGACCTTCTTGAAACGCATTCCCAGGGTCAAGAAATGCTCTTTATCCAATACGCAAAGAATTATCTCAACGGAAATGCGCTTAAACTTGTAGAAACGTATAACCTGCTTTCTACCCTGCAAACGATTATTTTGGCAACGCAGGTGGATTGCTTTGAACAGGCAATATATCTTAATCAATATACAGGTCCTAACGCGGATACCATTATGGCAGACGGAAAGATTACGGCAGACGAATACGACGCCGTTTACGCAGGGCTTTCTCAGTACCTTGGCATCAACGAAAGCTACCGCGTTGACGAATACTGGAGATACGTTACTATTTCTTCGCCCTGCTATTACATTTCCTATGCTATTTCGGGCGTGAACGCGTTGCAAATTTACGTGAACGCAGGAACTAATTTTAACTCCGCAAAGGAATCTTATCTTAAGCTCTTCACTTACACCGACGAAGATCCCGAAATGACCACCGAAGAAGTGCTTCTTTACGCAGGCCTTACTTCCTACGTTGATGAGCAAACCTTCATCCGTATTAAAGCCGCGCTTCGTTAATCACGAAAACATCAATCACCCAAAAAAGAGCGTACCGTTATGATACGCTCTTTTTTTCGTTGAGTTGATAACAGCCACAACCATTATCTTCTTTGTTGTTACGATCTCTGTTGTCTATGTAAAAACGCACCTAAAAAGGTGCGTTTTTTATTTTCATCGCATACACGGTATGTCCATTTCCATATTTTTTGTTATTCTTTTACTTTTTAATCAGCTTAACGGGATAACGCATCACCGTTGTACCGTTGTGGTTGGTAAGCACGGAAAATTCGTTTTCCGTTAAAATATACGGTTGCGTTTTATTATCGTCGTTAAAGATAGCCACGTAATGGTTGCCCCACGCTTGCCCGTCCTTTTCAATCGCCATCGCTTCGCTCCAGTGGAGCATATCCTTGCTTGTACGCACGTACATTACGTCGTCTACAAGCTGTTTTCTATACGGTCCCGGGCTTACCAACACAGATGACATAATAAAGCATTGTAAGGGCTTAGAATACACCACTTTCGCGTGCCAAGAGTTGTGAACAAGCGCCGTTTCTCTGCCAAAATTGCCCGCTTCGCAAAATGCGCCGTTATAATACTTGACAAAATCGCCGAACGTACCGTCGTCACGAAGTCTGCTACGCGCTACGTACACGTCGCAACCGTCCCAACCGCCTTGGTTCATATCCACGCGCACGATATTGTAGAAGATATAGAAAAATCCTTCTTCGTGGTCGATATAACAGCTAAAATCGCCGCTGCCAAGAGAAATAATTCCTTCCTTTTGCCCGATAACGTTGACGTTTTTGGGATCGGGATTGTACAACTCCGTAAAGCATACGTTATCACCTGATAAAACCCATCTATCGAACGTCCAAGTTCTGCCTTCGTCGTCAGAGTGCATCATACCGATATGCCGAAAATCCGAATCTAATCTCGGCGATTTTCCGTTCAATTCATCCCAAGCGTCGTATTCCGTACCGTGACATTTCCAACCGCATTCGTTGTGGAAAAAACAGAAGAAACGGTGCGTATTCGGGCAAATGTACAACCCAAACGGCCAAACACTGCCCCTTGCTTTTACGCCTTCGGGATAGCGAATGCCGCTATACGCGTAGTCCGCGTGCCCTGCGCAAAAATTTTGTTTGATGGGATAGACTTCTTTCAAATCGGCAACGCACGTACCGCAAAGCATAGAAATATGCCCCTTGTGCGTATGACCGCTCATTGCCCAAAGCTTACCGTCTTTATCGCGATACATAGGCGTCGTACCGTCTTGATAAATACCCACTGCATTATCCATACCCGTCACCGACGCTTCGCCGATTTGAAAATGATATTTTTGCAAAATATTTTCCATACTGTATTCCCTCTAAACAGCTTTTTTATAATTTTAACATAGTTACCGGCAACAGTCAATTGTTTTTTTCATTATTTTCATTACAATTTTACTATATCTCCATATTATCCATACGCGTAATCCACGCTTAGTTTCTTTGAAAATAATATTGTTGCAAAATATTTTCCAGCGTATTTTTTTCTTTTACGCTTATTATTTCATCTCGCCGGATAAAACAAACGCAAATACTCCATACGCAGGCACAACGCTCTTGACAACGATTTTATCACCGCAAAGCTCACCTTCTGCGCCCAACATTTCCATAGACGAATACGTTTTATCTAATTGAATATCAAAATCAAACAAATCGTCTTCGCTAATATTAACAAACAGTACCGCACGTTCGTTTTCTCCGTCCTTACAAAGCGTATAAACGCCCGGTTGACCTTGGATATACGGATACTTCTTGCCGATAAAATCAAGCAGTTGCTGTTGTCTGTAATACGACTGTAACGCATGTGATGAACCGTCACTCGTTTCCCCATCAATGCAAAGCACCAAAAATTCCGTTCCGTTGCTTACACAGCGATAGCTGGACGGGTATTCGCTGCCGTTGATATCGACAAACACGCTTTCGTGAATAATGCCGTCTTTCAATTGCATTTGATAATATTGCGTCGCGCCCCAATGATAGCGTAAAGGCAAACTATTGCCAAACTTTTCAGCGGTGGGTTGCACCGCACGTTTATAAGAGCTTATCCCTAAATCGTAGCCTCTTTCTTGCAGCAAAAGCGCCGCTGTTCCATCAATAATCATCTTTTTGGGGAATGTTTTTACATAATTCACTACGTCGCCAAACACAATGCCGCAATCGTAGTCATTTCCGTACGTCGTAGGGATGGAATTGATACCCAGCGTGGAGGCAGCATGCGAGAATAAGCCCGACATAATTGCACGCTCGTCAACGTTTTCAAGCGGCAAATGCTTGTCCTTAATTTTGCGTTGCTCGTCAAAGACCTTGACGCCCACCGCTTGCTTGTTTTCGAAATGCTTGTCGATAAAATCATACAACGGTTGGTTGCGCAAATGGCGTGTTACGTAGCCTGTTTCAAACGACGGATTGGCATCATAACAGAACAGGTATTTAAATGAACCCATATCACCCGACGCATGGAGCGCAACGTCCAATGCTTCGCAAACGCTGAACGGCACATAATAGCGAGGACGGGGAAAGCTGTCCGTTTCGCAAAACGTTTCTATGCCGTGTCCATCGCACCATTGTTGTTGCATACGTGTGCATTCAATAACTTCCGCAAGCTTTTGCGCGCCAAATCTACGGCGAACCACCCAATACGGAGCGCCTGAAAAACGTAAAAACGGCTTGGTGTTGCCAGCAAGCAGTTTCGCCAGCTCGATTGCAGCCGCGCCTTCGACGTCCCAAGACGTATATCCCGTGCAAAAGCCCATACGGATATTTGCATTTACCTCGTCAAGCGCTTTTCTCATCGCCGTACAATAGTTGCGCATCGTATCGCCAACCACTTGTTGCCAGCCCTTTCTGTATCGTTCGTTATAGCCCGTAAAAATCAGCTCTTTCAGCTCTTCACGGGTATGCGCCTTGCCAAACTTTTGCTCGTATAAGCGCATATGCTTTTCGCAAAAACAACCAAGCCCGGGGCGTACGGATAAACACATTTCATCATCCAGCATAATCATATCCGGCTTCGCGTATTTTGCTATCGCCTGCACCCTACGCACGGACAGCGCAGTATATTTTTCCCCCTCGGGACAAAACGCATCGCCTGCTACCTTACCCGAAACGGACGTAATGCGGGGCTCATCCTGCATTTCTTGCGCGATAAAATCGTTCAAAGGACCGCCAAAGCCAAACGATTCCATCCAAATACCGACGTTAAAATCATGCGCTTTGAAAAATGCAACGTGCTCGCCGAGCTGTTTCGCATATTCGTCTATCTTTTCTTGTGGAGAAAACAACGCGTCGCGTTGAAAAGTGGCAATAAATACCGTTTTCGCTTGGATTTTTTTCAGCCATTGCAAATATTCTTCTCTGTTCTCCTTTGTCAAAGTCGTATCCATCAACGGCACGTATAATTTTTTATTCATAAAAATTCACCTTTTTACGATTAGTAAGGAATAACGAACACCGCTTCGCCTGCCGCGTTTTTAACGGTCAATTTACCGTTTTCCAGCGCTTGCAACGTGCGTTCGCCGTTTCTGTAAATTGCCGCATATTTGTATTTTGCAGCGTCAAACGTCAATACCGTCGTTTGGAAAACGTCTTCGCCCTTGTACGCCGCATCAACAATATTTTGCACAGCGTGCATATACCGACCGTTTTCTTTATCGTACAATTCGGTAACCAGTGCAAATTCCTTATCCACGCAAACGTCTTTCAGCTCCGCAAAGGTATGCGTATTTTCCACCCACTCCTTGGAGCAATAGGTAGCGCCGTATTTCGCGCCGTCCGCACTGATTGCCGTTGCAATTGCCGCAACCGCACGTCCGTTGCCGTTACTATATTGCGTAGCGTTCGCGTTAAATCTAATGTAGCAGTTTTCTACCAAAGCGCCCGCATACAAATAATAGATAAAGCCAACGTCTTTCGCCGATTTCGAAACAGCCGTCAACGTAACTTCTGCGGCAAGGTTTTTAATCGTACCGTCAACAAAGTTGAATACGCAGCCGAACATTGCCGCGCCGCCGTTGCCGATAACGTTCACGTTTTCGATTGCATATCCGTTACCGTCCAAGATACCGCTGAATTTACTGTCGCCCGTACCGATGGGCGCATACGTTGTGCCCGACGCCGTTGCACCGTATTGAATAAGCGTACCGCTAAAATCGATATCGTCCGTCAATACGCAATATGCGTATTTATCGCCCGTAGGCATTGCCATAAATTCCGCAACCGTGTCGATTTCATATTTTTCGTATACCGTTACCGCGCAGGTTGCCGATTTGCCGCCGATGGTTGCCGTTACGTTTGCCGTACCCTTGCCAACCGCCGCCAAGTTACCGTTTTTATCAACCGTTACCACTTCTTGATTGCTGGACGACCAAACC
>JAZSHX010000022.1:0-57639 GCA_045533485.1 Candidatus Scatosoma sp. | reverse complement strand
TTCGGCAGCAGCCAAAAGGTTTTCTTCGGTGGAAGGTACAGCGCCGCCGTGCAACAGCTTAAACCAAATTTTTGCGTGTTCTTTTTCGTTGTTTGCCGTTTCTTCAAAGAGAGCGGCGATTTGCACAAAACCTTCTTTTTTTGCCTTGCTTGCAAAGTAGGTGTATTTGTTCCTTGCTTGCGATTCGCCTGCGAACGCCGTCCAAAGGTTGGCTTCTGTTTTCGTGCCTTTCAAAGGGTTCAATTCTGCAAATTTACCGCTTTGCTTACAAACGGGGCAAACTTCGGGCGCTTGACCTTCCGCAACGTAGTGACATACTTGACATTCAAATTTCTTCATAACCTGTTTTCCTTATATTAAAATATTTGCCGTGTAGCCGTGAACGGCTGTGCATATAAATATTATAATAAAGATGGCAAAAAATGTCAATAGGTTTGTCGAAAAAAGTATCGTAAATTTTACAGTATTTGCGCCAACTTTTCAAGGTATGCAAAATGTTCCTGCATTTCACGCTCCGCACGCTCTAAAAGAGCTTGTATTTCAGGGCTTTTGCTTGTAAACATAGCCGAAAACCGTGCTTCGCCTTGTAAAAATTGCTTAAAATTTCCATCGGGGGTTTTGCTGTCTAAAGACAAAAGCGGTTTATTTTGCTTTTGGTTGTCAGGGTTAAAACGGTACAACGGCCAGTAGCCGCAACTCACGGCAAGCTGTTCTTCTTGCATACACTTGCTTAAAGGAACGCCGTGCGCAATACAAGGGGAATAGGCAATCACAAGCGACGGTCCGTCAAACGCTTCCGCTTCCGCTAAAGCAGTTAACAGCTGCGCTTTGTTTGCCCCCATGCTCACCTGCGCCACATATGCGTTTTTATATTGCATAGCCATAAGCCCCAGCGGCTTTTTCTTCGTGTGTTTACCTTGCATGCTAAAACGCGCCGCCGCGCCAAGCGGCGTGGCTTTGGAAAGTTGCCCGCCCGTGTTGGAATACACTTCGCTGTCCAAAACAAGCACGTTGACGTTTTCACCCAAGGCTAGCACGTGATCAAGTCCGCCGTAGCCGATGTCGTACGCCCAACCGTCGCCGCCGATAATCCATATACAGTGATTTTCCTTGTTGATTTGCGTTGCAAGGCGCATCCCCAGCCCAAACTCCGCCGTATCTTCAAACAGTGAATTTGCCCAAGCAGGACCTTTGCCGTCTGCATTGACGGTGTAAGGGCAAATGGGTGCGTTTCCGCCGTAAATGGACGAACAACCCGTGGCGTTTGCAATCACCATACGTTCGCCGAATAGCTGGGTGAGTACCTTGATATACGGCGTTTCACCGCAGCCTGCGCAGGCGTAAGAAAACTCAAAAAGCGGCGGATAAAATTGACTTCCTTTTACCGATTGTCTAGGCAAAGCGGATGGTTGTTGGGGGAGTGTTTGCGCGTATTCCCAGTTGCGTTCTTCGCCGGCAACGCGGTTTTTTGAAGACTGCATAACCAACGCTTTTCGTTTGGTGGGGCAGGTATTTGCGCATACGCCACACCCTTTGCAATCGTTGGGGGATACTTGTATGCGGAAATATTTTTGCTTGTCGCCTATAGCAGGCAAAACGTCAAATGTGGGGGGCATGTCTGCGTTGAACGGCAAAAGATAGGGGCGAATACAGGCGTGCGGACACACGAAAGCGCATTGATTGCACTGTATACAATTTTCCTTTATCCACACAGGTAGCAACGGCGGCGCGCCGTGTTTTTCAAGATGTGCAGTGGCGGTGGGTACGCTTCCGTCTGCTGAAAAAGCGGATACGGGCAGGCTATCGCCTTGCATGCGTAAAATGGGCGAGATAAACGTTTGAAAATACGCCGATTGCGACGTTTCTTTTTTCGTTGTATCCTTTATATCGTTCCAAAAAGCAGGCACGGCAATTTCTATTAAAGCGTTTTTCGTTAAGTCTACGGCAAGGCAGTTGGCTTGTACAATCTTTTCGCCCTTTTGTGCAAAGAGTTTGCTTAACTGTTCTTTTAAATAAAAAACGGCTTGTTCGTAAGGTAAAAGATTTGGGTGTAGAGAAAAGAACGCCGTTTGCATAATCGTGCCGGTGCGGCCGCTTAACCCTACGGTTTCCGCAATGTTCGTGGCATTGATTACATACAAACGCACGCGTTTTTCATAAAGCAGCTTTTTTACGCTTGACGGTAAATTTTTCGTTAATTGTTCCTGCGTATCCCAAGGGCAGTTGAGCAAAAATGTGCCGCCGTCTTTCATTTTACAAAGCATATCCAGCCGCGTTAAATAGGATAAGTCGTGGCAAGCGATGAAATCCGCGCGGTCGATAAGGTAAGCGGAGTGAATAGGGGAAGTGCCAAAACGCAAATGCGATATCGTCACGCCGCCCGATTTGCGCGAATCGTAGGCAAAGTATGCCTGCACGTGCAAGGGCGTGTGTTCCCCGATGATTTTGATTGAATTTTTGTTCGCGCCAACGCTGCCGTCCGATCCTAAACCGTAAAACAGGCATTGTACGCAATCGTCGGGAACGGTATAAAAGGGGACGGAAAAATCTAAAGAAGTAAACGTAATGTCGTCGTCAATGCCGACGGTGAAATGATTTTTTGGGTGGCTCGCGCGTAAATTTTCAATTACGGCAAGCGCCATGGCAGGCGTAAAATCCTTACCGCCCAAGCCGTATCTTCCGCCGAAAACTTCCACGTGTTTTACGTCGTATTCTTGCAACGCCGCGCATACGTCCAAGTATAACGGTTCGCCGATTGCGCCTGCTTCTTTGGTTCTATCTAGCACGGCAATACGCTTGCAGGTTTGCGGTATAGCGTTGATAAATGCGTGTGTATCGAATGGGCGAAAAAGCCGTACTTGCACCATACCCACCGCTTGCTTATTTTGACAAACTTTATCAATCACTTCGTACATGGTATCGCCGCCGCTACCCATTATGACGATTACGTGTTCCGCATCCTGCGCTCCAAAATAATCGAAAATGCGGTATTTTCTGCCCGTAATTTCCGCGGTTTTATCCATAGCGGCTTGTACGCTACAAGCAACGCTTTGATAGCTTTGGTTGCTGCGTTCCCTGTTTTGAAAATAAATGTCTTCGTTTTGCGCCGTTCCACGTTGCATAGGCGCGTTGGGCGTAAGAGCGCGTGCTTTGAATTTTTCCACGTCGCCAACGCTGAAAAGCCGCAGTATTTCTTCTTTCTCAAAAACGTCGATTTTTTGTAGCTGGTGCGAAGTTTTGAAACCGTCGAAAAAATGTAAAAACGGTACGCTCGTTTGCAAAGTAGCGATATGCGCTACAAGCGCCAAATCCATACACTCTTGTACGGTAGCCGAACACAGCATGGCAAACCCTGTTTGCCGTGCCGCCATCACGTCTTGGTGGTCGCCGAATATGCTCAATGCGTGCGTAGACAACGCACGGGCGCTTACGTGAAAAACGGTCGGCAACAATTCTCCTGCAATTTTATACATATTCGGCAGCATTAAAAGTAGACCTTGGCTACAAGTGTAGGTAGTGGTAAGCGCGCCGCAGGTCAACGCGCCGTGTACCGCTCCAGCAACGCCGCTTTCCGATTGCATTTCGACAACGCGCGGAATGCTGCCGAATATATTGCTTTTTCCTTGCGTCGTCCAAATATCCACCTGCTCCGCCATAGGCGAAGACGGAGTGATGGGATAAATAAATGCAATTTCACTAAACGCATAAGAAACGTAGCATGCCGCCGTGTTTCCGTCCATTACTTGTTTTTTCATTTTACCACCTTTTTCCTTTTATAGTACAAGTATTTGCCATTTTGGGTAAAAAGTTGCGTAAAATACGGAAAATATTATACAAAATAAAAATAATTCAGTTGCTTTTTCCGTGTTTTTATGCTACAATATTTTTGTAAAATAAAAAAAAGGAACGGATATGAAAAAGTTTTTAATCGTTTTATTATGCTTCCTTTCGGCAACTTTGCTTGTAACAGGTTGTTCTTTAAGAAAAAATAGCAGTGGGGACAACTCTTCGGGTTCTTCGTCAAGCGGTTCGGGTAGTTCGTCGAGTTCTTCAAGCAGTTCGTCTGGCGATTTTACCGATGATTTTGACAGTGACGGCAACTGGACGGACTGGGTGCCCATTAACTAAAAATAAGGGAATATAAACGTAAGGAAAGGGGAAATATGAAAAAATTTTTGCTTGTATTGATATGTTTCGTTGGAGCAACATTTATTTTTGCGGCTTGCAACAATAATGTTTCCGTAGGCGTGCCCGACTGGATGCAAAGCAGCTCTTCGAGTTCTTCAAGCAGCTCTTCGAGTTCGTCAAGCAGCTCTTCGAGTTCTTCAAGCAGCTCTTCGAGTTCTTCAAGCAGCTCTTCGAGTTCGTCGAGCAGCTCGTCAAGTTCGTCAAGCAGTTCGTCAAGTTCGTCAAGCAGTTCTTCAAGTGGTTCGTCGAGTTCTTCAAGCAGTGACGATGAGAAAAACTGGACGGACTGGGTGCCCATTAGCTAAAGAATAAAAGCCTTTTTGTAAAACGCAAAAGGGCTTTTTTATTGGAAAATATTTTTTAAGGGTTGATTTTTTTCATCGTTTGTGGTATACTTTTTGAAAGGAGAAAAAATATGGTAGATTGCATTGTTATCGGCAGCGGCCCTGCAGGGGTATCCGCCGCACTTACGTTAAAGGCAAACGGGAAAAGTTTTTTGATTTTCGGGGCGAAATCTTTATCGGAAAAGATTGAAAAAGCCGAGCTTATTCGCAATTATCCTGGGCTTTCCGCTGTGAGCGGTAAAGCGTTTTTAAACGCGTTGCAAACGCAGTTAAAAGAAGAAGAAATTGCCGTCAATGAAGAAAAGGTGGCAGGCGTGTACGCGTTGAACGGTAAATTTGGCGTGGCAACACAACAAGGAAATTATTATGAAAGCGCAACGGTCGTGCTTGCATGCGGTGTGGAAAGCGTGAAAAGCGTCAAAGGGGAAACGGAGTTTATCGGGCGTGGCGTAAGCTTGTGCGCAACCTGCGACGGATTTTTATATAAGGGCAAAACTATCGGCGTGATTTGCACGTCTAAGCGTTTGGAACACGAAATTGAGCACTTGGCTTCTTTTGCACAAAAAGTGTATTTGATCGCTATGTATAAGGACGTGAAAATTAAAGATAAAAACGTGGAAATTATCAAAAAAATGCCTTTGGAAATTGTTGGAAATATACGCGTGGAAAAAATGGTTTTTGCGGACGGGGAAATTGCGGTAGACGGCGTATTTTCCTTGCGTGAAAGCATTGCCGCAAACACGCTTGTGGACGGTTTGCAAATGCAGGATAACCACGTGGCAGTGCAAAGAAATATGCAAACCAACCTGCAAGGGCTTTATGCTGCCGGCGATTGTACGGGGCGGCCGTATCAATACGCGAAAGCCGTCGGCGAAGGCAACGTGGCGGCGCATTCCGTAACGGCATATTTGGCAAATTACAAAACGCAAGAATAAGAAAAAGGAACAAGAGCTATGCGCGAACGGGTGATTTTACATTCCGATTTGAATAATTTTTTCGCGTCCGTTGAAATTGCGCTCAACCCCGATTTAGCGGGAAAACCTCTAATTGTTTGCGGTGATCCTAAAGAACGTCACGGGATTGTGCTTGCGAAAAACGAAGAAGCGAAAAAATACGGCATTAAAACGGCGGAAACGGTGTATTCCGCCTTAAAAAAATGCCCGAATGTGCAACGCGTGGGGTCCCATTTTCACGAATATAAGCGGTATTCCCAAATGGTAAAGGCCATTTACGAGCGGTATACGGAAAAAATCGAAGAGTGCAGCATTGACGAGTGTGCATTGGACGTTACCGAAAGCACGATGCTGTTTGGGGACGGGTATACCATCGCCGAACGCATAAGAAGGGAAGTGCAAGCAGAGCTTGGCTTGACGGTTTCCATTGGCGTAAGCTACAATAAAATTTTTGCAAAGCTTGCGTCGGAGCTTAAAAAACCCAACGCTGTGACGTGCATCACCAAGGATAATTACCGTCAAGTCGTGCATCCTTTGCCTGTGGGCGAATTGATGATGGTAGGCGGTGCAACCAAGCAGACGTTGCACGCGTTGGGTATTTACACTATCGGCGATTTGGCACACGCGGACGAAGCGTTGCTTGTTAAACGCTTGGGGAAACGGGGGAGACAACTGCGCATTTTTGCGCGCGGCGAAGATGATGAGCCCGTAAAATGGGAAAAGAGCATTGAAGATTTGAAGTCGGTGGGCAACTCCGTCACGCTGCCCAAAGATATTACGGATAGGGAAGAAGTCAAGCGTTGGCTGTATGCGATTAGCGAAAGCGTTGCGGCGCGGCAGCGTCAGGCAAACGTGGGCAGGGCAAGCACCGTACATATCGTCGTGAGAAACGATAAACTGGAATATTTTTCGTGGCAAACCAAAGTCGAACCGACGGTGCTTTGTTCGGATATTGCCAAAACGGCGTACGCGCTCTTTTGTAAGCACTATCCCTTAGGCGCAAAGGTGCGGCTTTTAGGCGTAACCACGTCGGGCTTTGATTATCACGTGGAACAGCTGACCATTGGAGCAGCGACCAACCAAGCGGAATACGACAAAAAGGAGCGCGCGGAAAATGCCGTGGCGAAAATTCGTGAAAAGTACGGTTACGCTACGTTGCAACGCGGCGTCGTTTTGCAGGATGAAAAGTTGAACGGCTTGGATATTCGCGGCAAAAAAGAAGAAACAATTTCCATAGAAAACGTTGAAAACAAGCAGAATAAAACGCAAGAAACGTGACATACTGCTTGTATCAGCGAGAGAATGGAACCACTCTGCGCTTGCATATAAAAAGGGGTTAAGGAAAACGGGTGTTTCCTTAACCCTTGCTTTTATCGGGTGTTCCCGAAATAATAACAAAAAAACTGCGCGATCCTTTTTCGCCGAAACTTACCGAAGTGGAAACGCCGCAGGTGACTCCCGTAAAGCTACCCTATGGCACACGCAAACATCCGCTTAGTGCTGCTACGTTCCCGTCCTGACACGGTTCACGGCATTGCGTTGCATAAGACCTTACGATCAACGTTCCTTACGGCGCGCAACCCTCCATAAGCTTCGTCTGGAAAGGCATTCAGCTCTGCTATAGCGGATTGCAGATACAGGGTGCCGCTACCTCCCCGCCTACGCGCAGCCTACTTATTATACATCATTTTACGCTTGAATGCAACCGTTTTTCAATCTTTTTTGCGTTTTTGTTCGTTAATTATGGATAGGAACGCAAATATCTTGACAAATTTTGGCAAGAAGTGTATAATGTATAAGCATAAAAAGGAGTGAATAAACAATGAGTGAAAATTGCACGCACAACTGTTCCAGTTGTTCTTCAAACTGCGCGTCGCGAAAGCAGGACAAACAAAGCTTTTTGAAAGCGCCCCATCAGCAATCGTCGATTAAAAAAGTAATCGGTGTAGTCAGCGGAAAGGGCGGTGTTGGAAAATCGCTTACGACGGCGCTTTTGGCGTCTTTGGCGCAAAGAAAAGGCAACGGCGTGGGGATTATGGACGCGGATATCACAGGGCCGTCTATTCCGCATATGTTTGGCGTACACGAGCACGCTACGGGTAGTGAAGCAGGGATAGAAACGGTGCTTTCGCCGTCGGGTATGCAGTTGATGTCTATGAACTTGCTGTTAGATCAAGAAAATATGCCCGTCGTTTGGCGCGGTATGGTCATTTCGGGTACGGTAATGCAGTTTTGGACGGACGTTATTTGGAAAGACGTCGATTTGCTGTTTATCGATATGCCCCCCGGAACGGGCGACGTACCGCTTACGGTATTCCAAAGTATTCCCATCTCCGGTATCGTGGTGGTAACTACGCCGCAGGATTTGGTAAAGATGGTGGTGGAGAAAGCCATCAATATGGCAAAAATCATGAACGTGCCCGTGCTTGGCTTGGTGGAAAATATGAGCTATCTTTCCTGCCCCGACTGCGGAAAACAAATCCCCGTATTCGGTGTAAGTAAAGCGGACGCGATTGCGCAAGAATTCGGGATTCCCGCGGTGGCGAAGCTTCCTTTGGACGCGCGCATTTCCACGCTGGCGGACGCAGGTAGAATAGAAGATTATCAAACGGACGCGCTGGATCAAGTGTTTGCGCAAATTGAAAAGGTGCAAGCAAAAGTATAAAAATGTAAACACACACGGGATAAAAGTATGGGATTTGCGGCGGAAAAGGAAAAAATTGAAAAACGCATAGCTATGTACAAGCGCATTGTGTTGGCGTGCGTGTTGGCGGTGTTTATCGCCGTTTGCGTATTTTCTGCATTTGTGCCGCCCGACACTTGGAAATATGCCTTTGGTTTGCCAGACGTGGACAAACGTCAAGGTGGACAGCTTCGTTTGCATTTTATCGACGTTGGGCAAGGCGATTGCACGTTGATAGAATTGCCAGACGGCAAAATAATGCTGATAGACGGCGGTAACGGTGAAACGGAAAACACCACGGCGTTGATGAGATATTTGCGAAAATTGAAAATCAAAACCATTGATTATTTGGTGGTAACGCACGCTGACGGCGACCATTGCGGCGGACTTGCGGAAGTAGTCAAACGCAAACGGGTGGAACAAGCTTTTTTACCCAAATGCGATTTGACGGAAAACGTAAAATATGCCACCTTTTACACGCAGTTGACGCGTGAAGATTGCGCCCTGTCGTATTCGTCGCGCGCTTTGGATTTATCAACGGACGGTGAGTGTGCGTATACGCTTCGTTGTGTGTATCCCTACACGCTGGACGTGGAAGAAAATACGGAGTTTACGGACGACAACTTATCGGCTTCCGTGTTTTGGTTGGATTATCAAGGCGTTAGCGTGCTTTTGATGAGCGACGTGCCGCAAAGTGTGGAAAATAAGCTGGTTGCGGAAGATGCGATAGACGCTATTGTGGGCGTAAAGCTTAGCAGTACGGAAATTTTGAGGGTGGGGCATCACGGCAGCGCAAGCGCGACGGGTGAAAACTTGCTTTCGTATATGCCTGCGTTAAGAGACGCCGTGATTTCCTGCGGAACAGACAATGCGTACGGGCATCCATCTAAAGAAGTGCGCGATAGATTAAGTACAGCAAATGTTACTACGCACCGCACTGATTTGCAAGGCAGTATCGTGGTAACCGTAGAGAAAAACGGAGAATATTTTATCAATCATTTAGGAAAATAACGACACCATGTACGCGTTGAAAGCGTAAAATGGTATAAGATAAAAGGATAAGGACAAAAAACAAAATGCAAGCAATTGAGTTCAAAAAAGTGCATTTTTCCTATCAGGAAGCGGATGAAAGCTCCAGCGACGCATTTGCGTTGGAGAGTTCTTTTGCGCTTGATAGCATTGATTTTTCCGTGCAGGAAGGAGAATTTGTCGCTGTGCTTGGGCACAACGGAAGCGGTAAATCCACGCTTGCGCGTTTGACGAACGGTTTACTTTCGCCGTCGTCGGGGGAGATTACCGTTTTGGGTTTGGATGCGACGGACGAAAACAATCTTTTTGCCGTGCGCAAACAAGTGGGGATTGTTTTTCAAAATCCCGACAATCAAACTGTTGCGTCTATCGTGGAAGACGACGTGGCGTTTGGGCCTGAAAATATCGGCGTGCCGCGTGAAGAAATCGGTGAGCGTATCACGTTTGCTTTGCAAGCGGTAGGTATGGAGAAATTTAGAAACGCAACCGTTGCGCGTCTTTCAGGTGGGCAAAAACAACGCGTGGCTATTGCAGGCGTGCTTGCGTTAAAGCCCAAAATTATCATTTTAGACGAAGCGACGGCGATGTTAGATCCGCGCGGCAGAAAAGAAGTGATGGACGTAATTGTGCGCTTGAACATGGAAGAGAAAATCACCGTTTTGTTGATTACGCATTTTCCCGAAGAAGCGCTGCTTGCCGATCGCGCGATTGTAATGAACCAAGGTAAAATTGTCATGGAAGGCGCACCCATGAACGTGTTGAGCCGTGAAAAAGAGCTCAAACGTTGCTCCCTTGCGTTGCCGAAAAGCTTGCAAATTTGCCGTAGCTTACGCGCAGGCGGCTTGGGTATAAACGATGCGTGGACACAGGAAGCGTTGGCGGAAGAAATCGTGTCCGCCGTGGCGAAAACGCCGGTAACCTTACCTTCCTTTGCGGAAGAGTACCCTGCGAAAAATCAAGCGGAACAATCCACTGTAAGCGACAGTGTATGCTGTGAAAATTTATCTTACACCTACAATGCGGCGTCGCCTTTTGAAACGCACGCGTTGAAAGATGCCTGCGTGCGTATTCACGAAGGGGATTTCTTTGGTATCATCGGGCATACGGGCAGTGGGAAATCGACGTTTGTGCAACATTTGAACGCGCTGATTAAAGTGCCGACGGCGGAGAAGAAATATAAAGAGAAAAAGCGTAAAAAAGCGCAAGAACAGCCCAAGACGGTTTTGCAGGTGGGCGGTTTTGATTTGACGGATAAGAAAACGGATTTCCGCGCTTTGCGTAAAAAAGTGGGTATGGTGTTTCAATATCCCGAATATCAGCTGTTTGCGGAAACGGTATTCGAAGACGTTGCGTTCGGGCTTAAAAATTTCAATGATAATTTGACGGACGAACAAGTTGAAACAGCGGTAAAAGAGGCGTTGCAAGCCGTAGGGCTTTGCTATGAAGACGTGAAAAATGCTTCGCCGTTTGCGCTTTCGGGCGGTCAAAAACGCCGTGTGGCGATTGCTGGGGTAATCGTAACCAAACCGGAAATTTTGGTTTTGGACGAACCTGCGGCAGGGTTAGATCCCCTTGGTAAAAAGGAAATTATGCAGCTTTTGCACTTCTTGCATAAATCGTGGTGTAAAACGGTAATTATCGTTTCGCACGATATGGACGAAATTGCGGAAAATTGCAATAGGGCTACGGTGTTTGCGGACGGTAAAATCGTGGCGACGGATACGCCTAAAAAGCTGTTTGAAGATACGGGCGTTGCGTTGCAAGCGGGCTTGGACGTGCCGTTCACGTCGAAAACGCTTGCGAAAATGCGCGCGCTTGGCTTGTCCGTAGATTGCGATTTGACAATGGAAGATTTTGTACAAAAAACGCTTTTACGCGCGAAAACGGGTGGGGCAGGTATGCGTTCAATGCCCAAAGGGGGGCAGGAAGATGCGTGACGTTGCCTTTGGACAATACTATCCTGCTAACTCTTTCGTGCACAAATTAGATCCGCGCGTAAAAATACTTTTTTTGATTGCGTATATCGTAGCGGTATTTTTATGTAAAAACTTTTATGCGCTTGGCGTATGTGCTTTCGTATTTTTGTTGATTGCGCTCTTTTCAAAAATCCCCTTAAAAAGCTTGTTATCTTCGATAAAAGCCATTGTATTTTTGCTCTTATTTACCGCTATTTTGAATTTGTTTTTCTATAAAGGCGAAACGGTGCTCGTATCGTGGGGTATCGTTAAAATCACGAAAGAAGCGGTGTATTTCACTATCTTCTTGGCGGCAAGATTATTTTTGCTCGTGCTTGCGTCGTCGGTGCTTACGCTGACCACCACGCCCGTTGCGCTCACAGACGGTATTGAAAGCTTGCTAAAGCCCTTAAAATGGATACGCTTCCCCGTGCACGAGCTTGCGTTGATTATGTCGATTGCCTTGCGTTTTATTCCTATTTTAACGGATGAAACGGGGCGAATTATGAACGCGCAAAAGGCGCGCGGTGCGGATTTTGAAAGTGGCAACATTTTTAAGCGTATTAAAGCGATTATTCCCATTTTAATCCCCTTGCTCATCAGTGCGTTCCGCCGTGCGGACGAACTTGGCGACGCGATGGACGCGAGATGCTATACGGGCAGTAAAATACGAACAAAATATAAAAAATTGACGCTTGGTTGGCGCGACGTATTTGCATTTGCGTTGCTTGGCGGTTTATTGACGGGTATTATTTTATTGCGTATTTACACGGTTGCGCTTGTTTAAGCGTAGAAAAAAACGGTTACAAATATAAGGAGAATACAATGCGTTACGTTTTGAAAATTGCTTACGACGGAACGGAATATGCAGGTTGGCAACGTCAAAAGAATGCAAAATCCGTGCAAGAAACGTTGGAAAACGCTGTGCAAGCAGGGTTGAATAAGCAGGTTGCGATTACGGCAAGCGGACGAACGGACGCAGGCGTGCACGCGGCTGGGCAAATTTGCCATTTTGACGAAGATACGCTTACCATTCCGGCGGAGAAATTGCCCGATTGTTTAAACGCATTTTTACCCCCCGACGTACGCGTGTTGGAAGGTTGGAACGCAGATAAAGATTTTCATTCTACGCGCAGTGCGAAACGCAAAACGTACGTGTATAGTTTATACGTTTCCAAGCGTGAAATGCCCTTGAAGGAACGGTACGCGGTTCGTATCGACAGCGCGCCCGACTTACAAATCTTACAAAATGCGGCAAATCTTATGCAAGGCGAGCACGATTTCAAAGCGTTTTGTGCATCGGGCTCTTCCGTGCAAACGACCGTGCGCACCGTGTACGAAGTGCGTGTGGAAGAAAATCAAACGTTCGACGGGAGAGATTTGAAAATATACGTAACGGGTAACGGATTTTTGTATAATATGGTGCGTACAATGGTAGGGGAGCTTTTAGACCTTGCTTTGGGGAAGCGAACAAAAGAAAGTTTAGAGCAAGCTTTTCAAACCGGCGAGCGCGGTTTGCTTGGAAAAACGATGCCTGCAAAGGGTTTAACGCTTTACAGCGTACAATATAAAAACGAAGAATAAGAATATAAGGAAGAAATATATGGAACTTGTTGGTTTGTATTACGGCACGGTAAGCGCCGTGCAAGAAATACAGTTGTTGTTCGGCGGCGGTGTAACTATCCCTGACATATTTATCTATGGCTTAATCGGCGTAGCAATTTGGGCGGCGTTATTCATCATGCAGGGCTTTGGCTTGCGTATGATGGCAACGCGCCGCGGCATGGAAAAGACGTGGCGTGCGTTCGTGCCGTTCGTCAATATTTTATTGATGGGCGAGCTTGCAGGGACGTGCAGCTTTTTTGGAAAGCCCATTAAGCGCGCAGGACTTCTTGCGATGATTTTCCAAATTATCGCGACGCTTGTTTTGGGTGTGCAAATGGCGGCGCAGGTGTATTTATACGTGGCGCACGGCGTACCGACCGTGGTCAATAACGTGGAAGTTTGGAACGGCTTAACGGGCTTTTCCTTGACGGTGTATAACGTGTATAACGTACTTGCGATTTTTGCTTCGCTTGCACAAATTTTGTGTGAAGTAATGTTCCTTATTTTGCTTATCGGCTTGTACAAAAACTATGCGTTCAAAAACCATATGATTTTTGCGTTTTTGGGCTTGCTCATACCCGTTTCCCGTATGATTATCATTTTCGTGATACGCAAAAATAAATACGTCAATTACGACGATATGATGCGTGCGCGCCGCGAAGCGTACATTCGTCAACAACAGCAATATCAGCAACAATATAATCAAGGCGGCTTTGGTTCTTACAATAACGGCTATGGAACGCCCGAAAGACCGCAAGCGCCTACGCCCGACGATCCGTTTGAAGAATTTGGCTCTAGCGGCAATACGGGCAATCAAAGAGCAGACGAACCGTTTGACGACATTTTTAATTAAACGTCGCGCAAAAATAAAATACACAGGACGGAAAATAAGAAAAACTTATATTTCCGTCTTTTTTTAAGCGCTTTTGCCAAAAAAACGTTTTACAAAAGCATTTATATTATGTTATAATATAATCGTATGTTATAAGTATGCTGGGTACAGTGTGCAAATTCGACGAAAAGGAGTACGGCGGTATGATGGAAGACAATATAGCGGCAATCGCGACGGCGGCCGGAAAGGGCGGAGTTGCGATTGTGCGTATAAGCGGAAAAAGTCCCTTGCAAATTGCGGAAAAGATGTTTAAACCCGTGGGCAAAACGCCCGTGGCGAATTTTCAACCGTATAAAATGTACGCAGGTACGATTGACGGGGAAAATTTTAGCGATTTCGGGCTTTGCGTGTATTTCCAAGGTCCGCAAAGCTATACGGGGGAAGACATCGTGGAATTTCAATGCCATGGCGGCGAAAATATTGCGCGCGGTATCTTGAAAAAAGCGTTTTCGCTTGGCGCGCGCAGTGCGGAAAAGGGCGAATTTACCAAGCGCGCTTTTTTGAACGGTAAGCTTTCGCTTGCGTCTGCGGAAGGCGTTGCGGATATGATTAACGCCGAATCGGACGCCGAAGTGCGCGCAGGGTATCAGCTGTATAGCGAACGCTTGACGACAGCGGTGAAGCAGTTGCAGGAGCAGTTGACCACCGTGCTTGCGAAAATCGACGTCACGATGGATTATCCCGACGAATACGAAGAAGACTTGCATTTGGAAGTGCAGGACACTTGCGATAAATTAACCCAGGCGCATCAAGGCGTACTCGCTCTTTCTGCGCAATATGCGACGGGCAAGAAAATCAAATCGGGTGTGACCGTTGCCATTTGCGGTAAGCCCAACACGGGTAAAAGCTCGCTTTTGAACACGCTTTTGGGATACGATAAAGCCATTGTTTCTAACGTGGCAGGCACTACGCGCGACGCGGTGGAAGGCACGATAGAAATTGACGGTAAAAAGTTTAATTTATACGACACGGCAGGCGTGCGTTGCAGTGGAGACGCCATTGAAAGTATCGGTATCGAGCGTGCGGAAGCGATTATCAAATCGGCGGACGTGGCTATTTTTGTTGCCGACTTAACGCAAGGGCTTTCTCAGGAAGATGCGCGCGTTTTGCAAATGATTAAGGACAAGCCGATTATCAAAATTATCAACAAAGTAGATTTGCTTCACGACGAAACGGCGAACGACGCTGACGTAATGGTGTCTGCGCATACGGGCGAAGGGATAGCCAAGCTTAAACGCTTGCTTGCCGAAAAGAGTTTTGGTAACAGCTTGCAGGAAGCGTTTTTGATTGAAGAACGGCATTTCAACGCCTTGACGCGTGCGGAAAAAGCGCTTGCGCGTGCGATTGACGCTTGTCAGTTTGCACCGCTGGAGCTTATCGCAGTGGACGTAAAGCAAGCTTGGGACGCGTTGGGTGAAATTACGGGCGAAACGGCAACGGAAACGATTATCGGCGAAATTTTTGCTAAGTTTTGCGTTGGGAAATAAGATACAAAGGGGAAAAGTATGGTCAATTTGGATTTATATCAAGTGTTTTACACGGTTGCCAAAAGCGGCAGTTTGACGAAAGCCGCGGAAGAATTGTACATTTCGCAACCTGCCGTATCAAGATCGATTAAACAATTAGAAACGCAGCTTGGCGTTTCGCTCTTTACGCGTACCCATCGCGGTATGGTACTTTCCGCGCAAGGCGGTAAAGTGATTTTTAACGAAGTGGAACGCGCGCTGACGTTACTTGGAGAAGCGGAAAGACGCATCGAAGAAATGAAAAAAAGTGCAACGGGCACTATCCGTATCGGCGCAAGCGATACCATCTTTGAATATTTCCTTGCCGATAAAATCGTGGAATATCACGAGAGATTTCCAAGTGTAAAAATTGAACTTGTCGCGGATTTGACTCCCGCTACCATTGAAAAATTAAAAACGGATAAAATCGATGTTGCGTTTGTCAATTTACCTATCGAAGAAGATGCAGAGCTTTGTCTACACGGCAACTGTATGCGCTTAAACGACGTGTTCGTAACCAGTGAAAAATATGCGAAGCTTACAAGCGGTCAAGTGTCTATTGCTAAATTAAAGGAATATCCTTTGATTATGATGGAAGAAAACACGGTGGCGCGCAAATCGCTCGACGGCTTTTTAACTGCTTGCGGCGTATCGCTTACACCGGCAATCGAAGTGAGCAGCTGGGATTTGATGAAGCGTTTGGTGGCGCGCGGTATGGGCGTGGGCGTGATTCCAAGAGAATACGCGCAAACTGCTTTGCAGGCAGGGGAGCTTTTAGAAGTAAAAACCGATCCTGCGCTTCCTGTGCGTTCTATCGGTATGCTTTTGAAAAAGAACGTACCCGTGCCTTACGCATTGCATTGTTTTATCGATCAATTTTAAGACTGTTTTATAGGAAAAAAGTATATGTCAAAACCTAGTTCCTTATTGAGAAATTTTTGTATTATCGCGCATATCGACCACGGCAAAAGTACCCTTGCGGACCGACTTATGGAACGCACAGGGCAGGTTTCTTCGCGCGATATGGAAGAACAACTGCTCGACAGCATGGATATCGAAAAAGAACGCGGTATCACCATCAAGCTTACGCCCGTTCGTATGTATTACAAGGCGAAAGACGGGCAGGAATACGAATATAACTTGATTGATACGCCTGGTCACGTCGACTTTACGTATGAAGTAAGCCGTTCACTTGCCGCTTGCGAAGGCGCTATCTTGGTCGTAGACGCCACGCAAGGTATGGAAGCGCAAACGCTTGCCAACGTGTATTTGGCACTCGAAAGCAACTTAGAGATTTTGCCCGTTATCAACAAAATCGACTTGCCAAGCGCGCGCGTGGAAGAAGTGAAAAAGGAAATTGAAGAATTTATCGGCTTCGACGGCAACGATATTCCTTGCGTTTCCGCAAAGGAAGGCACGAACATTGAAGATTTGCTGGAAGCAATCACGCAGTATTTCCCTGCGCCCCAAGGCGACACCGACGCACCGTTGAAAGCACTTATATTCGACAGCTATTACGATAATTATAAAGGCGTAATCTTATTCGTGCGTATCAAGGACGGACAAGTGAAAGTTGGGGATAAAATCAAAACGTTTTTGTCCAGCACCGTCTACGACGTTACGGAAGTGGGTGCGTTTGCGCCTGCGCCGCTGCCCAAAGATTGCTTGCGCGCAGGCGAAGTTGGGTATATCGCTGCTTCCATTAAATCTATTCAAGACGTAGCCGTTGGCGATACGGTTACAAGCGCAACAAAGCCAGCGTTAGAGCCGCTTCCCGGGTATAAAAAGGTACAACCTGTGGTGTTCTGCGGTATTTATCCGTTAGACGGCAGCAAGTTTAACGATTTGAAAGAAGCCATTTTGAAATTGCAGCTCAACGACGCGTCGCTCATTTTTGAGCCCGACAATTCCGTTGCGCTTGGTTTTGGCTTCCGTTGCGGTTTCTTGGGTCTGTTGCATATGGAAATTATCCAAGAACGCATCGAGCGTGAGTTCAATTTAGATATTATCACCACCGCGCCTAGCGTTAGCTATTTGGTGCATAAAACCAACGGCGAAGAATTTTTCGTGGATAACCCCACGCACTTGCCCGATATCTCAGATATCGAATATATGGAAGAGCCCATCGTCAAGGCAGACGTATATACGCCGCCCGATTATATGGGGCCGATTATGGATCTTTGCAAGGAAAAGCGCGGCGTGTTCAAAAATATGACGTACATCGACGATAGACGAGTGAAATTAGAATACACCTTGCCGCTCAACGAAATCGTGTACGACTTTTTCGACGGCTTGAAATCGCGTACGAAAGGGTATGCAAGCTTCGATTACGAGCTCGCAGGGTATCAACGCTCTAAGCTTGTCAAGCTGGACATTTTGCTCAACGGCGAAGTGTGCGACGCGCTTTCTACCATCGTGTTTGAAGGCAGAGCGTATGAACGCGGCAGAATGCTTTGCGAAAACTTGAAAGACGCGATTCCCCGTCAACTGTTTGAAATTCCCGTACAGGCGGCGGTGGGCGGGAAAATCATCGCGCGCGAAACGGTCAAAGCGGTTAGAAAAGACGTTTTGGCGAAGTGCTACGGCGGCGATATTACGCGTAAGAGAAAGCTTTTGGAAAAGCAAAAGGAAGGCAAAAAACGTATGCGTAAAGTGGGTACGGTGGACGTTCCGTCCGAAGTATTTATGGAAATTCTTAAAACGAATAAGGATTGAGAAAAGGTATGGCAGGCATTTATATTCATATCCCGTTTTGTAGGCATAAATGTTCTTATTGTGATTTTACGTCGTTTCCCGATAAAATCGCGTACGCCGAATCGTATATGGCGTGCGTGTATAAGGAAATGAAAATGCGCGGAGAAGAACTCAAGGATTACGAATTTGACACCGTGTATTTTGGCGGCGGTACGCCGTCGTATATTCCCCCCAAGCTCATTTTGGGCGCGATGAACCGCATTAAGGAGTGCTTCCGTTTGAAAGAAAACGCGGAAATCACGTTAGAGCTTAACCCCGGTACGATCGGGGAGAGCAAAGTGGAAACGTATTTAAAGGCAGGCATCAACCGCTTTTCCATCGGCTTGCAAACGGCAATCGACGAACAGCTTGTCGATTTGAACCGTATCCATAACGTGCGCGATTACGTGTATGCAACGACGCTTTTGAAAGGGCAAAATTTCAGCACGGACGTTATGCTTGGGTTGAAAAATCAAACCAAGGAAGATATCCGTAAAACCATCGAACTTGCGCACGCTTGCGGTTCAAAGCATATATCCATGTACGCGTTGACGGTGGAAGACGGCACACCTATTTACACCGATTATCTCAACGGCGAATTGCCCGACAGCGACGAAGTGGCGGAAATGTACGAATACGGTATGGGCTTGCTCAAAGAAAAAGGGTACGAACGCTACGAAGTGTCGAATTTCGCTATACCGGGGTTTGAAAGCAAGCATAACTTGAACTACTGGAAACGCGGAGAATATATCGGCTTTGGCGTTTCGGCAAGTTCGTTTATGCGCGGAAAACGCTTTACCAACACTTTTGATTTGGACGAATATATGAAATGCGTTATTTCCGGCTTTTATCCTGCGGTAACCAGCGAAGAAGTGAGCGAAGACGACGCAAAATTTGAATTCGTTATGCTGGGTTTGCGCACGAAATACGGCGTTTCTATGAACGAATACAAGCAAAAATTCGGGACGTCTATAGGCGAAGATTTCCCGTGCGCGCTTAAAAAAGCAGTGAAATATTTGCAGTTAAACGGCGACGTTTTAACGATTAAAGACGAATATTTGTACGTACAAAACTCTATTTTGACGTATTTTATGGAAGAAGAACGGGTATGAGAATACTAATTATACGCCACGCCGATCCCGATTATTCAATAGATTCTCTCACGGAAAAGGGGTGGAAAGAAGCAACGTTGCTTGCGGATAAGCTGTCCAAAGAAAAAATCGATTATTTCTATTGTTCTCCGCTTGGTCGGGCAAAGGATACTTGTTTAACTACGTTGAAACGTATAGGCAAAGAAAAGGATATCGTTATCAAAGAGTGGTTGAGAGAGTTTTCTTATCCTACCGTTTTACCGTCCGGAAGAGTGCATCATATTCCTTGGGACATACTGCCAAGGGAGTGGGAAGACGAAAAGGACGCATACGGCAAGGAATGGCAAACACTCTATAAAGAAGACGGTATGTACGCGCAATATCAAAGCGTAGTGGAAGCCTTGGACGAACTGATAAAGCAACACGGCTACGAAAGGCGCGGCAACGGCTACGCTGCGATAAAACCCAACCGCGATACGATTGCGCTGTTTTGCCATTTTGGGGTGGAGTGCGTATTGCTTTCACGGCTTTGCAATATATCTCCCGTGCATTTTTGGCATCATTTCGTTGCGCTGCCTTCGTCGGTGACCACTTTATATACCGAAGAACGCGAAGAAGGGCGCGCTATCTTCCGTATGTCGGCGTTTGGCGATACGGGACATTTGTACGCAGGCGGAGAAGAACCGTCGTTTGCGGCACGCTTTTGCGAAACGTTCGATTGCAAGGAAGAAAGGCATTAAGCATATTATTTGGCAAAACACATAAGGCAGGTATGCGTTGAAATGAAAAAACATATACGCGTTGCGGCGGCGCTGATATTTGAAAACGGTAAAATTTTTGCGACCAAACGCAGCGCTTCTCCCTATGCGTACGTTGCGCATAAATACGAATTCCCCGGTGGAAAAATCGAAGCCGATGAGCGCGGCGAAGATGCGGTAAAACGCGAAATGAAAGAAGAGTTGGATATGGACGTTGCTGTTGGCGGTTTGTATGCAAGCCATACGCACGAATATCCCGATTTTATCGTTACGCTGTATTTATACGAGTGTGAAATGCGTTCCGCGTTTACGCTCAAAGAACACGAAAGCTGGCGTTTTTTCACTCCGCAGGAATTAAAGGTGGAAGAGTGGGCGCCTGCGGACGCGGATATAATTATGAGTATTAAACGGGTTTTTGGGGAAGAGTAAGTATGAAGAACGTAATTTTAATCGGTATGCCCACGTCGGGGAAAACGACGATCGGTATTCATTTGTCTGCGGAAATCGGGTATGGATACATCGACAGCGACAGCGTGATCGTTGCGCGTTCGGGGCACAACTTGCGTGAATTGATTGCGCAGCTTGGCAACGACGCGTATTTGGATTATGAAGCCAAGGTCAATGCGGAAATCACGGCGTCGCGTTGTGTGATTGCCACGGGCGGCAGCGTCATTTACCGCGAAAACGGTATGCAGCATTTGAAGCAAAACGGCGTGGTTGTGTACTTAAAAATGAGCTATGAAGAAATGTGCAGGCGTTTGGGCGATTTGGTGGAACGCGGCGTAGTATTAAAGGACGGTTTTACCTTACGCGATATGTACAACGAACGCTTGGCACTTTATGAAAAATACGCCGATTACACTGTGGAAATCGACGGTAAAGACGTACATGCCTGCGTGCAAGCAGTGAAAAAGGTGCTTGGAAAATGAATATGCAAGATAAGAAAATAGCAATATACGGCGCTGGGGCGATGGGTACGGTTTTGGGCGCGCTGCTAACCAAAGGCGGCTTAAAAAACGTGCATTTAATCACGCGCAATCAGGCGCACGTCGACGGATTGAATAAAAGCGGCGCAATTATACAATGCGTGGCGGACGATGAAACGATGATTGTATCCGTAAACGCGTTGACGCCTGCGCAAATGCAGGATAAATACGACGTGATTTTCTTGATGACTAAACAGCGTCACAATGCGGACACGTTGCAATTTTTGTTGCCGTATTTAGCGGAAAACGGTGTGATTTGTACCACGCAAAACGGATTGCCCGAAGAGAGCGTGCTTACCGCGGTGGGTAAAGAAAAAACGTACGGTTGCGTAGCGTCCTACGGCGCGGAGCTTATCGGTGCTGGCAAGGTCAAGCTTACGTCGCAAAAATGTGCAATGTCGATGCAGGTGGGCGGCTATCAAAACGATAGCAAATACACGCCGCTGTTGCAGGAAATTTTGTCCTATGCAGGCAAAGCGGTGGGTAACGATAGCTTTGCGATAGCGACCGACAATTTAGCAGGCGCAAGATGGTCGAAGCTTGCCATCAACGCGGCGTTTTCGGGCTTGTCCGTGATGACAGGGCTGTCTTTTGGGGAAATTGCCAAAAAGCGCAAAATCAACCGTGTGGCGCTTGGCGTACTGCGCGAATGTATGGACGTGGCTACGGCGCTTGGCGTACAATTAGAAAGGATGCAAGGGCACGATATGCAAAAAATGCTTGGCGGCAGGGGATTTTTCAAAACGCAGCTTTCGCTGCTGCTATTGCCTTTTGCAATGAAACGGCATAAAAAATTAAAATCGGGTATGCTCAAAGATATGCTTGCAGGGAAACGTTGCGAAATTGATTTTGTCAACGGCGTAGTTTGTAAAGCAGGCAGGCAGGTATGCGTTGAAACACCGCTGTGCGACCAAATTGTGGAAATTGTGCACGGCATAGAAAACGGCTTGTATGAGCTGACACCCAAAAATATCGACTTTTTTTGATAAAAATAATATAGACGTATAAGGAAGAAAACTATGGATTTGAAAAAGTTAGCGGACGCACTTGTCCCCGATACCAACGTAAAAGAACTGGATTATTACGAACAGCTGTATCCTGCGCGCAATTTAACGCAAGGCGCGCAAGTTACCCGTCTTGCGCCCAGTCCCACGGGCTTTATTCACTTGGGTAATTTGTTTGTAGCGATTGCCAACGAACGCATTGCGCATCAAAGCCAAGGCGTAATGTATCTGCGCATTGAAGACACCGACTTAAAGCGTAAAGTGGACGGCGCGGTGGAAGCGGTGAAAAATGCGTTGCGTTACTTTGATATTCGCTTTGACGAAGGCGCGGAAATCGAAGGCGCGGAAAATGCGTACGGGCCGTATTATCAAAGAGAACGCGCGGAAATTTACCATGCGTACGCCAAAGAATTGATTAGAAAAGGGCTTGCATATCCCTGTTTCTGCACGGAAGAAACGCTCACTGCGCTTAGAGAAAAACAAACGGAAGAAAAGAAAATCACGGGCTATTACGGCGAATACGCCGTTTGTCGCAATTTAACGGAAGAAGAACTTTACGCCAACCTTGCAGCGAAAAAACCCTACGTTATCCGTTTGCGTTCGCAGGGCAATGCGGAAAATAAAATTACGTTCCACGACGAAATCAAGGGTGATATCACGGTAACCGAAAACGACCAAGACGTGGTAATTTTGAAATCGGACGGCATCCCGACTTATCACTTTGCGCACGCTGTTGACGACCATTTTATGCGCACGACGGTGGTTATCCGCGGCGAAGAGTGGCTTGCGTCCTTGCCTATCCATATTGAGCTTTTCGACGTGCTTGGGTTTAAGCGTCCCAAATACGGCCATAACTGCTCCTTGCAAAAAATTGAAGGCGAAACGCGCCGTAAGCTTTCCAAGCGTAAAGACCCCGAACTGTCGTTGGAATTTTATCGTCAAGAAGGATATTTCTCCCGCGCAGTGAAAGTGTATATGCTCACGCTTTTGAATTCCAACTTTGAAGAATGGTATTTGAAGAATCCCGACGCGGCGCTCGAAGATTTCAAATTTTCCATAGGTAAAATGGGCAAGAGCGGTGCGCTTTTCGATTTGAATAAGCTCAACGACATTTCTAAAAACGAACTTGCCAAATTGTCGGTGGAAGAAATGTTTGCGTTCTTGCAAACGTGGACGGAAGAATTTGGCACGGAAGCGCAAAAAACGTATTTTGCCGACAAAGCGTATATGGAAAAAATCCTTGTGCTTTGTATGGGTATTAACGGTAAAAAACGCAGAAAGGATTTTACCACCGCAAAACAAGCGATGGAATTTATTTCCTATTTCTTCGATACGACGTTTGCGCCCGTTTACGAATATCGTTTTGATAGCGAAACCGTTAAGAAAATTTTAACCGAATTCAAAGCGGCTTACGATTATAATGCTGACAACAGCGGTTGGTTTGAAACGGTGAAAACGGTGGCGGCAAACAACGGCTTTGCGACCGATATGAAAGCGTATAAAGCCGATCCCACGGCGTTTCCCGGTAGCGTTGCGGACGTAGCGGAAATGCTCCGCGTTGCCACGACGGGCTTAGCAAATACCCCCGATTTATGGACGATTATGCAGATTTTAGGCGAAGAAAAAACGCTTGCACGCTTGGATAAAGCGATTGCCGCGCTTTGATAAAAATACAGTAAAAATAACGGCTTGAAACGCGTTTGTTTCAAGCCGTTTTAATATAAGCAATTCCAACAGTAATTATCAGAGCGTACAGATTATTGAGATAATTTTTCGGTTTCACTAATTTCAAAAAGTTTTTCCATATAATTATCTGCGCGATGTTTCAAATCGGTAGGTAATTTTCTGTAAAGGCGAAGCATTTTTTCTTCCGCAAAAGAAAGAATGTTTTCGTTTTTGCCGCTGATTGTTATATTACCAAAATCGTCTTCTCTATCTAATAAGTAATCAGTGCTGCATTCAAAAAAATTTGCATAGCGAATCAACGTGTTGGCGGTTGGTTCGTTTTTTCCTATTTCAATCATAGAAATGCAGGCCTTGCTCACATTCAATGCTTGCGCCAACTGTACTTGAGATAATCCTTTTTCCTTTCGTAAATATCTAGATTTTTCACCAAAGTTCATACATTGTCCCCCATTTATCATATAATAAAAATTTTACCACATAAGTGCCCAAAATACTTGACAAGGCATAAAAGTGTGTGATATACTGTCAAAAAGGCAAAAATGTGCCTAATATATTATCTTTTTTTGGAGGTCTTTTTATGAAAAAGAGAGTATCAATTTTTGCAACCTTGGCATTGTGCGTTACCATTGGAAGTGTTTACGCCGCTTGGACATATGCGCAAAACGAAGCAAACAGCTTAGATAACGTGTCCATTAAGAAGCAACTTACTACGGCAGAAACAGTAGAAAAGGGCGATATCGTTGTTGTCGGTGAAAATACTTTAACGTTAACGGTAGATAAGGCGGAGGATAGTTACGATGCCGTATTAACCATAACAGGTCAATTGCAGGTCGCTTTTGAACCGCACGAATTATCCGCGGAAACGGAAATTAGTTTACAATATACGATTAGCGGTACAAATTTAGAATACAACGGAACGCCGATTTTTGTTCTTCCAACAGAAGCGCAATCCTTGGGAGAAGGGAATACGTGGACAATTGATAGCAGCAATTTGGCTGTAAGTATGGGCGATATTACATTGCCTACCTATGATGATTATTTAGCATTTGAAGAAGCATTTGATTCCGTAACGCTTACAATTACCTTTAGTGAAGCTCCGTCGCAAGTTGTCTAATTAAAAGAGAATAAACATTATGTTGGAATATGAAAACCATATCTTTGTGCTCTGCTTATTGGTTTTTCTTTCTTTAACAATAGTATTTACAGCGATGACTGTGACTATGGCGTCGTTATCGGTCAAACTGATTAGAAGCGGTTGGGAAGATAATAAAATTGTCAAAAATTATCTAAAAACTCTTAGAAAAAGCAAACGGCGTGCGCATAATCATTCTTGGATTGTCAATGCGATCAGCGTTTTGATTGTTCTATGTTTCGCCCTTTCCGTTTATATTCATATAGAAGAAAATAACTTTACTCAAAGCATTCCAAGCTTACGTGTTGTAAAAAGCAATTCTATGTCGTCAAAAAACGAAAAAAACACGTATTTATATGAACATAACTTAAACGACCAGTTTTCTGCGTTTGATTTAATCGTTACACATCAAATGCCGTTGGAAGAGCAATTAAAGCTTTACGACGTGGTTGTTTATGAAATAGACGGAGTATTATTGGTGCATAGAATTGTGGGGATTGAAGAACCCAATGAAAAGCATCCGCATAATCGTCAGTTTCTTTTACAAGGCGATGCCGTAGCTTCTCCAGACCGCGCTCCCGTAGTATACGAGCAGATGAAAGGAATTTATAAAGGCGAAAAGCTTGCGTTTGCAGGAAGCTTTGTTTTATTTTTGCAATCGCCTGCAGGATATATGTGTATTGCGCTCATTATCTTATTTAATATTGCTTTGCCGATGATGGAAAGAAAAATAGATAGGGAAACCAAAGAACGGCTCGTTTTATTGGCGCGAGCCAAAAAGCGGTATAGAAAAGCGTCGCTCTAAAGGTGTTTAGCTTTTACATAAAAACATTTTTAACTGTGTGTGGTTTTGTTTTTGAGCGAAAGAAATAAGGAATAATAACATGAAACATACTTTGATGAAATGGGTGATTTCTGCTCTTGGAATAATATTCGTTATTACAAGCAGTCAAGTGTATTCATCTTGGCAATATGCGGAAGCGGATATAAAAGGTATTTCAAAATCGCCCACAAAAGTATTGCATACGTTTGAATATCCCCCCGAAGAGGTGCTTCCCGAAGAGGATTTGGGAAAAAATCAGGTGGTGTTAGTCGAAAGTTTAGTGGATAGCGATAATGGACTTAATAATCCTGATTCTTATTTAAATGAACAGATTTCCGCTCGAAAAAATGCTTCGTTTTTTAAGGGCGGTCCTAAAGATACCGTGGGGAGTATGGGTGTGGACCAAACGGAAGAATTTGAAAACTTGTTTTCCTTGGAATCGGAAAACCTATCCTTTTTAATTCAATTTATAGACGACGAAACGTATTATTTGTTTACGACTGATGTGGACCTGGGGGAAAACGGGAATCCCAATTATGCAATTGGCACGGCTATTTCTCCTATTTATCGTACTGTACTAAAAAATATTAATGGCACCTGGGAAACGCAAACAAGCGCAAAAGGATATGCCTTATCTGCATATTATGAAGAAAGCAACCTTTTTGGAAACGTAACAAAGATTCCTTCCTTTGACCCTGATACGTGGGTGGCAGGTACTCCATCAGTGTAAAATAGAACTACGCGTTGAGATTAAAACACTCAACGCGTAGTTTTTTTGAGAATATACAAATTGATTATTGGATAGTGTGCTCAATATCACACGTTTTCTTCGGCCAAAAGTTCTTTCATCTCGTACATGCCTGCCGCTTTTCCGTGTATAAACTTCGCCGCGCGGATAGCGCCTGTGGCAAATACACGTTTGCTGGAAGCGATGTGCGTGATGGTGATAATTTCATCTTCGCCTGCAAACATCACTTCGTGTTCGCCCACGATTGTGCCGCCGCGAACGGCGTGCATACCGATTTCGTTTTTATCTCTTGCGCCTACCATACCGCTTCTGCCGTCTACGTACCGCTTTTGATTGTCAAACGCTTGGTTGATGCTGTCCGCAAGCATAAGCGCCGTACCCGACGGAGCGTCCTTTTTCAAGTTGTGGTGGCGTTCGATAATTTCCACGTCGTACGCGCTTCCCAGCACCTGCGCCGCCGCCTTGCAAAGCGCTTGCATTAAATTGATGCCAAGCGACAGATTCGCCGTTTTGAAAATAGCGGTGGTTTTTGCGTATTCTTCAATCAAAGTAAGTTGGGCAGGGGTAAATCCCGTCGAAGCCAACACGATGCCAAGCTTGTGCGTTTTTGCGTATTCCAAGCGTTCTTCCACGTTTTCCGCGGAAGAGAAATCAATGATAACGTCCGCTTGCTCTCTTACGTCCGCGAAGGTTTTATATACGGGGATACCTATTTGCTTAGGGAATAAATCTACACCGCAAACGGCAACGGCGTTTTCGTCGTTTTCCAAAAGCGAAAGTACGTTTGCGCCCATTTTACCGCAAGCGCCGCAAAGGATAATTTTCGTTTTCATGCGTGTATCTCCAAACCGTAATTTTGCATAGCTGCGATAAGTTTTTCTCTGTTGCAATCTTCCATCACCGTCAAAGGCGCTCTGGGATAGCCCACGTTATAGCCAAGCAAACGCATCGCTTCTTTTACGGGGATAGGGTTAACTTCCACGAAGCAAGCGTTTGCAAGGGGGAGCAGTTTATCGTTCAAAGCAATCGCTTCCGCTATCTTGTTTTCTTTGACAAGCGTGCAAAGCTTTTTCACGTCCGCAGGAACGATATTAGAAAGCACGGAAATAACGCCTACGCCGCCGCAAGCAAGGATAGGCAAATTGAGTGCGTCTTCACCCGAATACACGTCGCATTTTTCACGAACAAGGCGCAACGTTTCCATAGTTTTGCTCATATTGCCGCCCGCGTCCTTGATACCTGCAATGTTGGGGATTTCCGCGATTTTTGCCATGGTGGCAGGTTGAATTTCCACGCCCGTGCGCCCAGGTACGTTGTACGCGATAACGGGGATAGAAACGCTTTCGCAAATGGCTTTATAATATGCCACCAAACCGTTTTGCGTGCATTTGTTGTAATAGGGCGTAACGGCAAGCAAACCGTCCGCACCGTAGCTTTCCGCTTTTTGCGCGGTCATAATCGCGTCGGCGGTGTTGTTGCTGCCGCAGCCAACGATTACCTTGCATCTGCCGTTTACCTTTTTCACGGCGTATTCCATCAATACGTGTTCTTCGTCAAAGGACATCGTGGACGGTTCACCCGTCGTGCCAAGGAATACGATGGCGTCCGTACCGCCTGCAATTTGATGTTCGATAAGCGCGTCAAAAACGGGGTAGTTTACGCCGTTTTCCGTAAAGGGAGTGATAATCGCCGTTGCGCTTCCGCTAAAAAATCCTTTCATAATATCAATATATTCTCCTTTGTGGTTAGGTGTGCCTTAATCAAAATATCCTTTAGCAGCAAGCAATTCCGCAAGCAGTACCGCGCCGCCTGCCGCGCCGCGCAGGGTGTTGTGCGAAAGCCCGATGAACTTATAATCGTACACGCTGTCTTGACGAAGTCTGCCAGCCGTCACGCTCATACCGTTGCCTTCCATCCTGTCAAGCTTTGCTTGGGGACGGTTGTCTTCTTCAAAATAACGGATAAATTGCTTGGGTGCGGAAGGGAGCTCCAGCTCTTGGGGAACGCCTTTAAAGTTTGCCCACGCGTTCAAAATTTCTTCCTTCGTCGGTTTTTTATCAAAGCGCACGAACACCGCCGCCGTATGCCCGTCGGAAACGGGTACGCGCAAGCATTGTGCCGTGATAGCAGGGGAAGTAGTGGAAACAATTTTGCCGTTTTCCATACTGCCCCAAATTTTCAAGGGTTCTTTTTCGCTCTTTTCTTCTTCGCCGCCGATATAGGGGATTACGTTGTCGAGAATTTCCGGCATCGTCGCAAACGTTTTGCCTGCGCCGGAAATGGCTTGATAGGTACAAACCGCCGCTTCTTTTACGCCCCACGCTTTCAAGGGGTGCAAAAGGGGTACGTACGATTGCAATGAGCAGTTGGATTTGACTGCGATAAACCCACGCTTTGTGCCAAGACGCGCCTTTTGCGACGCGATAATTTCAATGTGGTCGGGGTTAATTTCGGGGATAACCATAGGCACGTCCGCAGTAAAACGGTGCGCCGAATTGTTGGAAACGACGGGGATTTCTTTTTTAGCATACGTTTCTTCCAAAGCTTGGATTTTTGCTTTGTCCATATTTACCGCGCAGAACACGAAATCCACTTGGCTTGCGATGGCGTCGATATCCGCTTCCGCGTCCATAATCACCATTTCACGGTATTTTTCGGGGATAGGGCAGTCAAACGCCCATTTTTCGCCTACCGCTTGCATATACGTTTTGCCTGCCGAACGAGAAGAAGCCGCCAGGACCTTTACGTTAAACCAAGGGTGGTTTTCCAAAAGCATCATAAATCTTTGACCGACCATACCGGTTGCGCCGATAACACCTACGTTAAACTGTTTCATAAAAATAACTCCTATATGAAAAATGTTTTGATTGTTTTTGATAAAAATAAAACGGCGGAACTCACCACCGATACAAACGCGTTTGAATTTAACCTAAAAAGGCATACTTTTAGGATAAATAGCGCATCACGGAAGTGACAGTCACGTGCGTATTCTCACACGTGCCCAGCGCAAACGGACAAATTTACGCTTCGGCGAAGATACCCTTTCCCGATTGCCGCGTGAAAACCGTTTGGTCCAAAACGCAACGCGACAGGTACTTTTGTTCGTTCGCTCCTCTATTTAGTACACTCATTTTAGCACAATTAGCCCTAAATGTCAAAGATTTTTTAATATTTTTTGCAAGTTGTTAAAATTATTTGAAAATTTCCCGTAAATTTCTTGAAATAATCACAATTTTGTAGTAAAATAGAAAGGCATAAAAAAATGGAGCTTAATAAATTTATGGCACAACAAAAACAGGGCTGGCTGTCCCGTCTTTACGAAGGCAGAGAAAAAAGTGAAGATTATGCGAGAAATTCGCTTCCGACCAACCGTTGGTCGTTGTTTTGGGATATATTCAAAGGCAATTTCGGTAAACTTGTAAAAATCAATCTTTTGATGTTGGTTTTCTTTTTACCGCTTTTCGGCGTACTGCTCTTTTCGTGGGTAACGCAGCAAGGCAACAACTTGATATATCCGTTCAGCGCAAACCTTGGCGTTGGATATCCTTCGTATCCTTCGCAAGCAGGGCTTCCCGAGTATTTTGCGCTTCAAAACGCTTACGTTTTATATATCGGTATTTTTATCAGTTCGTTTATCGCTTCCATCGGGCTTTCCGGCGGTATGTACGTGATGCGTAATATGGTTTGGACGGAAGGCGTATTCGTTGCCAACGATTTTTGGCGCGGGATTAAACTCAATTATAAAAACGCTTTGCAAGCGGTGCTGGTGTTTACCGTAGTGTTCGCTATCTGCGGTTCGCTGTTGCGCCTTTCCGAGTTTGCGTTAGCGTTTGAACAGTTAAAGGGATTTCGTTTGGTTATGATGCGCATTTTCCAAGGTATGAGCTATTTGCTTATTATCATTGCGCTTATGATGAGCTTTTGGATGATTTCCCTTGGCGTGAACTATGAAAGTAAGTTCACCAAAATGGTGAAAAACTCTTTCTTGCTTATGGTGGGTACGTTGCCGCAAACGGTATTTTTCGTGGCGGCGTCCTTCGTTCCGTTCTTGCTCTTGCTTATCGGCGGCACGTTCTTTACGTCCATGGCAATTATTATGGTATTGCTGTTCGGTTTTTCTTGGGCACTTTTGGTTTGGTTGGATTTCTCACAATGGGTATTTGATAAATATCTCAATCCCAGAATTAAAGGCGCGAAAGTGGGCAGGGGTATTTACAACGCCGAAAAAGCGGCAAGCGAAGCACCCAGCAGTGAAGCGGAGCTTGAATATCAGCGTATGATTTTGGCACACGGCAAATCCAAGCTTATGGATAGACCTATCAAGCCCATCGACGATTCTCTCCAAGTATACGAATTGCCTACGTCGTTTACGCGTGAAGATTTGAAAAAGCTTCGCGAAAGCAAGGAACACATCGCGGAAGACACGGCAGCGTACGAAGAAGAACACAAGAACGATTTGCGTTACGTGGAATACAACAAACAGTTTGAAGAACGCGAAAAGGCGTTGCAGGACAATCCTAAAAATAAAAAGAAAAAACCGCCCAAAATGTTGGGACAAAAATAAAGCGGTTGCAACGATAGGGGAACTATGGATAAACAAGCGGCATACGTTACTCTTGCGAAATGGTTTGAATATCTAAATGACGACTGCGGCTATGAAAAGTGGTCGCAGTATTTCATTGCGAAATTGCGTACGTATCCTGTCCGCGTGGGCTTAGACGTGGGCTGTGGCGGTGGTTGGTTTACGCGCGCTTTTGCACGCGCCGGCTATCAAATGACGGGCATAGATATAAGCGCGGAAATGTTGGACGCGGCGCAAAGCCAAGCGTTGAAAGAAGGGGTGCGCGGAGAATACTTGCTTGGCGATATCACACGCAAAAAACTGCCCAAACGCTTTGATTTCGTCACGGCGATTAACGATTGTATCAACTATATCCCCAAAGACAAGCTGGGTGCGGCGTTTAAGAACGTGGGCGGCGCTTTGAAAAAGGGCGGCGTGTTCTTGTTTGATATAAGCTCCAAACAAAAATATCAACAAAAATTAAACGGCACGGTCAGTGCCGACGACAGGGACGATATCACATACCTTGCCTTTAATCAACTGCAAGGCGACACGGCAACGATTGACGTTACGCTGTTTGTCAAGGGGCAGGATAATAAGTTTGAACGCTTTGATGAACGCCACGTACAATACGTGTACGAAGAAAGCGAAATCGTGCAAGCGTTGCAAGTAAACGGCTTTGCGGTGCAATCGGTAGAAGGACATTTAGGCGAAGATAAAACGCAAAGCGATAGACTACTTTTCACGGCGGTAAAACAATGAAAGAACAACAATACAACGTATTTAGAACGCTTATTTTCGACGGACAGGTATCCTTAACGCTTGCCGACACGACGGACGTCGTGCGCGAAGCTATTCGTTTGCATCGTCTTTCTAAACCGTCCGCGTGCGTGCTTGGCAAGGCGTTATCGGTAATGACCTTTGCAAGCGCGGCGCTCAATATGGAGCAAGGGGAAATTTCTCTTTCCCTGCAAAGCGACGGCTTAGGCGGAAATATGGGCGTTTCAGGTAATTTCGATTTGCGTTTACGCGGATATATCGACAATCCGCAAGCGCAAGGCAGCGAACAAGAAGTGCTTGGCAAAAACGGTGCGCTTACCATTGTGCGCGACGACGGATATCGCCGTCCGTTTGTGGGTACGTGCGCATTGCCTGCGGTAGGCGGTGTGGACGCGGCGTTTGAAGAATACTATGCAAAAAGCGAACAGTTACCTACCTTTATTCAATCGTGCGTGGAAATGGACGAGCAGGGAAATTGTACGTTTGCAGGGGTAGCGGTTATGCAGCCGTTACCGTTTGCGGAAGACGACGTTTTGGGTGTTTCAGCGAATTTTCCTTTGAACGAATTGCTGGAAGATATGCAAAAAATGTCCTTAGAAGCGGTAGCTACGGCACATTTTACCACCAACGAACAGGCAAACGGTTATAAAAAAGCGGAATATAAATGCAACTGTTCCAAACACTATTTATCAAGAGTGCTTGCAACGATAAACCAAGACGAACTGCGCGCAATCGTCAAAGAAGACGGCGCAGTGCGCGTGCATTGTCATTATTGCAACACCGATTACGCGTTTGACGAAACAGATATCGACGCGTTATGCAAGAAATAAAAGACGAAAAACTCTACTATGGAAAAAGGCAAAATCGCAAAAATTGATTTCGGCGAAGAACGGCTTGCCCGTCAGGCCGATAAATATTACAACGAAGGGAAATATTTTTCCGCGTTGCGCCTTGCGTATCGGCAATACGAAACGTACGGCGGCGACGGGGAAGTTTTTGCGCGCCTTTGCGATATTTACGAAGGGATGAACCTGCACGGCTCTGCCGTAAACTGGTGGTTTCGCTTTTTGGATATTGCCGACGAGCAAGATTTGCCCGACATCTACGAAGGGCTTGCCGTCAACTTTCTCAACCTTGGAAACGAAACGCAATCGGCGTTTTATTACAATCAGTTAATCGATGCGGACGCAACCATTTCCGAAGAAGTCAAAATGGACATCGTCGACGCGTTTTCCAAAAACAAGCGCGACAATTTCCGTTTCGTGTATCCGCCCAAACTTGCCGATTACACCAAGGAAATCGAAATGGGTTCACGCGCGTTAAAGCTGGGCGATTGCAAACGCGCTATCATCGCTTTAGACGCCGTAGCGGAAGGCGCTAAGGGCTACGAAAAAGCTAAGGAATTGCAAGCGGTTGCGTATTTGCTTTCGGGCGATCCCGACCAAGCGGAGAAAATTTGTTTACAGCTTTTGCAAACGTATCCTAACGATATTCGCGTACTTGCCACGCTTTCGGCTGTGTATTTAGAGCAGGGCAAAAAGCAGGAAAGCAAAGAACTTGCCTTGCGGTTATACGCCTTACAACAAGACAGCGCGGAAGATTTGTATAAAGTGGCGACCGTATGCTGTGAAAACGGTTTGCACGCGCAGGCGTTTGATAAGTTTTGCTTGTTGGAAGAAAAAATTCCTTACGATGGCAGAATGCTGTATTTTAAGGCGGTTTCCGCTTACAAATCAGGTAAAATCAAACAAGCGGAACGCGCGTTTGATATGCTTTGCACCGTGTATCCCGACGCCGAAGTGGCGAAATACTATTTGCAAGCCATTCGCTTGTTGGACGATGGGGAAACGCTCCCTAAGGAACAAGAACCTACCTATTTTTATAACGTACCGCAAGGGGAAAGGGAAAGCAGGTGCCGTTCGCTTATCCATATCGGCAAATGTCCCAAGGACGAAGCACAGTTGTTTGGCTTGATTGCCTTGCACGACGGGTATTTTCGGTGGTGCTTCGACGAAATGGACGGCGCGGACCACGATTTGCAGTATTTGGCGCTTGCCACCGCCGAGCACGTGCGCGCGGACGATTTTTTGCGCGAAGTGTTGCTGGACGACGAAGTGTTGGATATCTTAAAGGTAGAAACTTTGCGTATGTTATATACGCGCAACGAAAATATGGTTTTGGGGATCGTGCTTTGCCATATTTATCGCAGAGTGTCGCTGTTACCTATCAAGATAGGCAGAAAAAGCCGTAAGAAATTTATCGAAGCGTATGCGAAAATTGCGTCGAAGTTTGTAGCCGTGCAAGAAACGTACGGCAAAAAGTTGAAAGCGACGGCGGAAAGCTTGTATAAAGCGATAGAAAAGCACGACAGTTTTGATTTGATAAACAGCGAAGACGATTTGGCGTGCGCGATGTTCTTGCTTTCGGGAATTAAGGATTTGGGCAAGGACGTAGACGGCGTAGCCAAGGCGTTTGAAGCCAACGCGGCACGCGTGCGCGTGATTATGTCCACGGCTTTGTATGAAAAATACGGACAGGGCGAAACAGCAGAAGAAAACGACAAGGAGAGTAGCGATGAAATTGATTGATTTCGACGGTATGTTTGACGAGAAGCTTGCGCAATATATGCAGGAAAATAAAGGCAAGTACACGGAAAAACAATGGGAAGACGTTATCCCGAAATTGTATAAAAAATTCGGGGATACGTACGTGGCGAAAATCAAATGTACGCCTAAGGAATATTATGCAAAAATGACGGACGAACAGCTTGTGGAAACGTTGCGCGCGCATTTGCAAAGCGACGTGCCTACGCCCGAATTTTTGTGTGCGGAGCTGGAAAATCGCGACGTTGTTTTATCGCTTTTACCTATGCTTTTGGATGCGGATACGCAGGTTGTGACCTACGCGCTTAATTTGATAGGCGACGATGCGCGTGCGTACGATACGTATTTCAAGATTTTGGAAGAAAACTTGGCGGACGAAAACGTGCAGGGCGATTTGGTGGAAGTGTTCAAATTCCACGCCGATAAAGTGAAAGACCGCGCGTTTGAAAATTATCAAAAGGGCGTTGCAAAAGAATATATGCTGGAAATTTTATCACGTGTAAAAGAACGCGACGACAAAATTTTCAACGCCTTGCTTTCCGCGTTTGAAAGCGGAGAAAACGTGCCTATGCACGCCAGCTATTTGGCGGCGTACGGTGATGAACGCGCTTTGCCCGTATTGCTCAAAACCATTGAAGATAAAAGCATCGGGTTTGTGGAATTTCAAGAACTCAAATACGCCATCGACGCGTTGGGCGGCGTGTACACGGAAGTACGCGATTTTTCCGCGGATAAAGATTTTTTAGCAGTGGAAGCGGCGTTTTCCAAAAACGTGAAGATAGAAGAAGGGCAGCTTCGCTCCTAAAATTTTATACAAAACATCAATAAGGCGACGAAGTTTTTTCGTCGTCTTTTTTCATATTTTGCACGTTTAGCGCATAGAGTAAAGCATAAACAAATCAAGGCGGGAGGTCGTTGATGGAAAATTACAATGTGTATCAGGATATAAAAAATCGTACGGACGGAGATATTTATATCGGTGTGGTAGGGCCTGTCCGTACGGGGAAATCTACCTTTATCAAGCGTTTTATGGAAACGTTGGTCTTGCCCAATGCGGAGCAGGGCGCAAGTAAGGAAATGATAGACGAATTGCCCCAAGCCGGCGAAGGGAAAACGGTGATGACGACCGAACCCAAATTCGTGCCGGCGCAAGCGGCGAAAATTCAAGTGGCGAAAGGCGCGGAAATCAACGTGCGGCTTGTTGACTGTGTGGGGTTTGCCGTTACGGGAGCAAACGGGTTTGAAGAAGACGGCGCGCCGCGGCTTGTGAAAACGCCGTGGCAGGAAGGCGCTATGCCCTTTGAACAGGCCGCCGCAATCGGCACGGAAAAGGTGATAAAAGACCATTCCACCATCGGCGTAGTGGTAACCACGGACGGCAGTTTTACGGGCATTGAACGCGGCGCGTACGTGGCAGGCGAAGAAAAAGCCGTGGCACAATTAAAGGCAATCGGTAAGCCGTTCGTGATCGTGTTAAACTGTCTTTCCGCGGAAAATGCGGCAACGCTGAAAAAAGAGCTGGAAGACAAATACGAAGTACCCGTGGTCGCGATGAACGTGGAAAATATGCAGGAAGCGGACGTGCAAACTATCCTGCAAGCGGTGCTGTTTACCTTCCCTGTAAATTGTATAGACGTGCGCTTGCCTAAATGGTTGCAAACGTTTCCCGAAGAGAATGCTACGGTGGAAAATTTACTGCAAACCTTGAAACGTGCGTTGCCGAATATGAAAACGATGCGCGATTGCACGGCTTTGGAAAATCTGTTTAACGAAAACGATTACTTTATCAATCCTTTGGATATACAAATGGATTTGGGTATGGGCGGCGTGGAAATCACGATCGATACCAAACCTGAAGTGTATTATCAAGTGCTTTCAAGCGTTTGCGAAGAAGAAATTTGCGACGATTTGGGATTAATGCGCTACGTATGTGCACTTGCGCAAACAAAGGTTGCTTACGGCAAAGTCAAAGACGCCTTTGAAGAAGCGGAGAAAAACGGGTACGGCATCGTATATCCCACGGAAGCGGAATATGCGTTGGATAAACCGCGCCTTTTGAAAAAAAGTTCGGGCTTTGGTGCGCATTTTAGAGCCAACGCGCCCAGCTATCACGTCATTAAGGTGGACGTAACGGGCGGCGTTAGCCCGATTATCGGTACGAAAGAACAAAGCGAAAGCTTCATCGACGAAACGCTGACGGGTTTTGAAAACGGGATGGATAAAGTGTGGGAAACCAACATTTTCGGGCGGTCGCTACGTGCGTTAGTGGGCGATGAATTATCGGGCAAAACAAGTGCAATGCCGCTGGAGCTGCGTAAAAAAATGCGTCGTACGATAACGAAAATCGTAAACGACGGCAAAAATAATGCAATTTGTTTGCTGTTTTGATAAAAAATCGGCATAAAAATTCCATATAAAGTACATACTTTTTGCATAATCTTTATGCGGAGGATTTGCAATGCAAAAAGAGATAAAACCAACCAAAAACAAAATACCCAAAATCACGGAAGAAGAATATTTACAATACGTAGCGGCGTTAAAAGAAAGGGAAGATGCTCCTAAAAATTTAGCGGCGGATATGCAAATTTCCCCATCGCAAAAACCAAATCAATAACGTAAAACCGACTGCCAAATACAGTCGGTTTTTTCCGTAAATTACGATTTGTTTTTTTGGTGTTTTCTATAATTTGCAGGGGATAAATTTTCCTTTTGCTTAAAGATAAGCCCGAAGTAATTTGCCGATGAAAAGCCGCACGCTTCGGCAACTTCGTTGACGCTTTTTTTGCTGTTGAGCAGCATCTCTTTCGCTTTGGTCAAACGCACGTTTAATAAATAATCCATAAGCGAGCAATTCGTGTATTTTTTGAACTGGTACATAAGCGTGGTTTTGGAAACGAAAAACGTCTTTGCCAAATGCTCCAAGGTTTGCTTTTCGCTAAAGTTTTCATTGATATAATCAATGGTTTTCAAAATTAGGGGGGAAATATTATTCTTCGCTTCTGCGCGCGGCGTGATACCGCTTTCATCGATTTTGGAAAGCAAAAAGGTGCAATAACCAAATAAAGTAGCGAGCAACGTTTCGCCGTGCTTTTGGTGTCGGTCAACGGCGATCATTTGTTCTAAAACGTTGGAAAAAGCGGCGGCTTCGTGTGGCTTTAATTGCATCACGCAAAGCGCCTTTTTATCAAACGTTTCCCTTTGAAAATCGTTAAGATAATTTTGCGAAAAATTAACGTTAAAACGCTCAAACGCGCCGCCTTCCGTTTTGTGCATTACGTGGGGCGGTATCACCAGCAGTGCAGGCGCTTGCAATTTATATAAGGCATTGGAGAAAAAATACGACCGACTGCCTTTTTCCAAATAATACAATTCATAATGCGGATGCGAGTGCAAATCGTGCATCGACCAGTCGCCCGTTTTCACAGCGCGTTCCACTTCAATAAATGCCATAAAAAACTCCAAAAATTTTTAATATATATGTAATTTAAGTAAAGTTTAACATTTTTTATATTGCTTGTCAAGTATATTTATGGTATTATATAGACAAACAATGAAAATTTGGAGGCATTTATGATTAAAATCATACAATTTGGCGAAGGCAACTTTTTGCGTACCTTTGTGGACGCGTATTTCGATACGCTCAATGAAGAAGGAGGCAACTACGAAGTACATATCGTAAAACCCATCACGTTCGGTACGTTGGAACGCTTTGAAAAACAAAACAATAAATATCACATTGTTTTACGTGGCGTAGAAGATGGCAAAGCAGTGGAAAAAGTGAGAAAAATCAACGTGCTTGCAAGCACGATTGATCCGTTTGCGGACGATACGCCTTATTATGCGCTTGCAAAAGATCCCGATTTGAAAATCGTCGTTTCCAACACGACGGAAGCAGGCATTTGCTTTAACGGCGCGGATACGTTCGACGGCTTTGAAAGCATTACCTATCCCGCAAAATTGACCAAATTCTTGTTTGAACGCTTTAAGGCGGGCTTGGACGGCTTGTATTTAATGCCCGTAGAGCTTATCGACAACAACGCGGACGCATTGAAAAACTGCGTGGATAAATACATCGAACTTTGGAACTTGCCCGAAGAATTCAAAAAGTGGAACGAAGAAAACAACTTCTATTGCAACACGTTGGTGGACAGAATTGTTTCCGGACATCCCCGTGACGAACAGACGAGAGCGCACCTTGAAGAGCTCATCGGCGAAAAGGACGAGCTTGTTTCCGTTGGCGAACCGTTTGGGCTTTGGGCAGTGGAAAAGAAAGGCGGTATCGAAAAATACATCAAAGAAGGCGTGCATAACATTGAAGTGGTGCTCACCAACGATATCGGTTATTATAAGAAGAGAAAGGTGCGCGTGTTGAACGGTAGCCACACCAACCTTGTGCCTGCAGGTTTGTTCCTTGGCGCAGTGACGGTTGACGATTGTATGAACGATAAAAAGCTTTTGGAGTTCGTCAACGATACGCTCAAAGAAGAAATTATCCCGTTCGTATCTAACGACGTAGCGGCAACCACCGTGTTTGCCGACAGCGTAACCGAACGCTTTATGAACCCGTATTTGAACCACCAGCTTATTTCCATCGCGCTCAACTCCATCTCTAAATGGCGTGCGCGCGTTTTGCCCAGCTTTAAGGACTATGTGGCGAAACACGGCAAGCTCCCTGCGCACCTTGTTATCGGCTTCTCCTATTTGATGGCATTGTACGCAGGCGTGGAAAAGCAAGGCGGCAAATTCGTTACCAAAGCAGGCGGCAAAGAATGGACGCTCCAAGACGATCTGCCTTACCTTGAATTTTTCGCGGCAAAGAAATGCGTGTGCGAGTTTATGGCGGACGAAAACGTTTGGGGCGAAGACTTGACCAAATACGACGGTTTCTTGGATGCTGTAAAAGCAAATATGCAAGCGATCAACGAAGGCAAAGTATTGTTATAAGGTAAAATTATGAAAGATTGTGTAATTATCAACGAAAAGGACAACGTAGGCATTTCTCTTGCAGGAACGGACGTAATCCCTGCCGGACATAAGTTTGCCTTGCGCCCCATTAAAAAAGGCGATTACGTTATCAAATACGGCGAAATTATCGGCAGAGCCACGGCGGATATTGCGGAAGGTGAATGGGTACATACGCACAACGTAAAATCGCACTTGGACGAAAGCGTGGAATATACCTACAATTTCCATGCGGAAACGCCCAAGGCGTCCAAGGCGACGTTCAAGGGCTTCAAACGCGCGTGGGGCAGAGCAGGTATTCGTAACGAAATTTACATTATCCCTACGGTAGGTTGCGTAAACAACGCTTGTATGCGCCTTGCCAAGGACGCACAAAAGTACGTGGAAGGCAGTATTGACGGCATTTTCGCGCTCACGCATCAATTTGGCTGTTCGCAGCTTGGCGAAGATAACGAAAATATCAAAAAACTGCTTTGCGCAATTGCACTCAATCCCAACGCAAGCTATGTATTATTCGTTGGCTTGGGTTGCGAAAACAACGGCATGGACGCAATTAAAGAATATCTTGCGCCGTATAACCGTGATAATATCGAATATTTCAACTGTCAAGACGTGGAAGACGAACACGCGTACGGTATGGAAATTTTGAAAGCGTTTGCAGAGAAAGCAAAAAGCTTGCAACGCGAAGAAGTGGACGTTTCGGAGCTTTGCATCGGCTTGAAATGCGGCGGCAGCGACGGTTATTCGGGCTTGACGGCAAATCCGTTGGTCGGCAAAGTGACGGATAGAATGGTGGGGGCAGGCGGCAGCGCGATTTTGACGGAAGTTCCCGAAATGTTCGGCGCAGAGCAACTGCTTATGAATAAATGTAAAAATCAAGAAGTTTTTGAAAAATACAAGAGTATGATTGAAAACTTCAAGGATTATTATATCCGCCAAGGTTTCCCCGTTTACGAAAATCCCAGCCCCGGTAACAAAAAGGGCGGTATCACGACCTTGGAAGAAAAATCCTTGGGCTGTGTGGAAAAGGCGGGCAGCAGTAAAATTGTGGACGTTTTAGCATACGGCGAACTTGTAAAGGAAGTAGGCGTGTCCGCGTTGAACGCCCCTGGTAACGACTTGATCGCGGCTACGGCGCTTGCGGCAAGCGGTTGTCAAATCGTGCTCTTTACGACGGGTAGGGGTACGCCGTTTAGTACGTTCGTACCTACGATGAAGATATCCACCAACTCCCGTATTGCGGCGCATAAAAACAACTGGATTGATTTCAACGCCTACACGATGGACGAAGACGGCTTGTTTGATTTGGTAATCAAAACGGCAAGCGGCGAATATACGTGCAAGAGTGAAGACGTGCGCGAAATCGCGTTCTATAAAACGGGCGTAACCCTGTAAGAAATAAGGAGAAAAATATGAGTTATATTAAAGACAACTTTTTATTGACGACGAAAACTGCGGAGCTTTTGTATAACGAATATGCAAAGGTAATGCCCATTTTCGATTACCACTGCCATTTGCCCGAAAAGCAAATTTTGGAAAACAAGCCGTTTAACGACGTGTTTGAAATTTGGCTTGCAGGCGACCATTACAAATGGCGTTTGATGCGTAATTTCGGCGTAAACGAAGAATTTATCACGGGTAAATCCACCAGCAATAAAGAAAAATTCTTAACCTATTGCCGCGTACTTGGTACGGCGTTTGGCAACCCCTTGTATCACTGGTCGCAAGTGGAGCTTAAAGAATTTTTCGATTGCGACAAGGAAATCAACGAAGCGAACGCGGAAGCCATTTGGGATGAATGCAACGCGTATATTCAAGCCAACAACGTAACGCCGCAGAGCTTGATTGAACGCTCCAACGTAAAATACGTGTTCACGACCAACGAAATTTTCGACGATTTGACCACGTTTGAAGAAATTGCGAAAAAGGATTATAAATTTAAGGTTATTCCTGCGTTCCGCGCGGATAAAATTATGAATATCGACGCAAAGGGATATAAAGCGTTTATCGAAAAGCTGGAAGCACTCACGTTTGCGGTTACCGATATCAACGCTTTGGAAGCGGCGATTGAAGCGCGTTTGCAAGCGTTTATTAAGGTAGGCACGCGCGCGAGCGATATCGCGCTGGAAAGCGTATATCCCGTAGCCGATAAAGCGGCTGCGGACAAGGTGCTTAAAAAAGCGCTCAAAGGCAAAACCATTTGCGAATGCGAAGCAAAAACGTTCAAGGGTTATTTGACGTATTTCTTGTTCAAACTGTACGCAAAATATAACGTAGCGACGGAATTGCACGTTGGCGCTATGCGCAACAACAACTCCGCTATGCTTGAAAAGCTTGGCTTGGATACGGGCTTTGACAGTATTTCCGAAGAAAACAGCATCAAACAAACGTCGCGCCTGTTCGATAAACTGAATATGGAAAAGGCGTTCCCGAAAACCATTTTGTTCAATTTGAACCCTAAAATGAATACGGAAATTATGACGCTTATCGGCTGTTTCCAAAGCGATGAAGCAAAGGGTAAAGTGCAATACGGCCCCGCTTGGTGGTTCTTGGATAACAAAGTGGGTATGGAAAAGCACTTGGAAGATTTGACGGCAACCGGCCATATCGGCGCGTTTATCGGTATGCTTACCGACAGTAGATCGCTTTTGTCCTATCCCAGACACCACTATTTTAGAAGAATTTTGTGCGCGTACTTTGGGAATATGATGGAAAAGGGCGAAATGACGCAAGACACCGCGTTTGTCGGCGAAGTGGTGAAAGATATTTGCTACCGCAACGCGATTGCCTATTTTAACCTGGAGCTTTAAGTAAAGCTTGCAAGCGGCTTGGCTTGCATTATCAGTGCAATGGTTGATACAGTAAAAAATAAAGACGTGAAGCAACAAGTAAAAAGCTGGGCGGCGGATATCCTGATTGCGTGTTTGGCAGGCATTATCGTCGGCTTTGCTTACTACTTTTTTCAAAACTCTAACGGGTTTGCGCCGGGCGGTGTAGGCGGTCTTGCTACCATTACCTATCATTTGCTTGGAGAAAACGATATCAACGTTTCGTGGGCAATTTTGATGGTAGCGTTTAACTTACCTATCTTTATCTTGGTAAGCATATTCGTCAACCGTCGTTTGGGCGTTATCTTGATTGTGTATATGCTTGTGCAGTCCTTTTCTACGGAAATTTATCCGCTACTCAAATGGCTGCCATACAGTCAAGAACACAATGGCGAAGATTTTGAAATTGCGTTTGCGTGTATTGCGACAGGCGTAATATCGGGTATCGGTTTTTCCGTAATGCTGCGCCGTTTCGGCGCAAGCGGCGGCACGTACGCCATTTCTTCGCTTATCAAAAAATGTAAGCCTGCCACCAACGTTGCGTACGTTTCCTTTTGGTTGGATTCCAGCGTAGTGGGGATTGCGTTTTTCGTGTACGGTATGCGTGTTACGCCCGTGATTTGTACGCTTATCAACCTGTTTATCGCCAACGTAGTGGTGGACAATTTGCTTGCAGGTATCAAAAACGGCTACAAATTTGAAATTGTAACCGATAAACCCAACGAATTGTCGGCGGAGCTTATCCAAACGCTCAAACACGGCGTAACGGAAATCCGTGTGCAGGGTATGTATTCGCATACGGAAAAATATATGCTTGTGTGCATTATCCGTAAAAAACAAGTTGGGGAAATGATGAAAATCATTCAAAAATATCCGGGCACTTTTGCAAGTTTTGCCAAAGTTAACGAAGTGTTCGGGCGGTTTAAGCCGTAAAGGAGTAAGGTATGAAAATTTTGTTTTTTGGCGATTCTATCACGGATGCAGGCAGAGCGAAAGACCAAGACGGTTCGGCTGTAAGCTTGGGCTACGGTTACGTGCGTACGGTCGGCGGTAGATTGCTTGGAAAAGACCCCGTGAAATACGAATTGTATAATCGCGGTATCAGCGGTCACCGTATCGTAGATTTGTACGCGCGCGTAAAATGCGATTGCTGGAACTTACAGCCCGACGTTTTAAGCATTTTAATCGGCGTCAACGACGTATGGCACGGCGTACATGGTGTAAACGGCGTAGAAATTGACCGTTTTGAAAAGGTCTATCGTATGCTTTTGGAAGACACGAAAAAGGTGCTCCCTAGCGTGAAGCTTATGATTATGGAACCGTTTGTTTTGCCTGGCACGGCAACGTTACATAACGATAAATACCAAGAATTTTTGGCGGTGCGAGAATACGCGAAAGTCGTTAAGAAAATTGCCGAAGATTTTAACGCGGTATTTATTCCCTTGCAGGCGCAATTTGACGCAATGCAAGAAAAATACGGAGATAACACCTATTATCTTCGTGACGGCGTACATCCCAACACGGCTGGGGCGGAGCTTATCGCCGACGCTTGGATGCAAGCTTTCAACAATCAAATCGATAAATAAAAAATTTATATAAAGAGGTAAATAACTATGGATAAATGTATTCCCGTAGTGGTCATCAAAGAACTTTCCCAAACGGATACCATTTTAACGGCACTTCAAAAGCACGGCATCAACTGCGCGGAAATCACCTTCCGTACCGCATGTGCGGCGGAAGCGATCGAATATGCTTGCAAGAACTATCCCGATATGAACGTGGGCGCAGGTACGGTTATCAACGCCGAACAATGCGAAAAGGCACTTGCAGCTGGTGCGAAATTTATCGTTTCGCCCGGTTTGTCGGTAGCGGTTGCAAACATATGTAAAGAACGCGGCGTACCCTATTATCCCGGTTGCGTAACGCCTACGGAAATTATGCAAGCGTTGGATTTGGGTATCAATATCGTCAAATTCTTCCCGGCAAACGTATACGGCGGCTTGAAAGCGCTTAAAGCGTTGTCCGCACCCTTCCCCCAAGTGAAATTTATCCCTACGGGCGGTGTAAACAGAGAAAATATCGAAGAATTCTTTGCATTTGACAAGGTGTTCGCAGTAGGCGGCAGTTTCTTCGTGGATGAGGCGTTGAATGCTAAATAAAAAACAAGTACTCGCGGAAGCGAAAGGGTATTTGTTTATGTTGCTTGGCTGTATCGCATACGGTCTTAGCACCAGCTTCTTTTTAGCGCCTAATTCCATCATCGCAGGCGGCGTAACCGGTCTTGCCGTTATGCTCAATTATTTAAACGAGCATATTTTGATCGGTATGATATCCATTGTGATAAACCTGCCCATTTTAGCGTTTGGGCTTAAATTTCAGGGTTGGAAATTTATCATTCGCTGCTTGATAACCGTCGCTACGCTTGGTGTGGTTACCGACCTTTTGGATATGCTAAATTTCACCATGACAAACGACGGGGTTTTGGCGTCGCTGTACGGCGGGATTTGTCAAGGCATCGGCATCGGGCTGTTTGTGCGTTATCAATTTTCCAGCGGCGGCACGGAACTTTTGGGACGTTTGATTGCCCGTTTTGTGCACGGATTAAATATCCCCGTTTGCGTGGGAATTTTGGACGGTTTGGTCGTTGTATTCGGTGCAATCGTCACGAAAAATCCGGCAAACTTGTTATACGCGCTTATCGTAGTATTTTTAAGCACGAAGGTGTCGGAAGTTATCTTGATGGGTTTGGAAAAATCCAAATTGTGCATCATTATAACGGACAAGGGCGAAGAAATTTCCAAAACGCTGCTTGAAAAAAGTCCGCGCGGTATCACTATGTGGAACGGCGAAGGTATGTACACGCACAAAGAACACAACGTCGTGCTTACCTGCGTGAAAAATCACCAGCTGACGCAACTTAAACAAATTGTAAACGAAATAGATTCAAAAGCTTTTATTATGATAAACGAATCGGTAGAAGTACGCGGTCAAGGGTTCAAATCCTTGCAGGATAAACAATAAGAGGGTTGATTATGAAATACAAAATTGCAACCGTAAAAGTAAGAAAAAATAAAAAATCGAGGTATATAAAAATGAAGAAAGTTATCACTTTTGGCGAATTGATGTTAAGACTTGCTCCGGAAAATTATCTTCGTTTCGTACAAAGCGAAAAATACGAAGCAACGTTCGGCGGCGCAGAAGCAAACGTAGCAGTTTCCTTGGCAAACTACGGCATTGACGTAGCGTTTGTAAGTAAATTGCCTGCGCACGAAATCGGTCAAGCGGCAGTAAATTCCTTGCGCAAATTCGGCGTGGATACAAGCAAAATTGTGCGCGGCGGCGAAAGAGTGGGTATTTACTATTGTGAAAAGGGCGCTTCCCAACGTCCCAGCAAAGTTATTTACGACAGAGCGTATTCCGCAATCGCTATGGCAAAGAAAGAAGATTTCGACTGGGCTAGCATTTTTGAAGGCGTAGAATGGTTCCACTTCACGGGTATCACGCCGGCATTGAGCGACGAAACGGCGGAAATTTGCTTGGAAGCTTGTAAAGCGGCAAAAGCAAGAGATATCAACATTTCTTGCGACTTGAACTTCCGTAAAAAGCTTTGGAGCAAAGAAAAAGCAGGTCAAGTTATGGCACAGCTTTGCGAATATATCGATTACTGCATCGCAAACGAAGAAGACGCGAAAGACGTATTCGGTATTGAAGCGGATAACAGCGATATTTACGGCGGTAAGCTGGATAGAAACGGCTACATTTCCGTTGCGAAAAAGCTTACGGAAAGATTTGGCTTCAAGGGCGTTGCCATCACGCTTAGAGAAAGCAAGAGCGCAAACGACAACGACTGGTCGGGTATGCTTTATACGGGCGGCGAAGCGTATTTCTCCAAGAAATATTCTATGCACATCGTTGACCGCGTGGGCGGCGGCGACAGCTTTGGCGGCGGTTTGATTTATTCGCTTGTTAGCGGTTATGAACCCCAAGCCGCTATCGAATTTGCCGTTGCGGCAAGCTGCTTGAAGCACACGATTGAAGGCGACTACAATATGATGTCCGTTGCCGAAGTGAAAAACCTTGCAGGCGGCGACGCAAGCGGACGCGTTCAAAGATAATTTCAATAGACGCAACAAAAAGCCACAGTTTTGTCTGTGGTTTTTTTATGCAATTCGATAAAAAATAAGCTCCCGCGGGTTATCCACGGGAGCGTTTTCGTATATTGTGTTTTAGCCGACAATCAAGTTGACCAAACGGTTTTTAACGATGATGCACTTTCTAACCTTTTTGCCTTCAATTTGCGCGGCAATTTCAGGGTTTGCGCATACGAACGCTTGAATTTCTTCATCGGAAAGCCCTTGCGCAATCATCATCTTTGCCTTGATTTTGCTGTTGATTTGCACGGCGTATTCCGTTTCGTCTTTGACAAGCGCCGCTTCGTTGACAAGGGGATATTCTTCCAAGAATACCGAATTTTTGTTTCCGCAAATTTCCCACAATTCTTCCGCAAAGTGGGGCGTGAACGGAGCAAGCATACGGATTAAATCCAAGATGCTTTCTTTGTAGAAAGTAACGTTCTTTTCCGTTTCCGTATCGTATTTTTGCAACGCGTTTACGTATTCCATAATGCGTGCAACCGACGTGTTGAAAGAGAATGCTTCCACGTCGCGCGTAATCGATTTGATGGCGTAATTCTTCACGTAATCAAGCTCTTTTTCCGCACTGCGTTTTTCGCTGTGCCCCGTTTTGGGAAGCTCTAACGATTTGATTACCAAGCGTTCTACGCGTTCCAAGAATTTTGCAACCGATTTAATACCGTCGTCGTTCCAAGGGCCGCCTTCGGTGTAGCTAAACCCAAACATCAAATACATACGGAAGATGTCCGAACCGTATTCGTCGATATACGTGTCGGGGGAGATAACGTTGCCGTGGGATTTGGACATACGGTTGCCGTCGGGGCCAAGGATAATACCTTGGTGTACAAGACGTTTGAACGGTTCGCCAAAATTAATATAGCCCATATCGCGCAACGCTTTTGCGATAAAGCGTGCGTACAAAAGGTGCATACAAGCGTGTTCCGAACCGCCTACGTATACGTCGACGGGGAGCATAGCGTTTGCCACTTCCGCAGAGAACGCTTGCTTATCGTTGAACGCTTCGGGATAGCGCAAATAATACCAGCTTGAGCATACGAACGTATCTAACGTATCGGGATCGCGTTGCGCTTTACCGCCGCAGTTAGGGCAGGTGCATTTCATAAATTTAGCGTGCGACGCTAACGGCGATTTGCCGGTAGGGCGGAATTCCACGTCGTAGGGAAGCTTTACAGGCAAATCCTTTTCAGGAACGGGCACTGCGCCGCATTTCTTACAGTGAATCATAGGGATAGGCGCACCCCAGTAGCGTTGACGGGAAACCGACCAGTCGCGAAGTCTGTAATTTACCTTTTTGCCGCCTTTGCCGATTTTGGTAAGATGCGCGGCGATTGCGTTTCTTGCGTCTTCGCCCGATAAGCCGTCAAATTCACCGCTGTTGACAAGGATGCCGTCTTCGGTAAACGGCAATGTCGTTTCTCCGCCTGCTTTTTGAATAACCTGCGTTACGGGCAAGCCGTATTTTTTCGCAAAAGCGTAATCGCGTTCGTCGTGTGCGGCAACTGCCATAACCGCGCCTGTACCGTAGGAATAAAGTACGTAATCGGCAAGATAAATAGGCACTTTTTTGTTGGTTAAGGGGTGGATTGCATAAGCGCCCGTAAATACGCCCGTTTTTTCACGTGCAGTGGAAAGGCGGTCAATGTCGTTTGCTTCCGCCGCGTATTGCACGTACTTATCGATAGCCGCTTGGTTTTCGGGATGCGCCGCTTTCAATTTCTCCACAAGGGGATGTTCGGGTGCAAGCACCACGTAATTGACGCCGAATACCGTATCGGGACGAGTAGTGAACACCGTGATATCGTCGCCCGTTTCGCAAGCGAAATGAATTTCGCAACCGGTGGAACGGCCGATCCAGTTCTTTTGCATCAGCTTGGTTTTTTCCGGCCAGTCCAGCGTGTTCAAATCGTTCAGCAATTCTTCCGCATAATCGGTAATTTTGAAAAACCATTGCGTCATGTCCTTGCGGAGTACCACGGAATCGCAGCGTTCGCATTTGCCGTCGATAACCTGTTCGTTTGCAAGCACCGTTTCGCAGGAAGGGCACCAGTTTACAAGCGCTTCCTTGCGGTATGCAAGGCCCTTTTTATATAACTGTAAGAACAGCCATTGCGTCCATTTATAATAATCCTTTTCACACGTTTTGATTTCCGCCGTCCAGTCGAACATAGCGCCCATTTTACGCAGTTGTTCTTCCATGGTTGCAATATTCTTTTCCGTGGAATCTTGGGGGTGAATCCCCGTCTTAATGGCAAAGTTTTCCGCAGGTAAGCCGAACGCGTCGAAGCCCATAGGTTGGAACACTTCGTATCCTTGCATTTTCTTAAAGCGCGCATACGTATCCGTCGGGCCGTAGTTGTACCAGTGCCCTACGTGTAATTTCGCGCCGGAAGGATAGGAGAACATTTCCAAAACGTACAGCTTTTTATCCGCGTTCTTTTTGTTGAACACGTTTAATTTGCTTTTCTCCCATTTGGCTTGCCATTTGCTTTCTACGGATTTCATATCCATCATAAATTAAAACCTCCATTTGCGCATTATTTCCGCGCACAATGCTATGCTGTTTTTACTAACATTATATATTATAGTCAATTTTTTTAAGCAAGTCAAGCGAATATACAAGCCCTTAGCGGTGCGTTTTTCAAAAAGCAATAAATAATTTTGTTTTTGCGGCATACAATAATAGCGTGGAAAAAATAACGATAACGCAAAACGGTTTTAACGAAAGCTATATGTCCTACCTGTTTGGCAAAGTCAAAGGCAGGTTTTCTTTTTTGCCCGGGGATATGGATATGCGCACGGACGGAGACCAGCAAAAAATATGCTTGAAATTGCAAAGCGCATATTGTCCGTACGTTAGGAAATTTGCCGAAGAAAATATCGCCGACGTGCTTGCCATAGGATATAAATATCATTATTTGCAATCGCGTATTCGTTTGCCGCTTTTGACGGAAGAACAAGCGCACGTTCTTTTAACGGCGTTGGTGGCGGCGGATTACAAGGAAGATAAAGCGTATATTGCGCGCCGTATTGTGGGCTTTGAAAATTATTGCTTGGACGGTGTTTTTCATTTTCGTTTGCAACGGCTAAAACAGCGCTGGGACGAAGTGGTTGGGTATGTGCCTGCGGACATGGGTGCGTCGTCTATGGACGATTTTATGGAATTTCTTGCGGAAGACGGGGAAGAAAAAGTGTTCGTGAAAGACGGGAAAGTGTACGACAAGGAATATCGGGTGCTGTCCAAAAGCGCGCTCACGGGCAAGCAGTCGATTGTAGGGGAGCTGCTCATAGGCGGTGCGGGGGAAGTGTATTGCTTTGGCGAAATAGACGGGCAAACTACGGCGTTTTTGAAACGCTATTATCCTACGCGTACGGTATTTTATTGAAAATTGCAAAAATACCGCAAAAAACAGTTGACAAAACCCTTATAAATGCAGTAGAATACTATTTGTAAAGACAAGTAGCGTCGACGCGTATTTACAGAGAGTTTGCCCTTGGCTGTAAGGCAGGCAATACAAATCGAAAAGCGAAACCACTTTGCGTTATGCGAAATTAAATAGATAAAAAGAGCGGTTGGGAATTTTCCCGACAATTAAGGTGGAACCGCGCAGTATATGCGTCCTTAAATCCCATAGACGGGGTTTAAGGATTTTTTATTTGCAAACGAAAAAAACACGGTAAAACGGAGGAAATATTATGAACGTAATTTTGAAAAACGGAGAAAGCATAGCGCTGGAAAACGGCGCAACCGCCATGCAAGCGGCGATGGCAATTTCCGAAGGCTTGGCAAGAAACGCCGTATGCGCAAAAGTAAACGACCAACTCGTGGACTTAGCGCACGTATTAAACGAAGACGACAAGCTGGAAATCATCACGCTGAAAGATAAAGAAGGGCTTGCAGTATATCGCCACACCTGCGCACATGTGCTTGCGCAAGCCTTAAAAACTATTTATCCCACTTGCAAGCTGGCTATCGGGCCCGTGATTGAAAACGGGTTTTATTACGATATCGATTTCGTAACGCCCATCACGCAAGCGGATTTGGAAAAAATCCAAACGGAAATGCAAAAAATTATCAAGAGCAATTTGCCTGTTGAACGTTTTAGCTTGCCCAGAAACGAAGCGATTGCGCTCATGGAAAGCTATAAAGAAAATTATAAGGTGGAGCTTATTCAAGATTTGCCCGAAGGGGAAGAAATTTCCTTCTACAAACAAGGCAACTTCACCGATTTGTGCCGCGGTCCGCACTTGCCGTCTACGGGCAAAATCAAGGCGTTCCGTTTGACGAGTATCGCCGGTGCATACTGGCGCGGCGACGAACACAACAAAATGCTCACCCGTATTTACGGTACGGCTTTTGCGAAAAAGGACGAAATGGAAGCGTATTTCACGATGCTGGAAGAAGCGAAAAAGCGCGACCACACCAAGCTTGGCAAAGAACTCAAACTGTTTGCTATTTTGAACGAAGGAAAGGGCTTGCCTTTCTTCCTGCCCAACGGTATGGTTTTGAAAAACGAGCTGATTTCTTACTGGCGCGAAATTCACACGCGCGACGGGTACGTGGAAGTAAACACGCCCATTATGCTCAACAAAACGCTTTGGGAAACGTCAGGGCACTGGTATCACTACCGTGACAACATGTATACGACGAAAGTGGACGAAGAAGACTTCGCGATTAAACCCATGAACTGCCCCGGTTCTATTTTGGTTTACAAAAACGAACCGCACAGCTATAAAGATTTGCCTATCCGTATGGGTGAGCTTGGACTTGTACACCGCCACGAAAAATCCGGTCAATTACACGGTCTTTTCCGCGTGCGTTGCTTCACGCAGGACGACGCGCATATCTTTATGATGCCCGAACAAATCAAGGACGAAATCAAGGGCGTAGTGCGTTTGATTAACGAAGTGTACACGCTGTTTGGGTTTAAGTATCACGTGGAGCTTTCCACGCGTCCCGAAAACAGTATGGGCAGCGACGAAGACTGGAACACCGCAACCGACGCGTTGAAAAACGCTTTGGACGATTTGGGGCTTAGCTATGTTATCAACGAAGGCGACGGCGCTTTCTACGGACCGAAAATCGACTTCCACTTGGAAGATTCTATCGGCAGAACGTGGCAATGCGGTACCATTCAGCTGGACTTCCAGCTTCCCCAACGCTTTGAAATGGAATATATCGGCGAAGACGGCGCAAAACACCGTCCTATCATGGTGCACCGCGTAGCGTTCGGTTCGATTGAACGCTTTATCGGTATCTTAATCGAACATTTTGCAGGCAAATTCCCCGTATGGCTTTCGCCCACGCAAGTGAAAATTTTGCCGATTACCGACAGACAGCTTGCTTATGCAAACGAACTTTGCGCAAAGATGAAAGCGGTAGGGGTACGTGTATCCGTAGACGATAGAAACGAGAAAATCGGCTATAAAATCCGTGAAGCGCAAATGGAAAAAGTGCCTTATATGCTGGTTTTGGGCGATAAGGAAATGGAAGCAGGCCAAGTGGCAGTTCGCCGTCGCGACGGGGAACAATCGGTGGTGGACGCGGACGAATTTATCCAAACCGTGAAAGCGGATATCGTAGATAAAAAAGTATTCTAAACGGGTATAACAATGTATATTTCCACGGCGACAAAATATTTTGAACGCTTCGATGATAAAACGACGGTGGCGTTTTTGAAAGCGTGCGGTTTTGATGCGTATGATTTTACGATGTACGCAGGCGCAGTGCCTTTTGGTACAACTGACTATGTAGAAAAAGCCAAAGCATTTCGCGCGTACAGCGAAAGCATAGGTATCGTATGCCATCAAACGCACGCGCCGTTCCCCACGGCGAAAAACGGCGACGAAGCGTTCAATAAGGATATGTTTGCGCAAATCGTGCGTTCGATAGAAATTAGCGGCGCGCTTGGGGCAAAGGTTTGCGTCGTGCATACGTCGGTGGAATATACGATAGAAGAAAATATTATGCTTTTCCAAGCGCTTGAACCGCACGCAAGAAAGGCGGGGGTGAAAATCGGCGTGGAAAATATGACGCGCGATATCGGTTCGCATCCTACGCATATTAAGGCAATTTTGGACGCTTTGCCTAAGGACGTGTTCGTATTTTGTTTGGATACGGGGCACGCGGAAATGGCGCAAAATAAAACCAGCGCCGTGGAAATGATACGCACGATGGGAGAAAGATTGCAGGCAATCCACTTGCACGATTGCGACCAAATCCGCGATAACCACGGTTTGCCGTTTACCTATAAAATCAATTTTGAAGAAATTATCGAAGAATTGAAAAAGGTGGGCTATCACGGCGATATTATGCTGGAAACGGGTTCGTTTTATAGGGATGTACCTGACGCGCTGTTGCCTGTTTATACGAAAACGGCGGTGGAATGTGCGAAATATTTCAGGGCGCGTTTAGAAAATAAAAATTCTTAAAAAATTTTAAAAAAAGCCGTGTAATTTGCTTGACGGAAGGTTTGCGATTGTGGTATTATATACAAGCTAAGCAGAAGCGAACCTTCTCGCCGTGCGATTTTGATCGGTACGGCTCGATACATCTCCACAGCCCTTGATGGGCATATTGTGGCGTTTCGAAAGGGAAGGATTGCGCATTAGCAGTCCTTTTTAATTTTTTCGTGAGGTATACTACCATAAAAGACCAACATCAAATCAACGAATTTATTCGTGACAGAGAAGTGAGAGTAATTTCCGCACAAGGCGAACAGCTTGGTATTATGAGCGCGGCGGAAGCATTGCGCTTGGCTGAAGAAGAAAATTTGGATCTTGTAAAAATTTCTCCTAACGCCGTACCGCCCGTATGCAAAATTATGAACTACGGTAAGTTCAAATTCGAGCAAGCGAAAAAGGAAAAGGAAAACCGCAAAAACCAAAAAGTGGTGGAACTCAAAGAAATCTATTTGTCGATGACGATTGACGTTGGCGATCTCAACGTAAAAGCGAAAAAGACGGTGGAAATGCTTGGCGACGGCAACAAGGTAAAGGTGTCTATCCGTATGCGCGGCAGGCAGCAAGCGCACGCGTCGATGGGTATTGACGTTATGAACCGTTTCTTCGCGCTTCTTAACGGCAAAGCCGTGATGGATAAAGCACCCAAAACGGAAGGAAGAAACATTTTGATGATTCTTTCCCCTGCGAAATAATCGCAGTAAAACAAGTGGACAAGCTCTTTTAAGGGTTGTTTATAAAATAGTAAAAAAATTCGGAGGATAAAGATATGCCTAAACAAAAAACTCATAGCAGTACGAAAAAGCGTTTTTGGCTTACCGGTTCCGGCAAAGTAAACAGAGCGCACAGCGGTAAGAACCACAAAGCAGAAACCAAGAACAGAAAGAGAAAGAGAAACTTGCGTCAAGTTACGCTTGTTGACTCCACCAGAGAAAGCACCGTGAAGAGCATGATGCCTTACAAGAAATAAGAAGGAGGATAGTGGAATATGCGTATTAAGAGAGCAGTGAACGCTGTTAAAAAGCGTAGAAAAATTTTGAAGCTTGCCAAAGGTTACTATGGCAACAAGAGCAAATCGTACAGAATCGCTCGTGAAGCGGTTATGAAGTCGTTGAACTATGCGTTCATCGGTAGAAGAAGAAGAAAGAGAGATTTCCGCCGTCTTTGGATTGCAAGAATCAATGCGGCTACCAGACAAAACGGTTTGTCTTACAGCAAGTTTATGCACGGCCTTTCCGTTGCAGGTATCAACCTTAACAGAAAAGTGCTTGCAGACTTGGCGGTAAACGACGCTCCTGCGTTCGCACAACTTGTTGAAAAAGCGAAAGCAGCACTTTAACTTTGCGAAAAAAGCCTTTTATCCAAAAGGCTTTTTCATTATTTTTTAGGAAAATGATTTTAACGTCAAAAAACAATCCGCTTATCAAAGAAACGGCGTCCTTGAAAGAGAAAAAGGGCAGGAAAGAACACGCGCTTTTCCTTGTGGAAGGCGTAAAAATGACGCGCGAGTGCGTAAACAGCCGTTTTGAAATTGAGCGTATATTCCTTTGCGATACCTACGCAGGCGAAAGGGATTTTCTTTTGGACTACGAAGATAAAATCGTTACGGTCAGTCAAGACGTTATGCGATTTTTGTCCGATGAAAAAACGCCGCAAGGCGTGCTTTGTCGGGTAAAAATTCCGCAAACGCCCTTGCAAACGCCCACCAAAAGCTGTCTTTTTTTAGACGGCGTTTCCGATCCCGGTAACGTCGGGGCAATTATCCGCAGTGCAAATGCGGCTGGGTATGAAGAGATTTATTTAACAAAGGAATGCGCGGACGCGTACGCGCCTAAATGCGTGCGCGCGAGTATGAGCGGTTTATTTTTCACGAAATTGTATATAGGTACACGCGAAGAAATTTTATCCGTTTTGCGCGATATGCCTATCGTCGTTGCGGACATGGATGGGGTAAACGTATTTTCTTTCACGCCCCCAAAAGCGTTTGCGCTTGCGATCGGTAACGAAGCCAACGGCATTTCGCAAGCGACGATGGACGCGGCAAATTCGGTGGTAAAAATTCCTATGCAATCCACGCAGGAAAGCTTAAACGCGGCGGTTTCGGCAGGGATACTTATGTACGCGTTAAAAATGGACGTTTTCAAACAATAATTTATACGAAAATAAGGAGTTTTCAATATGTCAGGACATAGCAAATGGCACAATATTCAAGCAAAAAAAGGTAAAGCAGACGCAGCGAAAGGCAGAATTTTCACCAAGCTTGGCAGAGAAATCGCCGTAGCGGCAAAGAGCAACCCTAACCCCGACACCAACAGCAAGCTTGCCGATATTATCGCAAAAGCAAAAGCGGCGAATATGCCCAACGACAATATTCAACGCAGCATTAAAAAAGCGTCGGGCGAAATGAGCGGTGCGGATTATAAAGAACTTACCTATGAAGGATACGGCGTAGCGGGTTCGGCGGTTATCATCACGACGCTTACCGACAATATCAATAGAACGGCAGGCGACGTACGCGCTATTTTGTCGAAAAACGGCGGTCAGCTCGGTCAAACGGGTTGCGTATCGTATAACTTTGATAACAAGGGCTATATCGTTGTGGAAAGAACGGTAGAGCTTGACGAAGACACGATGACGGAATACGCGTTGGAAGCAGGCGCGGACGACGTAGTGGCAAGCGACGACGTGTATGAGATCTTCACGACGCCCGAAACCTTCTCGGAAGTTCGCAAGTATTTGGAAGATAAAAACGCGGAATTGATGGCAGCTGCGCCCAAGAAGAGAAACGAAGAAGAAGAACCGAAAATTCGTTTCGTACAAGCGGAAGTTGCAATGATTCCCCAAAACAAAATCACGTTGCCCGCGGATAAGGTGGCAACGTTTGAAAAAATGCTTGACGCTTTGGAAGAACTCGACGACGTGCAAAACGTATATCACAACGTAGATCTTCCCGACGAAGAATAATCTTAAAAAATTTGCGCAACCTATTGACAAACGCGGAAAAATGTGGTAAACTATACTCAACCCGTGGGGGAGTAGCAAGCGTAAAACAGCGCGGCAAGTCAACAACACAACCTTTTTGGTATGGCTTGTCTTAATTTGCAAGACTCACGTATGGCAGGACGGCTATGCGTGCGCACAAGTGAAACGTAACGCCCGATAAATGACACTCGGGCGTATTTTATTTTTTAATGGTATGGAGGCATTATGAAAGAATATTGTCAAGAAAAGGACGAAGTGTTAGGCAGGTTAAATTCTTCGCAAACACAAGGTTTAACCGCAGCCGAAGCGGAAAGACGATTGCAGGCAAACGGCAAAAATAAGCTTGCCGAAGGCAAGAAAAAATCGCTTGTCCGCAGATTTTTAGAACAGCTTGCCGATCCTATGATTATTATTTTGATCGTAGCGGCGGCGATAAGCGGCGTGCTTGCTGTGGTTGAAAAGGAATTTCCTACCGACGTTATCATTATTCTTGCGGTAGTGTTGATTAACGCCGTGCTTGGCGTATTCCAAGAAAGCAAAGCGGAAAAAGCAATCGAAGCCCTGCAAAAAATGTCCGCGGCAACGTCAAAGGTTATTCGTGACGGAAAGCTGATTGCCGTGCACAGTGAAGACTTGGTCGTTGGCGACATCGTGCTCTTGGAAGCAGGGGACGCAGTGCCAGCTGATGGTAGAATTTTAGAAAGCGCCAGCTTAAAAATCGAAGAAGCGGCGCTCACAGGCGAATCCGTGCCTGTGGATAAAATTGCCGACACATTAAGCGATGAAAAGGAAGTACCGCTTGGCGATAGAAAAAATATGGTATATATGGGCAGCGTGGTCGTTTACGGCCGCGGTGTCGTTGTCGTTACGCAAACGGGTATGGATACGGAAATGGGCAAAATTGCAGGCGCGCTTGCGGACGCACAGGAAGGTAAAACGCCCTTGCAACGCAAGCTTGGTCAGCTTTCCAAAACGCTTACGTGGCTTGTGCTTGGTATTTCCGTAATCGTGTTCGGCGTACAACTGCTCCGTTCTATCGGCGCTATCGATTTTGAGCTTGTGCTCGATTCGTTTATGATTGCGGTATCGCTTGCGGTTGCGGCTATCCCCGAAGGTTTGGCGGCGGTTGTGACCGTGGTGCTTTCTATCGGCGTAACGAATATGTCCAAACGTAATGCAATCATTCGTAAATTGACGGCGGTAGAAACGCTGGGTTGCGCGCAAATTATCTGCTCTGACAAGACGGGTACGCTCACGCAAAATAAAATGACGGTGGTCGATTTCTTCGGTGAAGACGAAACGCATATCGCTACGGGTATGTCGCTTTGTTCGGATGCGGAGCTTGCAACGGACGGCGAAGTTACGGGCGAGCCCACCGAATCGGCGCTTGTCGTTTGGGCAAATAAGTTGCAAAAACCTAAATATGAACTCAAAGAAGCGTTCCCGCGCGTAGGCGAAATTCCCTTTGACTCCGGCCGTAAAATGATGACAACCGTGCATCAAACAGCGGACGGGTTCGTGCAATACACCAAAGGCGCTCCCGACGTAATCGTGGATAGATGCACGCATTATTTGCTTGACGGCAAGGCAGTGCCGATGACGGACGAATACCGCGCGCAAATTTTAGCGGCGAATAAGGCGATGGCGGACAAGGCGCTTCGCGTGCTTGCTTGCTCGCAAAAGATTTTGACGGAAATTCCTGAAACGCTGGATACGGACAGCGCGGAAAAAGAGCTTTGCTTCGTTGGGCTTTGCGGTATGATTGACCCTGTACGTCCCGAAGTAAAAGACGCGATTGCGCGTTGCAGAGAAGCAGGTATTCGTCCGATTATGATAACGGGTGACCACATCGACACGGCGGTCGCGATTGCCAAGGAGCTTGGCATTATGGACGATGGTATTCGCGCAATTTCGGGCGCGGAGCTCAATCAAATGACGGATGAAGAATTTGAAGCGCAATTCCAAAATATTAGCGTATATGCACGCGTGCAACCTGAACACAAAACGCGTATTGTAACAGCATGGAAAAAGATGGGCTTCGTTACGGCGATGACGGGCGACGGCGTAAATGACGCGCCTTCCATTAAAACGGCGGACATCGGCGTCGGTATGGGTATTACGGGTACGGACGTTACCAAAATAGTTACGAACATGGTGTTGGCCGACGACAATTTCGCAACCATCGTAGGAGCAGT
>JAZSHX010000034.1:0-3464 GCA_045533485.1 Candidatus Scatosoma sp. | reverse complement strand
AAAATTAACGGAAATTACTTTCATTTGCTTGTTTGTCAAATAAATCTCATTTCTTTCTTATTCTGTTTTTAATCTGCTTTTACCAAGCTTTCCGGCTTGGTTCTGCCCCCTCGCGGCGACAGCTTGTATATAATACCACATACCTTTTCCCTTTGTCAAGTGTTTTTTTAATATTTTTTTATTTTTTTTAAAAAAATTTTGAAAAATTTGTAAAAACCTTATTTGGGACTATTTATATATGGTATTGCTACACCGTTTCGTGCGTAGCTTGTCTATATTATCATTTTATTTTCAGCATGTCAACTGTTTTTTCGACATTTTTTGAAATTTTTTAAAAAAATTACATTTTTACAAGCGTAAGCGTTACCTTTTCGCCGTTGATATCCACTTCCTTAGTAAATCCGTCAACGTTACCTTCGCAAACGCTTACCGCCAAGACGTCTTGCGCAAACGCACCTGCTTTAAGCACCGATTGCACTCTGCCCCCTACATTATTATAATATATAGAGATTCTATCGGTAACGACAAACCCTGCTTCCTTACGCATCGTTTGCACCTTGGAAACAATTTCGCGTTCGATACCTTCCGTAATCAGCGCTTCGGTGAGCGTTGTATTCAAGGCAACCGTTACGCCTTTGTCGCTTGCGGATATAAAGCCCGCCTTGCTTTCGGTGAAGATTTGCAAATCTTCTTCGGTAAGCGTTACTTCCGCATCCGTCGGCAACACAAACGCACCGCCGCCGCGCACTGCTTCCACCACTGCCGCAGCCGCCGTAGCGTCGCAACCGTTCAAGAACGCCGTGATTGCGCCAAGCTTTTTACCGTATTTAGGGCCAAGCGTTTTGAGTTGCGGTTTGAGCTTATAAGAAATAAATTCGTTTGCGTCCGCCGCCGATTTATACGCCTTGATATTCAATTCATCCAAAGCAATCGCTTTCAAGCCGTCGCTGAGTGCGCCGTCTTTCGCCGTAACCACGTACATTTCGCTGAGCGGTTGACGGTTTTTCACGTTACCCGTGTTTCTTGCCGCACGCCCAAGGTTTACCACGTCAAGCACTACGTCCATACCCTTTTCCAAATCCGCGTCGACAAGTTCCGCTTGGTATTTAGGGAAATCGCAAAGATGCACGGACTTAGGCGCGTCCTTGAAGAACGCAGGCACAAGGTTGAGATACATTTCTTCGGCGATAAACGGCGTGTACGGTGCGGTAAGCTTCGCAAACGTAACCAGCACGTGCCAAAGCACGGTGTAAGCCGCCGCCTTATCTTCCGTCATTTCGCTGCCCCAGTATCTTTCTCTGCCGCGGCGCACGTACCAGTTGGACAGGATATCCGAAAAATCCTGCAACGCACGCGCGCTATCCGTAATATTATATACGGCAAGGTTTTTATCCACTTGGTCGATAAGCGTGTTGAGCTTGGACAAAATCCATTTATCCATAAGCGAAAGCTTGCATTTGCTCAAATCGTATTCCGCAGGGTTATACCCGTCGATGTCCGCATACAAGCAGAAGAACGCATAAGTATTCCAAAGCGTACCCATATACTTTCTTTGCGCTTCGCTTACCGCTTCGGGATAGAAACGGCTGGGCAGCCAAGGCGCGGACGACGTGTAGAAATACCAACGCACCGCATCGGCACCCTGTTTATCCAAAATCGTCCAAGGATCAACGACGTTGCCCTTGTGTTTACTCATCTTAATACCGTTTTTGTCGTTGACGTGCCCCAAAACGATACAGTTCTTAAACGGAGCTTTGTCAAAGAGCAACGTGGAGATAACAAGCAAGGTATAGAACCAACCGCGCGTTTGATCCACCGCTTCGGAAATGAAATCCGCAGGGAAGGTTTGTTCAAACAACTGCTTATTTTCAAACGGATAATGGTATTGTGCAAACGGCATAGAACCGGAGTCGAACCAACAGTCAATAACTTCGGGCGTGCGCTTCATTTTGCCGCCGCATTTTTGGCAAGCACACGTCAAATCGTCCAAATACGGGCGATGCAATTCGATATCTTTCGCCGCGCCGCACTTTTCAACAAGCTCTTCGCGCGAACCGATCACTTCGATTTCGCCGCAATCGGGACATACCCAAACGGGCAACGGCGTACCCCAGTATCTATCACGGGACAGCCCCCAGTCGATTACGTTTTCAAGGAAGTTACCCATACGGCCTTCCTTGATGGTATCGGGCATCCAGTTCACCGAACGGTTTGCCGCAATCAATCTATCCTTAATCGCCGTTACCTTGATAAACCAGCTGGAACGCGCGTAATAGATAAGTGCGGTATCGCAACGCCAGCAGAACGGATAGCTGTGCATTACTTCCAGCGGTTTCAACAGCAAGCCACGCGCCTTCAAATCCTTAATTACCGCAGGGTCAGCCGCTTGTGCACCAACGCCTGTAAATTCACCGCAACCGGCAGGGAATTTACCTTCCTCGTTGATAAGCTGTACCACAGGCAAACCGTAACGCATACCTACTTTATAGTCGTCTTCACCAAAGGCAGGCGCGATGTGTACAACACCCGTACCGTCGCTAAGCGTTACATACGTATCGCAGGTGACGAAATGCGCTTTTTCGCGGTATTTGAAAATTTCTTTACCGTATGCGTACAAGGGTTCGTATTCGGTATATTCGTATTCTTTACCTTTTTTCGTGGAAAGTACTTTGTAGCCCTCTTCGCCGAGCACCGATTTGAGCAAGCCTTCCGCCAAAACGTATTTTTCACCGCTTTCGTCCATTTGCACCATTACGTAGTCGTATTCGGGGTGCATACAAAGCGCCACGTTGGAAGGAAGCGTCCAAGGCGTCGTGGTCCAAGCCAAAATGAAGGTATTTTCCTCGCCCTTGACTGCAAATTTCACGAACGCCGTCGTTTGCTTGACGTCTTTATAGCCCTGCGCTACTTCGTGGGAAGAAAGCGCCGTTCCGCAACGGGGGCAATACGGCACGATTTTGTGCCCCTTGTAAAGCAAGCCCTTTTTGTGAATTTCTTTGAGCGCCCACCACTCCGATTCGATATAATTATCGTGATAAGTTACGTAAGGGTTGTCCATATCGCACCAGTAACCTACGCGGTCGGACATTTGTTTCCATTCGTTGGTGTACTGCCAAACGGATTGCTTGCATTGCTTGATAAACGGTTCGATACCGTAGCTTTCAATACCCGTTTTGCTTTCCAAACCAAGTTTTTTCTCTACTTCGAGTTCCACGGGAAGCCCGTGCGTATCCCAGCCCGCCTTGCGAAGAACGTGCTTGCCTTTCATTGTTTGATATCTTGGAATAATATCTTTCATAACGCGCGTTAATACGTGGCCGATATGCGGTTTGCCGTTTGCCGTTGGTGGCCCGTCGTAAAAAGTGAATTCACGATTACCTGCGTTTTCACTTACGTTTTGTTCAAAAATTTTGTTTTCCTTCCAAAATTTTAAAACTTCTTTTTCCCTGTCTAAAAAATTTAAG
>JAZSHX010000043.1:0-69858 GCA_045533485.1 Candidatus Scatosoma sp. | reverse complement strand
TAAAAAGCGTGAATTTTATCGTGGGGAAACTTGGGGAAAGTGTAATTTTTGAACAAAATCGGGGTTGCACGCGGATTGTATATTTTGGGACTTTTTGATATAGTTTTCATGCAAAATTGCCCCATTTTTGCACTTTTTGTTGACTTCGAAATTTTTCCAAAAAAGCGTGCGTTAGCCTTAAAAGCCCTCGAACGAGAGTTCGTGCCGGTTCAAGTCCGGCCAGCGGCACCAGAATTTGGGGTAAAATCTTCGGGTTTTACCCCATTTTCTTGACTTTGGGGAAAAATTGGGGAAAGAAAATCGCCATTTTTTGCCGTTTTTAAGGCATTTTTCACCACTTTTAAGCCTAAAATGCTAATTTTTGTGAATTTTTCACAAATCGTAACTGATTTTGTTAATTTCCGAGAGCAAATACTCTTCCGAGTACGTCGTATACCCTCTATCCACTTTGCTCGTTTTTACGTCGCTATCCGATTCATGTCCCGCCCAAAGCATTACGACTTCGGGATTGACTCCACATTCTTTTGCTCTCGTTATAAAAGTATAACGGAACTCGTGAATATGTCTTTCGGGGAACACTCGCTTCAACGAATCGCGAATCGTAGATCTATTCGTCCGTTTTACAAGGTCGAAATCAATCATCGACAACACGCGTTTCAGCATCGGCGAAATGGGTATCTTGCGGATAACCTGTTTGCGACCACGACGAATTTTTTCCGATTCGCAATAAACGTAATCGCCTTCGCGGTACATCGTTTCCAATTCGCCTACGCGCATTCCCGTATACATCAAGAGAAGCATTGCTGCATTTCCTTGATAATTCGGGTTCGCCTTGCAGTATTCAATCAGTTGTCTTTCCTCGTCCTTCGACAACGCGCTGCCTTTCTTCGCTTCATAGTGCGTAAGAACGATTTTCGTCATCGGCGTGCGAAGGTTTGGATAATCTTCCACAGCAACGTTAAATACCGCCGTCATGAGCTGTACGATTTTATGTGCCGTTCGATTCTTCCCAGCGTCGGTAAGTTCAAAAATAAACTCTTGAACCACCTTTCGAGTAACTTCATTTAGCGGCAACGAGCCAAACCGTGGCATTAAGTTGTGTTCACAGATTCCAACGTAGCTTTTGTGCGTACTTTCCTTGACCGTTCTCTTTTTAACGGCAAGCCAATCGGTTAAAAATTCACCAAACGTCGGGAATTGATTTAACGAGCGTTCTCGCTCCAGCGAATTTAATTTCGCTATGAACTTGTCCTTCATCAAAACGAAGGTCTTGGCGCACACTTCTATGTTGTAACCGTCGCGACGATATCTTGCGTGATAGGAACCGTTATGAAAACGGAAACTCACCATTTTATCGTCAAGTATAAAAATTTTTTGATATCTTTCGGGCATCTTATTTATCTCCTTTTTACTGAATTTGATAAATCCGCGATTCCCGATTTTGCTTACGTCATCCGACACTTGCCCTTTCCCCGAGGGGAGTGTCATTTTTTTCAGTTTTTTAAGGGTTAGGCTTTCAGACGCAGCTTTCAAAATGATTTGCGTTATCTCATCGCGCTCACCCTCATTGGGTATGTACTGCACCCCGTTTAAAAGTTTCTTTAATTCTTTATCCGTCATCCTCCTTATTAAATCCGACAAATAAACATTCGCCGTTTCACACCTCCTTTTCCGCGGAAAAATAGGCTGAAAACATTCCACCCAAGGGATTTTTCCGTTTCAGAGTAAGGCGCGAAAGCCTTTTGTTTTCTGAGGCTAATACCATTATAAAATGGCATTCCCCAAAAAGTCAAGTAAAATTTTTCATTATTTTGTATTGCTGATAACATAATTTTTCTCCTAAGATTTTAGTATTTTTTTGCGATTTTAAGTGACCGCAACACTATGTTTTGTGCTCATAAAAACACGATTTTTTGTCAAATGAGCGCAGAATGTGCCATATTATACAAGTCGTCGCCGCTACGCGGCGCCGAATGGCACATTCTGCGCCACTCCACTGCAACAAAACAAATCGACTGAAATCGGCAAAACCCGCCCATCGCCGCTAAACCGCTTGGCGATTGGGCGCGATATTTTTTGCCGATGACTTTTCATCGAAATTTTTGTTCTTTAATTGCACGTTGTAGCGTTTGGCAATGCCTCTTGGGGCCGTTCCTCGTCTACTCGCGTAATTTCTCCCGTCAACATAATTACTTCCGCTTGCGGATTCATAAAATATTTATGCTCCGTTTGCATCGGAAACACCAATTGACTCTTTTGTACATATCCCTTTATAAAAGTCGGGCAATTCTTAGACACCATCGATTTGCCTCCCTTATTCAAATATTTTAATACGTAATTATAGGCTTTATCTTGTTCATATACGATGATTTCTTCTATACTGGACCTTCCAAATTTCTCATTAAACTCCGTATTTGCTATAACCGTTTGTTTTCTCTTTTTACTTGTATTATAACTCGTCATTTTCACCAATTCGCCTGGCATAGTTCCGTCTGGAATGTACATCAATGCATGAAAATGCAATCGTTTTTTACCGTCCCAGCCTTCCCATACGCCGAAATATTTCCAATTATCTCGATTGACTTTATTCTTCAAATATGCCTTCAACTTTTTCTTAAATTGTTCTCTATCCATTTTCTCATCATCATACGTAAACGTTACGAAGTAATTAAATCGATTTAGACAACATTTCCTCAATGCTCGTAAGTACCGCGCACCGTTATTATGCCTTCTTCGCAGAAGATTTTCTTCTACAAATTCTATCGTCCTTTTCCTATCATCAAAATAAGGTGCCATCGCCGTCAATAAAGCTTTTCGCTTTGGCTTAAACTTCATTTCGTAATAGCTGTCATAAAGTTCGTCAAACACCTCGCGTAGTGTCATTAAACGCGTTTCCAGCGGTGTTTTTTCATCGCTTTTACGTTCGTCGATTACTTCTTTATCATCGTCAAAATCGGCTGTAATTTCATCGTTTTCTTGCTCTATTTCTTCGCCGGGTGGCCTCGATTCCGTATCAGCATTTTCTTCTATCACCTCCTTCTTTTTCTGTACGTTCTTTGCCGTTTCCAAGGTCATTACGTCCACTTTGACCTTGGGCTCGGCATACTTTTTGCGCCGCTTACCTCGAGGATTTCTCGTTTCCTCTATCCAAACGTTATGCGCACCATCGTTCGTTAGCTTTCCTGGGATAATCATATCATTATCCCAGCTATTAAACTCATCAATGCGCTTTTGCCATTCTTCGTTTATCATAAGCTTGTCCTACCTCCTTTTATAAATTTTTTATTTATCCAAAACGCTTTGCCTACTTGGACGCACCGACTTGCGTTTTAGAACCGAAATTATTATAACAACTCTTTTTTAAGCCGTCTACGACGAATTTTGTCTTAGACAGTTTTTGTCGTATTGCACAACACTCCCTTACTATTCCAAGGACACTTTTTTTGAAAAGTTCGACGTTTTTAAGAAAATTTCACCAAAATTTCATCAAATTCGAAATTTTGCAATAAAAAAGGGCGCACTCCGAGTAACATAAAGTTATTCGTAGTGCGCCACGGGATATTTTTTAAGCCAATATCAAAGCCATACTAATACAAAACAGGGATCGTCACCGCTGCGGATACTTCATCTCCGCAGAACTGCTTAACGTATGCAATATTCAATTGTAAAACGCCGCTAATAACTCAGCGTACACCTATTATATACCCATTTTCAACAAAAGTCAAACATTTGTTCGTGCATTTTTTAAATTTTTTTGAAAAGTTTTTATTTTTTTAATAAAAATCTTTATTTAATGCTCAGCAACTTCCTTCAATAAGATTTTCCCTTCAAATCCACCACGTACTTTTTGCTTTTCAACGCGTACATGGTTTAGCTCTTCAATAGAATATCCTTTTGCTTTTGCTGTCGCATAAAGCACTTCTAAAAGGTCAGCAAGTTCTTCAATATTTTGCTCTTGATGATACTCCGCAAGCTCTTCATCTAATTTCTTATCAAGCATTTGAAGATACTCTTCATCAGACAATATCTCTATTTCACACCTCTTCCCCGACACTTCAATTATCTCAGGAATTTTATCTCGCACAAGCTTGTTATAGATTATCTTGTTCATTATTACTCCTTAATTTTTCCGACAATCAAATTGAAATACTCACGTGGATGGCGTGCGAATTCAGATATACGAATCGGTTCTAACAAACGTTCGCCGTCCGTGTTCAATACTTCAAAGCGTCCTTCACGCACTCAAATCGAATGCGTATCGTGAATCTGATACACAGAATCAGACTCTTTGCGTGTTCATTTCTGCTTAATCGCACTCACCCTTTAATTCGCACAAAAAACAATCCACTATTCTTCATCGTTAATAATATCAAATAAAACTTCCGCCATGCGAGTAATCATAGGAACAACCAAGGAATTTCCCATACAAAAATATCTCATACGAAGAGTCATTCCAGTATTTGTCCAATTATCATCAAACCCTTGAATCCTTTCAGCTTCTAGAGGGGTTATTAATCTTAATCGATTAGTTTGCGGATCTTTAATTACATGTGTACTTCTATTTAAAGTACCTTCAGATGTAAGCATTGTTCTTGCCGGCAATTCCAATTTATCGGGAAACGCAATAGGACCTTCACTAAAAATATAATTAAACCCACTTTTCGCTTGCCGATTAATCTTTTTTGCACCTTTTAAATATCTCCATTTTTCTATTTTATCTTCTACATAGAAAGATTCTTCGACATCTTTTTCCAAAAGAGCACGCAAGGGAATAGGTTTTTCTTCGGCACTAGTGATGTTAACAGTAGAAATAATACCATCACGCATATAACCAGTGTTTTCAAATTCATATTGAAAAGTGTCCGAAATGGACTGAATATTATTATAATTAAGTTTCGTTTGTTTGACCATAGAATAGCCAGATAACGGGAAGGCTTTTACCATAAAACCCCTCTCAAATAAAATATCCGAGGCTTTATAATCTTTCATTTTTTGATAATAAGCAGTTGTATTTTTATACGCAAAAATAAAGATTCGCCGTCTTCTTTGCGCGGCTCCATATTCAGCCGCATTAATCACACGCCATTCTACGCAATATCCAAGTTCCGCAAAACATGCAAGCATAATTCCAAAGTCACGACCTCTTTGTTTTGCAGGAGATTTTAACAAACGATCCACGTTTTCAAGAAGAACAAAAGGACTATTCTTTGTTATCAAGATTTCTCTTATTTGCCACCAAAGAACACCTTTTTTACCTTCTATACCTTCATTGTTAATTAGACCATGAGCCACAGAATAATCTTGGCAAGGGAACCCCCCCACCAATAAAGAATGATTGGGGATTTTTGTTTTATCAACTTCAGCGATATCGATTCCTGTATTATCGTCGATATCACCAAAATGTTGGACATAGCAATCATGCGCCCATTGACGAGCTGCATCTGGTTCCCATTGGGAAAACCAAACTGTTTCCCATTCGTCGGAATTTCTTTCAAAGCCAAGGCGGAAACCTCCAACCCCAGCAAATAACTCGCAAATTGTTTTTTCCATATGTAATTCCTAATAATTATCTATACATTAATAATAAAGATTCATAACTTATGTCGAGCTTACATTTCTTCAATCTAGCAATTCTATCATTATAAAGATTTTTTAAAAGATTTTCTTTATCTTGACCATAATGCAATAAGCGATGACAATGAGGACAAAGCGATACTACATTTGCCTCCACATCTAAACTGTATTCAAAATCGTTTTGATAGCAAAGCGGAATCAAGTGATGTGCCTCAGTATATGTAGCTGTTCCATCTTTTCTTGTAAATAATGTGATAGAACATAACGGATTTTCACACTTGTATTCAGCTAAACACAAAGAATTGCCCGCAACTTCTTTTAACCTCGGATAAACTTTTTTATCGCATCCCGATGTTATTAAAGGTTTTTCCACGGGAACATCCAAGACGAGCGAATTCCTCGTTAAGCTAGTGTTCGATTCTGAAATGTCAGTTAAGTTACTAGCCTCATTCAAATATTTTTCTTGTTTGAATAACTTATAAAGCTCTTTAAGCGAAGCTATTTTATCAAAGACGATATATTCTTCCCAAAGTCTCGCAAAATCCTTATCGTCTGTTATAAGTGCTTGATTATTATTCGCCGGATTAATATTTTTAAACTGGGTTAAGGCAAAAAGTATAGTTTGTCTGCTCACAGACAAATGAAAATATTTATTAAATTTAATCGTAAACGCTTCAATATTTTTTGCCTTATCTATATAATAAAATCCAAGAATAATAGTTAATTGTAATTTATTAAATCGCATAGTATCAATCCCGACTTACAATTTTTGCAATAAATCCTTTATTCAGCCAAAAACTATGTTTTGGGTAAACTGTTACCCCCGTTAAGGCATCGGGAACAGGAAGCGGAATAGTATCATCACTATTCCGCGCGTGCGGTCTTACATGCATATAGGGACTTTCACTTGCTGCGGGGAAAAACGTGTGACGTCTTCCATTATTATCAATATATTTGACAATATGCCCCAGGCGAATACAGTCTACAGTTTTTGTCCACATTTGCTTAATATCTTTGTCCAATATAGCGGTAGACATTGTCCATGGACATATCGTTTCAATTCTACAATCACGAGAAGTATTATATCTAAATACTACAAAAATAAATACTCGATTATATAAATAGTTTCTTAATGTACTCGTTTCCCATTGTTCTTTAATAATATCGCAATATTTAAACATGGGTAAAGATATAGACTCCTTTAAGGACCCATATTTTTCCAATACAATTGTCTTAATATCATAACAATTTTCTTCTAAAATTTTTTGAGTCGCTTCAGACAACTCATTCTTAAACAAATGCTTTATTACAAGACTAAAACTTTGTTTCGCCGTCATATTGATGCACAGCTTATTGGCTACTTTTTGTATCGGGATAGTTTTATATCTCTCAGCTAAAGCCGTTATTTCTCCTATAATTTGTTCATTAATAATCATAAGTTCCTCCTATTTATCAAAAGAGTCTTCAATATCTTTTTTCGACATAATACTGCCATCTTCAAATTCTGATCCACCTATTTCAATATCGTCAGCATCTAATATTGCTAGCATTCTTTGTTCTTTTAATGCAAGTTTTTCGCCGACAACACCATCAACAGTATTCTCATTTATGAGAAAATAGTAAGTTGCAGTTGCTCCAGTAGGCATATTGATTCGATGAATACGATCTTTAGACTGAATAAATTGAGCTGCATTAAAATTTCTATTAACATAAATTGCATTTTGGCAAACCTTATGTAATGAGATTGATTCAGCTAATGTCGCCGGATTTGCAATTAAAACCATGCTATTCCCATTTCTAAAACGAGCGATTGCATCTTGTCGCTCCTGCCCAGTTATTGTTCCGTTAACGAGTTCCACTGGCATATTGATTTCAGCTTCGATTAAATTTTTTAAGGTTTCCATATTCCCTACAAAAATTTCCCAAACTAAAACCTTTTTCCCTTGAGCTACTAACGCTTGTATCAACTTTACTGCTTGAATATTTTTTCTCGTCGTAATACTTTCACGCGCATAACGTTGTACAATTCGCATAATTTCAGAGGTTAAAAGTTCTTTTTTTATTTTATTATCAGCTAAAATCAATTTTTCAATTTCGTCATTATCTTTATAATAAGAATCAATATATTCTTCCATCAGTTCATCCATGGAATTCATCAACCCTCTTAATAATAAAGCTGGATTAGCTGAAATTTGCATTTTCCTTATCAGTACAGCTTTTTTTAGTGCTACTAGAAAATCTTCATCAATTTCTTCTTTAATTTTTCCACAAAACGCATTCAACTTTTCATACAGGAATAATTGCTCATCATCCATATCGACATATATTGAACGTTCAATTGTCGGCAACAACTCCTTGTTTTGCAATAAAAACTTCTTTGAAATTCGCGAATAGTAAGGTTTAATAGATGACCGCAAACGCTCTTCTTGTTTTTCGGAAATGCCACTTTTTGTAAAAGTTTTAAGCTGGCTGTAATTATATGGAAGTATTTTATCAAAAGGAGAAAAAGTCATCATTAGTGACCATAAGTCTTCATAGCCATTCGGTAATGGAGTACCTGTTAACAGAATCCTCGATTTTGCGAATTGGCTAATATCCATAACGGCTCTAGTGATTGACGCATTAGGATTTTTAATTTTATGAGCCTCATCAATAACAAGCAAAATACTATCATTATTCAAATAATATTTAATTTCTGAAGCTAATAAACGAACCTTATCCCCATTAATAAATGTTATATTTTTATGATTTGTAGTAGAGGCCGTTAAATAGGCCTTACAATCCGCCGTATTAATTACCGATAAATTCTCGAAGTCAGGAGCAACGCCAAAACATGTGATAAACTCTTCAAACCAAGCATTATAAGAACTAATTGGCCCTATAACAAAAAGTTTATCTATGTGATGTTGATTTTTTAAATAGCTGTAAGTTGCATAGGTTATGATGGTTTTCCCTGCGCCTGGAACAGAAAAATCAAACCCCCCTTTCCCTGTTGATAAAAGGTATGCTGCTTTATATTGGTATGGCCGTAATTGTATGCTTAACGTATTATCGCAAAACAAACAAAACTCTTGAAATTCTATATCACTAGAAATATCTCTCGTTACAACTTTCCCCAATTTTTCCTTTGTTTCAACAAAATTATTTTGATGGGAATTAAAGCCATCAAAAAGAATTTTCATGCTTGAAGATATCTCCACATTAAACCCTAATCCCTCAATAAAGGCAACAATTGAAGTCAGCGTCTTACCAACAATTAAATCCGGCTCGTCTCTAAAATTAAATGTAAGCTCATTAGAAGTTTGTTTTCGGATAAAATTTCTAAAGCTGCTAAGAAAAATATTTAACTTTATTGCAGGACGTCCTTGAATAAATTCCAGTCCTTGTATAATAATTTCATTTTTCCCAATGATATCAATAAAAAGATTACTCATACTTTTTTGTTATTTTATAGATTGATTTAGACAACTTTTTCAAGTTTTCCAAATCCTCATCCGTAATTTCTTCCATATCATCTGTTAACTCAGATATGCGATCCACTTTTATTTGAATTTCACGAATTAATTTGGAAAGATTCTTATCATTCAGAACTGTTATAAGCTTTTGTTCTGCATCATTTAAGTTTCTTTCAAATTTCCCACCTTTCTTACCAAGCAACTCCCAATCCTGTTCCGTTTCAGGATTATTTTTATCGATAATCTCCTCATGGTGTTCTAAAAATGCGTCCCACACCGTCTTTTCAATAAAGACGCCGTCTGTTTTATTAGGTTTCCCTACTAATTTATCTCTATATTTTTTACCTTCAAATTTTGCACGCATATAATCGTAGCAAACCATTTTGAAATTGGCCACATCAGCTTCCGTATAATCCCATTCTGCATGATAGCTACCATTATCCAAACGTTTAAAAACCGTCCTTGTGTTGATAAACTGATCCTCCAATTTATCTAAAAGCGTAAAGTGATTCGGCTTTCCAATTGCAATTAAATATTCTTGCATTAAGGCAAAAATACTTTCCATATCTTCAACGTCTTTTTCAGACTTAAGATTCATATATTGCTTTACTTGACTATAGGTACAGCCTGCCTTCCTTAAGTTATCCACTTTGATATACAAACAAATACGGTTATAATCTATTTTTTTATCTGCACCGATTTGCAACATGGTTTCCATTGCCATTATTTCTTTGTTGTCCATGTCTTCAGGCAAAACAATTGCATTAAAATATCTAAAATCCTCAACGCTTTGTCTAAATCTTTCAGCTTCCCCTTTAAACAATACACGCAAAAGCGTTGCTCGGCGATTACCGTCAATAATAATACCTGTATTAGTTATAACCCCATCAATTTGCTGTCCATTTCTCGCTAAATCCGCTAAAGTCCGTTCATTCTCCGCAGGATGCTCTTCAAGTATTAAAGTATATAAATACTCTACATCAGCTGCATTTTCAATGCTCAATTGACGGCTATTCGCGGCTTCATATTCCCTAATTCTCCAAGTAATTCTATCATTTAAAATATTTGGAACGAGTAAATCAATGGGGATACGAAACACCTTAAAAGTCTCACCTTTTCTCACTGGAAGAGTAAGCCCTGTTTTGATAGGATTATGCGTAGCCATAATGGTTGCAATTTTTGTTTTTGCTTCTGCTCTAGTAATCATAATCTCACCCTCGTTTCTTATTTTTCTTCTATTTCAACATCCATAATATCGCCGACATTGCAATCTAAAACTTTGCAAATACGCAACATAACATCCATAGAAACTGTTTCATTTTTACTTAATTTCGCAAGCGTGGCTGTTGACATATCTGTTTGCAATCGCAACTTTGTTTTCGTCATCCCTTTGTCGATTAATAATTTCCACAATTTATTGTAACTTACTGCCATATTAGATACCCCTTTGGTATAATAAAATTATTATACCACATCTTTTCAAATAAGTCAATAGCTGTTGTTTAATTTTTTAAATGTTTTATTTAAGTCCACAAAAACACTATTTTTGCCTGTAAAAATGAAAAAAGCCGCAAAAATTTGCGACTTTTTCGTAAATTATATATTCAATTTATTCTACCCAAAAGAAAATCGATGGTACATTCCATTGCGAGAGCAATTTTGACCAAGCTGTCAGGATATGGTTTGCTCTTTCCATTCAACCACTTATGGAAATTATTCCACGAAATACCCGTTTTCTTTTTCAATGCGTACTGTGTCGTCTTACATTCTTCCATCGCTTTGCGGAATTGTTCAGCAAACGGCGGAACAGGAAGGAATTTCTTCTCGTAAAAGGGCTGCTCTTCCAAACCAAGTAAAAAATCAGCCGAACAGTTAAAGTATTCGATAAGTTTGACAAAAATATCGAAGTTTGGCGTGCTTACGCCCTGCAAATAGCGCGTGATTGTATTCGCTCCGACATCTAGCTTTTCCGCGAGATTTGGTGCGTTTATACCCCTATCAAACATCAGTTCTTTAAGCCGTTCAGGCAGTTTCGACAAAATATCCATAAAGTAGTCCTCTTTCTACAAAATATTATCTTCACTTTCTGTATTATTTGGTTGCATAATCCAAAGAGTGAAGATATAATAGAAGTACAAACAAATTGGCGCGCGATTTGATTGAATAAAATAATTGTAGGAGAAAACAGCATGGAAAACAATCAAAGACAAATTTCCGTTAGAGATTTAACGGAAGAAATCACGTTACTTATAAAGGACGAAATCGTGGCTACATATACTGAAGAAGAAAGTGCTTTGCAGGTGCATTTTTTGAATGGTCAAAACTTCCGCATTTCTGTTGAAGAAATAAAGTAACTCTTCTGTTCATGAAGACGTAGCAGTATTATAGCAAAAGAAAAAAGGTTGACAATGTCAAACATTGTCAACCTTTTGGTTTTTATGTGAAAAAAATATGCGAGTATTTACTCACTTCTCATAGCGTAAATTTCTCAATTCCCTTTTCTTTGTTTACTGCGTAGCAAAATTTGAATACTGACCTTTTTTAGCAGGCACCTTCTCTATATTCTCCTAAATATATACAAACGATTGCGGGGCAGCTTTTATGCCGTAATCCAATAAAGTCTTTGGCGTTTCATATCTTTTGACTTCCCCTAATTTATATGCATATGCAATTTCACGGTCTTGGAAATATTCATCAAAGAATGCTTTACTAATTCCCGATGCATCTTTTGTTTGAGCCCACAGTTCTTCAGGTGAGAGCATTAAAACGTCTATAATTTCGGCTTCGGCAACAATTCTTTTTACGGGCATAGTTTCATAGATAATAATGGAAGAAATATCTTGCTTTGCAGCAATTTTACGATACTCATATTTTTTTGTGCCATTCAAAATATTTTCAACGTGTTCAGGATTAATTGAAATTAAAATTTTCTTTTTCATTCTTGCACCTCCATTCCTAATTTGTAGATAGTTTCATATTGTTCCTTAGTAATAAGATCAAATGACCGCGGCCCAGAAAAAGCATCAATTATCTTATTTTGACGTAATTCATTTAGCGTAACAGCATGTGAAAATGGAAGATAGTCTAGTAACCTAACTATGGTTTTATATTGCGGATAAACTTGATGAATTCTCTTCTCATCAAAAATCGAGCGATCTTTACATTTCGCTATACAATCATCAACATCGCTCGTATAAACAATTTCCTGCACAATTGCAATCCCACTAACAACTGATGTATTTCTTTTATAAATAGAATTCCCCATTCTATAAATCAACAAAACATCCCCTGGCTTAGTCCCTTTTAACGCTGAACCCGTTAAATATATCTTTTCTATAGCATATCTATGAGCTAAATTATCCTCATAGAGATGCATGTCTTCATTTTTTAAAATATTATCAGGAAAAAGATCGGTATGATATTCTGCTAATATCGGTAAAAACCTATAATTTGCATTATCTTGCAGTAAGGGATAGTTGAATTTTGGAGAATCATCGTGACTATACTGTTCCATCGTTTTCACTAACACCAATTCTCCATTATCCTTTTTCCCATGTAATTTAAAGCCCCATTGCTCCAAAAAACTTTTAAGATATGCAACCTCTCCTCGCTTATCCTCGAATAATGTCACATATATTTCCTCAACGCGACGTGCCCTTGCATTGTCAAAAACAATTTTTAAAAACCTTTCCCCAAGCTTAAATCCACTATTATTTATCTTTAATGTCCCAACTTTCAATCTAATTTTTGGAGTTAAACGAGGTGTTACTTTTAAATAATCCGGCTCATTCGGATATTCAGTTTTTACATATAAGAAACCACGCAGTCCGTCCTCATCTTCAAACACGTACGCTTGTTCTTTTTTTAGCGCCTTTCGCTTAAACCAATCATCGAAATCTTTCCCGCCGTAATCTTCTCTTAAAGTATCAAAAAACGTAGAAGATAAGTCGACCTCGCCAAAAGTCTTCAACTTTACAGCAAGCATTTTATACTCAATATTTTGTGGATATGCCGTTTCAAAATATGCTAACAACTCCGCAGATGTAAGAACTCTATCCCTAATGTATAAATCCTCCGCTTTTTTTAACATTAAGGCATCATCTGTTAAAAGCAGATCAACGTTATAATCATAAACTTCTCTCAGCAATGCATTGTCGATTTTTCCATTTTTATCTTGAGCATACTGTGATATGACATCATCAAAATATACATCTTCAACCTTGGCGAAATCAGGTAATATATGATAGGAGTTTAGCTTTGTTAACATTATTGTTTTAGCCCTTTCATCCCCATATCCTGAAAGCTCATCTCTTGTCGCTTTATGAATATATGTAGAGATAGCATTTTTCGCAAACCAGTTAAAAAGTTGTGCCACTTCATAAGAAGCATTATTTCCACTCTCTCGCTTGATTATAATATTTGTATCCAGCAAAATGTTGACTTTATCATAAGTCATAAACAGTGGCTCAACATCAAACACAACTATGCCGTAACAATCCACTTCTTTTTTTGGATAAAATTTATAGCATTCATGCAACGCTTCTTCTAATGTAGAATATATATTTTTAAAATCTTGTTCCCAATTTTCTTCTAAAGCTTCTTTCCAACCTTTATATATTGTAACCTTTTTAACAGTTGTTTTTATGAATTTTTTGCGATTTTGATTCGAAATCAATACAAGCGTATCGCCTATTTTAATCTGCGTCCTTTCCGGCGAAGCCAAGCGATATTCATGTTTTTTGTTCCCCGAAAGAATTTCAGGTATGAATTTTTCTCTTATTTTCATGTAATAGGTTTTCATCATTATCCTCTTTTGTATATATTCCTGTTAATTTCCTTTAAACGAAGAAAATAAACCCTCAACCGCATTAATGTGACTTACCGTAAGCTCAGTATCGCCCAATAAACGCAATTTCTCGCATAACGCAGGATTGCGAAGTATAATCTCGCAAACATCGGGGGGCGGTAGATTTCGTAAATCGGTATACAATTTATCCATTTTTTGATGATTTTTCGCTTCAGGTTTTAATTCAGCTATAATTCGCTGATATACTTCTGGTGTTGGTATATTCGCCCCATTTTCTATATACGATAGATTGGAAGGAGATAGCCCTATGGCATCCGCAAAGTTCCGCAAACTAATCTTTTTTTCTTGGCGCAAAATGGAAATTAGTTGTCCCAACTTGGCTTTCGTTTTGTTTTGCATTGTATAATTCTTCTTTGCCATAAAACAACCTCCTTTCAGCTTATTTGTTATGTGTTCTATAACATAGAATGATTATAACATATTTTGAATGTTTTGTCAACAATAAATTTCATTTTTATAAATAAAAAATCAAAATAAAATTCGGCTTCGAATTGAGTCAAATGCGGTATTTTTTTCAAATTCCCTTTTCTTTGTTTACTGCGTATCAAATTCTGCGTAGTGAGCGAAAGGATTTGACTTATTTGAGAAGCTATGCTATACTGCAACAAACTTAATTCGCGTATTGTAAAATGCAGTTGTCTTCAATTTGTAGGCCACTGAAAATATTAACGAGAAACGAGTTGTTTACAAATTGTAATCAACTGAAATCGATGGATTGCAATAATGCTTTATAAGCCCCTTGAAAGAATAAACTCGTACATGGGTATACCGTTTTGAAAAAAATTAAGATGTTATCTCCGTTTTCTTGTTTTTGTTTGAATTATCGACAGCAAAAAGCTGTTAGTTTTTATATATAAATATCTCCAATTTTACCTTTCGGTTGTGGCTATGGTAGCATAGGATAACCCGAAAGTAAACGCAAAAAAATTCTTGCCTTTCTATCAATTGTTGCTTTACCCGAGCAACAATTTTTTTGTTTCTCGTTGACTTCCGGAAATATTTCAACTCGTACATGGTATGCCTCTTTATCCTATGCTCCTTTGCCCCTGCCCAAAAGGCAAAAGATAAAATCGGAGGTAAACTCAATGCTTAAATCTCACAATCCTTACAACGTATTATCGGAAATCATCTCTTTCGAGAACGTTCAACAAATGGGCGAAATGATCGCCCTGAAAACTCTGCGCGGTCGTTACGCTTATGCTCGCCAAACTTTGGAACGGCTCTACGTTGGATTCGTTAAAGACTTGAATCGTAGTAATGATTCCTATCATGTATTTTCGGATGCTTATGACCTTGCACAAACTGCTATCTGCTTCTTATGTGAATTTGTAGGTAAGAGCTTAAACGACGTGTATATGATTAAAAACGGTCAAGAAATTACCATTAAGAAAGCTACGTATTTGTTAGTTGGTCGTACCATTGATAGAATGCGTAGATACATGTCAAGAAGCCGTGATATTAACGATTACACGGAAAAATTATCTGTAGAAATCGACCACTACGAAGAAAAAGATTATACGGAAGTGGATAACAAAATCGAACTTCTTAACCTCAAACCTCGTGACCGCGCTGTATTAGATTGCTATATGGCAGGTATGACTTGCAACGAAATCGCTGAATTCCTTGATATTGACCGTATAACCGTATGGCGCAGAAGAACACGTGCGCAGGTAAAATATAAAGCGTTATTTTTCTAATTCAACGCATACATGCCCCCTATCATTTATGATTAGGGGTACTATGCTTGTAATAAATCATATCATCAAAAAGGAGTTTATTATGGATAAAAAACGAACCATGCGACATACGGACGAAATCCACGCTATTTTGACCGCAATTTATTGTATCAATGAAACTACCACGAAGGACGAAGACGTCGCAAAATTGATAGAATACGCCTTTTATCGCGTATATAAAGAGGGTGTTTACGATTTGAAAGAGCTTTGCGTAGAAAAACAAAAGTCGGATGTAATGCCCGACCTGTTACTGTTATTAGAATCCGAAACGGAATACGATTTATAACGCAAAAGAGGTTGCGCCTATAATTTAGTCACAGCCTCTTTTTTACTGATATAGTGTATTTTTACTAATTATTAACCGTCAATTACAATACAATTTACTTTACCTGATTTTACAGTACATCCATCTATTGCAATGACACCCTTTCCATAATAAGGCGAATAATCTGCGTTTTCTCCGCGTTCTTCGCCCCTTCCTTCGATTTTCGCGTGACCATAAGAACAATGCCAATGCCCACACACAATCGTTTTATTGGGTTCAATTACGCCTTGACGAGCAGCTTCCATTCCGTTATACCAACGAGCATAATTCCACTCGGTAGTATCTACGTCACGCCAATTTTCTTTATAGTAAAACGTATCTACTCTACCGCCATACCCCAAGGCATCACAAGGAATCCAACCATGTACAAATATATACCGTTCCGTCTCGAAATAGTCAACCATAGCCGGAATAATTTTTTCAAAAAATGGCGTTTTTTTCATCTTTCTTGCGCATTCTTCTGGATTATTACACGCTTCTTGCAAACGCATATCTGTAAGTTTCAAAACCGTATCGACCGTACCATTGCTCCAATGATGGGTAAATAAAACGGTATTCGTCATCCACTTGCGGATATTTTTAACCAATTCAATCATTAAATCCTCATGGTTTCCCCGTATAAGAATAACTTCATCCTTTTTCATTAAATCCAAAATGAAATCTTGCAATTCTCTCGGCTCTGCGCCACGATCAAACAAGTCCCCACAAATAATTAACTTGTGCGGTTCTTTGTCTTCAAAGAATCCTTTTTCAGTTAAAGCGGTTATCAGTTCCGTATAAAAACCGTGAACATCCGCCACCACGTAATATTTCATTTCTTCCCTCAATCTGTTTGAAATTAGGCTAACTATAATCCATTATCGCCAAACAATCAGTTTACTGTAAATCGTAAACGACTTTCAATAATTCAAGAGCCACGTCTTTCTTATATCTTACCTTCAATGCCTTAAAATCAATAGACTCCTTTTCCATACATTCCACAAAACGTTTCATATCATTTTTAACTTCTTGTGGTAACATAACGCGCTCCGAGTTTTGAACAAGTTGAAGCAATCGGAAAACATCGTTTTTGTGCTTGGATATATTTTTACTATCCACCTGTTCGCCTTTTTCTTTCCTTCCACTTAAATCCAACCAGGCTTTTGCTTTAAAAGGAATAATATGCAACTGCGATAATACTTGAATCCCTCCTATTGTACGAACGCCACTTTGTAAAAAATTATAATATGTATCATCAAGTAAAATAGCAGATAAACTTGAAATTTCATCCGAAATATGAATAGACGTTAATCTATCTTTTTCTTCATAATGCAACCCTACACTCTTTCTCGAAAATAATTCAATTTCTTCGGGATAGGAAACATCTTTGGGGTTTTTAAAGCGATAAAACTCAGGCTCTCCACTGCTCTTTTGACGAATTTCATAATCGCCTTTCTTAATAAAATCCCAAAGAGCTTTCCCAAAGGCCTCATCCATAGCCTCAATAATCAATACCACGTCAAAATCTTTCGTCTCGCGATATTCGATTTGCGCCTCATCCATCAATAACCCGCAAGCAACACCGCCTATTAAACTATATTTTCCCTCAAAGCCAGCAAATGCTTGACGAAATTTTTCTATTCCTCGAACCATTGATATTTTCTCCTTATTTCATCCAACGCCAACTGCACTCGCTCATCCTTATTATCTTTCAACAATAAAATCAAAGATATATCATCTACCTTATCGTCTTTAGAAAGTAATTTAGGATTATACGCCCAATGCTCCAAGCAAATACCCGTTCCAAGCAAATATTCCGCCTTCGTTATCCTATCTTCAATAGAATACCCTCTAACCTTATTAGTCGCAAAAGAAATTTCTTTCTTGCTTACATTTAACATTCCCTTTTCGGAAAGGGCATATAAACCAGATTTGAGCAAATTTTCTGCTTGTATAGAATCTTTTACGTACAATGTTTTAATGATAGGATTTATTAAATATGGTTCCGCCTCACGCAACAATTCGCCCCCTTCATATAAAGGACGAACATATTTATTTCGCACGTCTACTTCATATTCAAATAATCCGCTATTTACCAACTCTTTGTATGCCCTACATATAGACATCATAGAGTATTGCAAAATTTCCGCCAACTCGGCAACAAGCAATTTCTTTTTGTTATAAAAAAGATACAAAAAGACAAGCTGTGTTACAGGAGAAAAAACTTCAACCTCTTGTTTATCGACAAATTTTTCAACCAATGCTATTGCCATAAAAGGAAGATACACTTGCACGTTCTCAATCACAAAAGGAATCTTATTTTCAATTAAAACTTTTCTTTGATAGGACGTAATAGACTTTAACTGTAATACAACATTCTTATTAAATAGCAGCTTAATCCTCTCGTGCTGTTTTTTCCATTCGATAAAAGTTGCATGTAAAGGGCGAACAAAAATACAACTAATGCCTTCTATTTCGTAATCATAATATTCATAATTGGTCGCCAAATAAAGCGGAAGATTATTTAAATTTTCAATCTTTCGCATTTTTATATTAAATCCAAATATAGAACGAAGATACTCCTGCATAAAGCCCCTCATATTAACATTATTTTTATTATTATAACACATAGATGTTTTATTGTCAATTATTTTGTTAATAAAGGCTAAAATATTTTTTATCTCCAATGCACTTCGTACAATTTTTACTTTTTAATTTTTTCCAACCAAAATACACCCCATTTTTAAATTTTTTCCAACCATTTTTGTGTGGAAAATTACATTTTTTCCAACTTTTACGGAAATTTCAGACTAAAAAATAACATTTTTGATGGGGAATTTAGGGGAAAGTGTGAATTTGTAGCAAAATCGGGTTTTTCGCGGATATCGTATTTTGAGGCATTTTTATATAGTTTTCGTGCAAAAAAGCCTCGTTTTCGCACTTTTCATCGACTTGAAATTTTACCGAATTTTCACTGCATTAGCCTTAAAATCCCTCGGTAGAGATACCGTGCCGGTTCAAGTCCGGCCACGAGCACCACAAAACCCCAAAGCCTTTTTCAAGGTTTTGGGGTTTTGTATTGATTCCCGTAATTTGGACGGACTTGTGGGTGTAGAAAATCGCGAGAGCGATTTGTTTGCCTCACACGGTATGATTACAAATGCGTAAAACGGCAAACCAAACGATTGATAATCGTTTGTCGGGGCGCGCTGCCAAAAGCGCAAGTCCGGCCACGAGCACCAAAACAGCCATATCAAAAGATACGGCTGTTTTTGGTTGTCTTTCGTATATTTGGACGGACTTGTGGGTGGAGAACCCGTTAAACGATTTCGATTTGTACGGCTTTCATTGCGTTCAACGCCGTGTTATGGCTTTCAACACTCACGCCGGCACAGCAACTGCCGTCCACCTTAATTATCGTTTCGGGAAAAGCAGCTTTCAAAATCATCACGTTGGAAATGACGCAAATATCCGTGCAAAGTCCGCAAAGCTCTATCTCTTCGATTTTTTCCCCGTACGTTTTGATAATTTCGGGCAAATCCACGCTCCCAAAGGTGATTTTGTCCACAAGCTTATTAACAAACGGCTTCAATTCGTCGCAAATTTCCCAACCGCTTGTGCCTTTGATACAATGTGCCACGGGCAACTTTACGCCTTCCTGCGTTTGCATATAATCAGCAAAATGCGTATCGCGCGTAAAAATCACCGTTCCGTCGTAATTTTTCACCTTATCCACAACGTTCGGCACTATCGCCTGCGCAAGCTTGCTCCCCAAACTGCCCGTGATAAAATCCACTTGCATATCCACGACAATTAAAAATTTCATATCCGTTCTCCTATATTTACTAAAAACACAACAATTCTACAAATTGAAATTTGACAGTATTACAACTGTTTTAACTCATTAGCAATCACAGCCACGGTCTTTTCGTTGGTATCAATTTTAATAGTATTGAGTGCTTGATACATCGGCATTCTTGCTATGCTTCTCTCAATTACATCTTTAGAACGAATACCTTTTTCTACATCCATTGATAATCTTTCACACAAAGTCTTTTCATCCGCTACAAGTGATACACATTTCACATCACATTTCTGTGTATCCAGCTCCTCAAGTATGGAATTGATAATACTCTGATCGTGCATCACCCAACAAAAAATGATATTCTCGTATGCAGAACATTTCAAAAAATTATTGAGCAAGTAACAGATATTATTCGTCACCATTGCTTTTGTTTCATCGGTTACTTGAAACGGACTTGCGTCCCAACACCAATCTCCGTCAAGAAATACGCTATTCGGTAAATCCTGTTTGAGCTGTTGGCACACAGTTGTTTTTCCAACTCCCATGGTGCCACCTATCATATACAAAGTTTTCATCATTCGCACCTACAAATTCTTATTTATCGGTTCGTTTTTATTTGAGTTTTAGACCATCATAGAAAGCTTGACCGACTTTTTCGCCAAGCGTGTAATAGCCGTGTCCGTCGGTATCGTAGCAAATCGGCTTAAATTTAGTCAAATCAATTTTACCATTTTCGTCCAAAATGCTATCGTCCACGGAAACGTTTACCACTTCCCCTATGCAAATTTCGCTTTCCGCATCGTAGCTTACAAGCTTACACTCCAAAACAAGCGGCAGCTCTTCAAAAATCGGCGCGTTTACAAACGCGCTTTTTGCGATCGTCCAGCCCGTATTTTTGAGTTTGTCGCATACCTGGTTACCAGAAACTACGCCAACGTAGTCGGCAGGAATGACGTTTTTGCTATCGGCAATCGCCACCGTAAACGCTTTGGTTTTCAAAAGATTTTTCACCGTTTTATGCGTTGCGGAAAGACAAATAGACACCTGTGCCGTATCGCAAACCGTACCCCACGCGGCGTTCATCGCGTTGGGCGTTCCGTTTTCGTCGTACGTACCGACAATGAGCACGGGCAAAGGATAAATATATGCTTTGGGTTTCAAGTTTTTTCTCATAACTACGTTCCTTTTCCTATTGAAATTTTTTACGGCTATCCGTCCTTAAAAAGTAACCAGCCCCATCGCAATTTCCACGACCAGCGCAACGATTACGACCAGCGCGGAAATGATAAAGCCGTGCACCATCGGCCGAACGCCCGATTTTTTCAAGCTGGAAAAGGACGTGTTGAGCCCGATTGCCGCAAGCGCGGACACCATCAAAAATTTACTTGCCGATTTAGTATGTACAAGCACTGCCGACGGGATAGTAAACACGCTTGCCACCACCGACATCGCCACAAACCCCACGATGAACCAAGGGAAAATCTTTTTAATGCTAAAATTCGCCTTGAACGCGCTTTCGTCCAAGCCGTTTACTCTTGCTTCCTTGCGCTTCAAATTCAAGTTGATAAACGCAAACACCAACACGGTAGGGATAATCGACAGCGTTCTTGTCAATTTCACCATCGTCGCAAAATCGCCTGCCGCTTCGGAAAACGCGTAGCCCGTCGCTACCACCGAAGAAGTGTCGTTGACTGCCGTGCCTGCCCAAAGCCCGAACGCCACGTCCGTCATACCAAGCGCTCTGCCCATAATCGGGAACAACAAAATCATCGCCATGTCAAACAAAAAGGTCGCTGACATCGCGTACGCCACGTCGTTATTATCCGCGTCAATCGTCGGCGCAATCGCCGCAATCGCCGAACCGCCGCAAATCCCCGTGCCTGCGGAAATAAGGTTGGACAGCTTCCAGTTGAGCTTGAGCGCTCTGCCTATCAAATATCCGCCGCCAAAACAAGTGAGCAATGTGAATACCATCACAAGCAGGGACATTTTCCCCACTTGAAAAATCGTGTTGATATTCAACGAAAGCCCCAACAAAATGATAGCGAATTTTAATATTTTCTTAGACGTAAACTTCGCGCCCGAATTGAAAATATCCGTCTTTCTCAATAAGTAATTGAGCGCCATACCGATAAACATCGCGATAACGGACGCGCCGATGATATGTATCGGGAGCAAGCTTTCCAGCCAAAGCGCAAGAATAGCAATCGCTAAGGACAGCCCGATCCCGGGCAAAATTTTCAACTTTTTCATACGTGTATCTCCCACTGTGCATTTTATATTTTCTTGATATAGCAACGGCGGCGTTTGTGCTGTTCTTTATCAAAATGCCGCCACAAGCTGTGGATAGCGGCGTTTGTTTCCAGCATAGGCCCCGTTTCGCAGTACTGTATACCGTTTTCCCAAAGCACCTTCAAAAGGTGATCGATAATCAGCGCAGGGATTCCGCGTGATTGCAGAGTGGGATCGACGGCGATAAGGAACATTTCCAGCGTATCGTTTTTGCCTTTCAACGCCTTTATCATCCTAAAAATGCCAAGCGGCAGCATTTTACCGTTGGATTTTTTTAACGCTTTTGCAATCGACGGAAGCATAATGGCAAACGCGATAATTTTCCCGTCTTTATTTTTCACCGAACATATGTATTTCAAATTGACCAAAGGAATATACGCGTCAATCACGTTTTGAATAATGGCTTCCGTCAGGGGCACGGTGCCGTATAATTTGGAATACGCCAAGTCAATCAATTTGAACGCTTCAAACGCTTCCCTTTGCAACACTTCCCTGTCCGTATACGATTCCACGCGGTATTCGCCCTTTTCGATTAAACGGTCGGCAATTCGTTTGATTTGCGAATTTATCTCCTTTGGAATACGAATTTTATATTCAATCCAGTCGATATCCTTTACAAGCCCCAGCTTTTCCATGTGCGTTAAATAATAAGGATGGTTGAAAAAGGTGATAGACATATTCAGCTGATCAAACCCTTCCACCAGCATGCCTTGGTGGTCGATATCGGAAAATCCTATCGGGCCCATGATTTCCGTATAGCCCCGTTCCTTACCCCAAGCCACAACCTTGTCAAACAACGCCTGCGACACTTCGTAATCGTCTATAAAATCAAAACGCGTAAAGCGTATCACGTTTTTATCCCATTTTTTATTGTACGCATGGTTGATTAAACCGCCGATACGCCCAACGATTTTACCGCCCCTGACGGCAAGAAAAAGTTTGGTTTCGCAAAATGCATACGCAGGATTTTTATCCGCCGAAAAGGTTTCAAGCTCGTCGCTTTGCAAAAAGGGAACGAACGCTTTGTCCGCCTTATATAAAGTGTTTGGAAAACGAATCCAACGCAACAAATCCTTTTTGGTCAATACTTCTTTAATCTGCATTTCCGTTTTTCTCCTTTGTAAAAAACATATCCTATCAAATTCCCCATTTATTATACCTTGTTTTATTTTTTTTATCAAGTCTTTTGCCTTTTGAACGGAAAATTTACGCTTATCCGTTCGTTTTTAGGTATTTATTTTGCAATTTTTTATATATTTTTTCATTTATATGTTGAATTTTTCCAAAAACCTTGCTATAATAAAGCTATGGATACTATTCTTTCTCAATACAATTCCCCATACGACAGCTTTTTCTTCCACCATACCGTTTCCCCCGACGGGAGCGTTCGCAACGGCAGGACGCGCGAAGCGCACGATCAATTTGAAGTGCTGTATTTAATCGACGGGCGGGTGCGCTACTTGATTGAAGGCGAAGAATATATCGCCACTGCCGGCGACGTTATTTTCGTGCCGCCCAACGAAGTGCACACTTTGCACTGTGAAAAAGACTGTCGGTACGAACGCATTGTCGTTTTGTTTGATTTGGCGATACTAAAAGCCGCTTTGCCCAACAACGAAACGGTGCTTAGCAGCGACTTTTTCAAGCGTCGTTCGCGCTATCGCGTTATTCCCAAGGAAATGGTGCAAAAAACGAAAATTGCCGATACCATGTACGCGTTCACGCAAGATACGGAAAGAAAAAAATATCTACCCATCCGCACGCTTGCGCTTGTTTGTCAGTTGATTGTGGAGCTGGATAAAGTGTTTGAACAAAGCGAAGGCGTAGCCATGGAGCCCGTATCCGCCGACGACGTTGTAAAGCGCGCGATTGCGTTTATCAACGAACATATCGGAGAGCCGTTAAAGTTAGACGATATCGCGGCGCATTTATACGTTAGCAAATCCACGCTTTGCCATAAGTTCGCGCGGCAAATGCACGTTTCTATCAACCGTTATATGGCTATCAAGAAAATGTATCACGCCGCCCAGCTTATTAAAAACGGTATGAGCGCGTTCAATGCAAGTCAAGCGGTCGGTTATGAATATTACACCACTTTTTATCATAACTACAAGCAAATCATCGGCGTTGCGCCCTCGCAAACCAAGCAAGATATTGTATAAACTTTGCAACATATAATATTCCCTTGCGCGCGTTTTACGATATAATATAGGCAATAAGGAGAACGGATATGACGACTTTTGCTATTCTTGGCTACGGCAACCGCGGCAGCACGTATGCCAAACTTATTCAAGAACGCGGCGGAAAGGTGACTGCCGTTTGCGAACCCAACGAACAAAAGCTTAACAACGCAATCACCTTACACGCATTGACGGAAAAACGAGCTTTTCAAGACGAAACAGCGTTTTTTAACGCAGGCAAGCTTGCCGACGTGTTGGTGATTGCCACGCAGGACGCACAGCACGTAACGCACGCCGTTGCAGGGCTGTACTTTGGCTATGATTTGCTTTTGGAAAAGCCGATTGCTTGCAGTGCGCAGGATTGTGAAAAAATTGAAAGGCTGGCAAGCGATTTGAAGCGCAAGGTGTTCGTTTGCCACGTTTTGCGTTATGCACCGTTGTTTAGGGAAATCAAAGCGCAATTAGACAGCGGCGCGTTCGGGAAAATTGTTTCCATCAACCTTATGGAAAACGTAGCGTACTGGCATCAAGCGCACAGCTACGTGCGCGGAAATTCACGGCGCAGTGATTTAGGCACGCCGATGATTATCGCAAAATGCTGTCACGATTTGGATTTGATATCTTGGTTTATAAACGAACCCTGCCAAGCGGTTAGCTCCTTTGGTTCTTTGCGCTATTTCACCAAGGAAAACGCGCCCAAAGACAGCGCGGAATATTGCTTGGATTGCAAGCATCGCCAAACCTGCGTGTACAGCGCGCAACGGCATTATATCGACGAGCTTATCAAAAACGGTCAGCCCGGCTGGATGATCAACGCCGTAGTTCCCAACGCTACCGTGCAATCGCTGACGGAAGCATTGAAAATTTCCCGTTGGGGCAAATGCGTGTTCAAAAGCGACAATAACGTGGTGGACAACCAAGTGGTGAATATGCGTTTTGCCAGTGGCGCGACGGCGCATTTGACGATGACCGCGTTTTCTAAATTTTGCTATCGGGATATACACGTATATTGCGAAAAAGGCGAAATTTTCGGGAATATGCGCGACAACGTTTTGCACTGCAAATTGTTCGACGATGCGTTAGAGCAAGCACAATGGGATATCGACGTGGCGCAACTGATTAAGGAAAATCAATGGTCGCACGGCGGCGGCGATTATAATATGATCGGCGAGATTTTGGATTTTTATCAAGGCAAGCCCACGCAAACGCTTACTCCCATCTCCACGTCTATGCAAAGCCATTACATAGGTTTTGCCGCGGAGCAATCGCGCCTTAGCGGTCAAACGGTAACGCTCAAAGGAGAGAGTGTATGATTTGCTTTGCAAAGGACGCTTTGGCGGTGGAAATTTATCCCACGCGCACGGAAATGGGCACTGCCGCCGCGCGTGATATTGAAAGCAAAATCGTAGAGCTTCTTGATAGGCAAACACAAGTAAATATGATTTTTGCCGCCGCGCCGTCGCAAAACGAAGTGCTGGACGCGCTAGCCGCAAGCACAAAAATCGACTGGACGAAAATCAACGCTTTTCATATGGACGAATACATCGGCTTACCCCCGTCTGCGCCGCAATCGTTCGGGAATTTCTTACGCGCTCGTATTTTTGACAAAGTTCCCTTTGCAAGCGTTTCGTACATAGACGCGTCGGCAAGCGAGCCTAATAAGGAAGCCAAACGCTATCAAGCACTGCTTGAAAACACGAAAATGGATATTGTCGTGATGGGCATCGGCGAAAACGGGCATATTGCCTTTAACGATCCCCCCGTGGCAAATTTTAACGATACAAAATTAGTGAAAACCGTGCAATTAGACGAAGTTTGCCGTCAACAACAGGTCAACGACGGCTGTTTTGCAAACATAAACGACGTACCCAGGTATGCGATTACGCTCACTATTCCTATGCTCATATCAGCAAAATGGGTGTTTTGCGTTGTGCCTGCAAAAAGCAAGGCAAACGCTGTGAAAAACACACTTTTGGGGGATATTTCCACCCGTTGCCCTGCCACTATTTTACGCAAAAAGGAGCACGCCAAGCTGTATTTGGACGCGGACAGCGCGGCGTTGATTGATGATGAAATTAAAACTCAAAAGCGATAAAATCATACTTACCGACCGCCTTTTTGACGGCTATGTCGGCGTGGAAAACGAAAAAATCGTAACCGTTTGCAAGCAGGATTTTCCTGCGGACGAAACGTGGGATTTTACGGGGCTGTATCTTGCGCCCGGGTTTATCGATATGCACGCGCACGGCGGTGGCGGCGCTTGCTTTTTGGACGGTAGTGAACAGGACGCGGCGCTTGCCTGCGATACGCACTTAAAATGCGGCACGACAAGCATTTTACCCACCCTTTCCGCCGCGCCGCTTGAAACGATGCGACAAAGCGTTGCAACAGTGGTTTCCGCAAAACGCAAGGGTATGAGCAAGGCGAATATTTTGGGCGTGCATTTGGAAGGACCGTACGTATCTCCCGAATATTGCGGCGCGCAACGCACGCAGTTTTTGGCTGCACCCAAAGCAAATGCATATCAACCGCTGTTAGACGAATACGCAGGAGAAATCGCGCGGTGGACGTATGCGCCGGAGCTGGATAAAAACGGACAATTTTGCCGTGACTGCACAAGCCGCGGCGTTTTGGTTTCCGCAGGACACACGGGCGCGACCTACGAAGATATGCAAACGGCAATACAAAACGGGTGCGCGCTTGTAACGCATTTATATAGCTGCACTTCCACCGTTACGCGCGAAAACGGATTTCGCCGTTTGGGTGTAATCGAAACAGCGTTTTTACGCGACGATATTGCCGTGGAACTTATTGCCGACGGAAAGCATTTGCCGCCTAAGCTTATACAAATGATTGTCAAAATCAAAGGCACGGACAACGTAGTGCTTGCTACCGACGCTTTGGAAATTGCAGGAACGGATATCAAAAGCGGCTACGCAAGCGGCGCGGAATTTATCGTAGAAGACGGCGTTTGCAAGCTTAAAGACCGTTCGGCGTTTGCAGGGAGCATCGCAACGGCGAATATGCTTGTAAAAACGCTTTGGCATTTATGTGAAACGGATATCGTAACAGCGGTGAAAATGCTGACAAAAAATCCTGCGCGGCTTTTGAAAATCAACAAGGGCGAAATTGCCGTGGGTAAGGATGCCGACTTTGCCGTGTTCGACGATAACGTAAGCGTTTCCGCTGTGTTCGTAGGCGGACAACGCGTAAAATAACAGCTTCTATGTAAAACCAAGGGGGCAGGTATGCGTTTATTTGCATACCTGCCCCCCCTTTTCGCATTTTTAAGCATAAGCGTTTCTCCGTGCGCATATACTACGGCAAAGGAGAAAAATTATGCGAAAATCTTTGTCGTTTTGGTGGCTTTTTGGGTTTACGTTTAGCGTGGCTTTGGGCTCGCTGTTGCATTTTTTATACGACTGGACGGACTGGATTGCGCTTGCGCCCATATCCGCGGTCAACGAAAGCACTTGGGAACACATGAAAATTTTGTTTTTCCCGATGCTGATTTTCGCCTTTTTGCAGTGCGCGTTTTGGGGCAAAGACCGCGCGGATTTTTGGCAAGTGAAAACGCTGGGTATCATCGTCGGCACGGCGCTTATCCCTATTCTTTTTTACACCTATAACGGTGCGTTTGGCAAATCGCCCGACTGGTTAAACGTCGTGTTCTTTTTTGTTTCCGCCGCCCTTGCCTACGGGATAGAGTGGCTGTTTTTCCGCAGTGAAAGTAAGAGAATTTGCTCCCCCGTTTGGGCAATCGTTTTGTTGTCCGTCTTAACGGTATGCTATGTCGTGTTCACCTTTTTTCCGCCCCAGCTCCCCTTGTTTCAAGACCCTCTTTCGGGCGTTTATGGCTTACCGCTTGCATAATAGCATAAGGCGGTGTCACTCAGTCCAACATAAAAATAAGGCTACGTAGCCGTGATACCTTGGCGATAAGGTACTGCGGTTACGTAGCCGTTTTTCCGCGCTAATCGCGTGTAAAAAAGCGCGAAAGGAGCAAAATTGTCTATTTAGTAATTTGCGTGCGAATACATTGCATTTCGCCGATGATTGCATACCTGCCGTGGGTTGCCGTGATGAAAACGCTGTCGCCCGTTTGCAAACAAACGCCGTCTACACTGCCTTTTCCCGACACACAGGTCAAGCACACGAAAGAGCTTGCGTCCGTGGCAAATTCGCCGCCGTCCACTTTATCCACCGTAAAATACGCGCTTTTGCCAAGCAAGCCGTTTTCAAACGTTTGGGGGATAAATTTTTGCAAGCAGGTCACCTGCAACGCTTTTTCCACGTGCAATTCTCTTGGATTGCCGTTTTTGTCCGTTCTTCCGTAATCGTACACACGGTAGGTGATATTGCTGTTTTGTTGAATTTCGTAAATCAAACATCCCTTGCCGATGGCGTGTATCGTGCCTGCAGGGATAAAATAGCAATCGCCTGCTTTCACGGGATAAAAATTCAACAGCTCCGTCAAACGGTTTTCGGCAATCGCGCTTTCAAATTCCTGCTTGGTAACGTCGCGGTTAAAGCCCAAATACAGCCCTGCGCCGTCGTCCGCTTCCACCACGTACCACATTTCCGTTTTGCCAAGCGAATTTTCGTTTTTGAGTGCGTATTCGTCGCTGGGATGCACCTGCACGGACAAATTATCCTTGGCGTCAATAAACTTGTTGAGCGTAGGGAAAAACGCAAAATCCTGCACGTTTTTGCCTAAATCTTCTTTTGACAGCGTTTGAGCAAGCGTTTTGCCGTTTTCCAGCGTCGTCAAGCCGTCTTTATGGAAAGACAATTCCCAGCTTTCCGCGCAAACGTCCGCGTCTGTTTTCTTGCCGTATTTTTCTTTTAATTTCGTTCCGCCCCAAATATACGCTTTACAAGGGGCTACCAGTTTATAAATCATATTTTACACCACGTAAATTTCATTGATGAGCAGGAGCGTAAAGCACGCCGACCAGTTATAATCGGTGATAGAGTGCATATGTTGACGGTAATCGGGTACAGGCAAAGGATCGCCCTTGCGTTTGAGCTGATAGGGACTGATTTTATCGTCCGCGTCGTAAAATTCAAACACCGTGCCGTGCGCTTCGTACCAGCGGTTGATACCGGCAAGCACCTTCTCGCGCATTTCGTTTGCAAGCTCTATATACCCGTAATTGCGCAAGCTTAAAATGGTGAAATAATTGATATTCAGCCACGAACAACCGCGCCACATATCGATATCGTACAAGGGCGACGATTTGGAGATGGACGGGATAGGCATTGCCGTGCCGAATTGCTTTTCGTCCGTCATCGCTTGCACCAGTCTTTCCGCTTGCTCCTTGCTGGCAATATCCGCAAGCATAGGCAAGAACGACGAAGCCGTAGCAACCTTGGTCAGCTCGCCGTTGAACAGGCGGTCGTAATACAACCCGTCTTGTTCGTCCCAAAGGTATTCGTTGATTTTCGCTTTGATTTCTTCGTACTTATCCGCAAAGAATTTTTCGTCGTCGCTTTCGCCAAGCTCTTTGAAAATATACGAAAGATATTTGCAATCGCTTGCAAGATAGGTAGAAAAATCGACAGCGTCCAGCTCTTCGTTGAAATCAAAACGGGGACTGTTATCCAAGCCCGATTCGTCGCATTTGCAATGTTTTTCGGGGTTGGTTTTCCACTCGACAAGTCCGTTTTGGTTGTTGTCGCGGTTTTTCATAATCCAAAGCGCAAACTTCTTCAAATAGGGCGCGCACTTTTTCAAATATTCTTTATCCTGCGTTTTTACGAAGATATTCCAAACGCCCCAAGAAAGCACGGGCGGTTGGATATATTCCGATTGATACGCGCGCGACGCTCTGTGCGCGTGGGCGATAAACCCGTCTTCCTTTTGCATACGCAAAACGGCGTAAATGCAGTCCTTTGCCATTTCTTCATTGTATTGTAAAAAGGAAAACGCGTGAAATACCGAATCCCAGAGCCACATATTTCTATGGGGCAGTCTGTCGGGCGTAGTCCAACGGCACACGAACGGCGCGTTGAACGCTTGCAGGTTGGGCGAATACACGTTTTCTTTATTGATAGACATACACTTATAATACAATTTTTCAAAGCGTTTGTCTTTGCATTCGGGCAACGTAGCAAAATACGCATAGTTGCGCGCGCAAATTTCGTCGATTTGCTCTTGATTGTATTTCTTCATCGGGATATTTTCCACGCCGAAGAAATGCAGGTTGAACAAATATCCGTCCGCCGTCTTTTTCACAACGAAAGCGTACTTTTCGTCAAAACGAATATCTTCTTCGTCCACGGGGACGTTATATTGCGCAAGCACCGTTTTTCCAAAACGCTTTTTGCATTTCAACACGTATTCCGCGTTAGGGATAAGCACGGGCTTTACAGGCACGTAGCCCGATACCGTGTACGCGTCCGCAAACACGATTTTACCGCGCTTGCCGTTTGCCGTGAAATCGATTACGTCGCCCGACACAAGGTGAAATTGCAAATCGCCCTGCACGGGGATAGAAAGCGTTGTTACAAGCTCCGCGTGAAAACGAATGGTAATCGGCTCGTGCATCAGCATACCCGCAAAATCGTTTAAGGTATGCGTTTCGCCGTCCAAACCGCTGTATGCGAATAATTGACCGTATGCGTAATGGTTGTGCAAATTCATACGTATTCTCCTAAAAACGTGCGGTGACGTTTTTTTTCTTTCTTTTATTATACTATATCCTTGAAAAAAAATCTTGTCTTTTTTATATCTTTTTAGGCAAAAACTTGTGTTTTTTATAAATAATTTGCTTTTTTCCTTGCCAAAACGCCTTTGCCTTTGTTATAATAAAGGCAGGAGAAATATTTTTATGACGAATACATCCACGACTACCGTTAACAAAACCGAATTTATTGATGTAAAACTCTACCGTGAACTGTTTAAGGACGCTGCTTCAGATTTTCGTTTCCATTTTTGGTACAACGGCGCGACCAACAAGCACTCCCACGACTTTTTTGAGATTTTTATAATCTTGCAAGGGAAAATTAAGCACGTATGTAACGGCGAAGAGCAAATTTTAACGGAAAACTGCATCGGCCTAATCCGCCCCGGGGACGTACATCAATTTTTAAAAATCGACAATACGCCGGCGGTGCAATTCAACGTGTCTATGACACCGCAAACCTTTCACTCTATTTGCGGATTGTTTTCCGAAACGCTGCATCAAAAATTATGCAACGAAAAGGGGTTTATTTGGCTTACCTTACGCGCGGAAGAAAAGGCAAGCTTATCCCAGCTTTTGGGGCTTTTACACTCCACTGACGAAACGCACCGCGACCTGCATATCAGCATCATAAAAACCTTTATCGTCAACGCACTGCTGTATTTTCAAACTTCGCTGAAAACAAACAAAATTTACCCCGAATGGTTTGCCGAATTTTTAAACAAATTGCATTCTCCCGATTATTTTTTACAGCCCGTTCGCAATTTGTACGGATTAGTGCCCTATTCGCAACCGCGCTTGAACGCGTATTTCCATCAATTCGTCGGGTGTACGCTGGTGTCCTACGTGACCAAATTTAGGCTCAATTACGCGTGCAACCTACTGCGGTATTCTAACTATTCCATTTTGCAAATCGCGGAAATGAGCGCGTACAATAATTTAAGCCATTTCAACCACACGTTCAAAAAGCATATGGATTGCTCGCCAAAGCAATACCGCACGCGCTACGCCAAGCACGGATAAATTTGCATAAAGTCCCTTGACAAAGCAAGGGATTTGTGATATACTATATACGTTATTATTTTTTAAGGAGAGTTGGTTATGAGTTGGGTATGGTTTTGTTGTGCCATTTCATTGATAGTGATTGAGCTTTTGACAACCGATCTCGTATCCGTTTGGTTTGCGATTTCCGCGCTGGTGCTCGGTATCGTTGCGGCGATTTTTCCTGCTTTGGGCGCAGTTTGGCAGGTGGCAATTTTCATCGCGCTGTCTGCGGCATTGCTTATTAGCACAAGAAAATTCGTCAAAAAAATTCTTGCGCAAAAGGATGCGCAAAGCACGAATTTAGATTTAATCGTCGGGCATACGGCAATCGTTACAGAAGAAATCGACAATATTCAGGCCCGCGGCGCAGTGAAAATCAACGGTTTGGTTTGGAGCGCGCGTGCGTTTGATAACAGCGTGATTGAACAAGGCGCCGTTGTGACCGTCAAGGAAATCAACGGAAATAAACTGTTGGTAGAAAAAAATCAATAACCTTTTACAACGGTTTTTATATATAAAATAAGGAGAAAAAATTATGATTGTTGCTTTAATTATTTTGGCTGTTATTCTTTTGGTCGTAATCATTTTGCACATTAAGGTCGTTCCGCAGGCGCAAGCGTTCGTTGTAGAACGTTTGGGCGCGTACAAGGAAACGTGGCAATCGGGCAAACTGCATTTCTTGCTCCCTGCTTTCGACCGCATTGCAAAAAAGGTGTCCTTGAAAGAACAGGTTGCCGATTTCGATCCCCAACCCGTAATCACCAAGGATAACGTTACTATGCAAATCGACACCGTCGTGTTCTTCCAAATTACCGATCCCAAGCTGTTTGCGTACGGTGTGGAAAACCCCATCAGAGCCATCGAAAACCTGACGGCAACCACGCTTAGAAATATCATCGGCGATTTGGAGCTTGACCACACGCTGACGTCGCGTGATACCATTAACGCGAAAATCCGTTCCATTTTGGACGAAGCGACCGACCCTTGGGGCATCAAAATCAACCGCGTGGAACTCAAAAACATCAAGCCCCCTGCGGAAATTCAAGACGCGATGGAAAAGCAAATGAAGGCGGAACGCCAACGCCGTGAAGCGATTTTGCGCGCGGAAGGCGAAAAGGCAAGCAATATTTTGGTGGCGCAAGGTAAAAAGGAAAGCCAAATTTTGGAAGCGGAAGCGGAAAAGGAAGCAGCAATCTTGCACGCCGAAGCAGAAAAGCAATCGCGTATTAAACGCGCGGAAGGCGAAGCGGAAGCCATTTTGCGTATCAACGAAGCGCAAGCGCAGTCTATCCGTATGATTAACGAAGCCACCCCCGGCGACGCGTATATCACGCTGAAAAAATTAGAATCCTTTGAACGCGTGGCAGACGGGCAAGCGACCAAGGTGATTATCCCCAGCGAATTGCAAAGCGTTGTGGGTTTGGTCAATGCCGTAACGGCGTCGGCAAACGATAAAAAATAATCTTTCAACTGTATAACAACGGCGGACGCTTATTATAAAGCGTCCGCCGATTTTTTATTGCTTGTTGATTATTTTGCTATATGTCTTGCTACGCACACGCCGCTTGCGCTTGCGTGGGAAAGCGAGTGCGTGATACCGCTGCCGTCGCCGATAACGTACAAGCCCTTGTAGCGGCTTTGCAGCGTTTCGTCCACCGCCACTTCCATATTATAAAACTTGACTTCCACGCCGTACAAAAGCGTGTCGTCGTTTGCCGTACCCGGCGCAATTTTATCTAAGGCGTAAATCATTTCGATGATGCCGTCCAAAATGCGTTTGGGAAGCACCAAGCTCAAATCCCCGGGGGTTGCGCTCAAAGTTGGCACGGTGAAGCTTTCTTCTATGCGCGACGGCGTACTTCTTCTGCCACGAATTAAATCGCCGAAGCGTTGCACGATAATACCGCCGCCCAGCATGTTGGAAAGGCGTGCAATCGATTCGCCGTAGCCGTTGGAATCGTGGAACGGCTCGGAAAAATGCTTTGCCACCAAAAGTGCAAAGTTGGTGTTATTCGTCTGCCTTGCAGGATCTTCGTAGCTATGCCCGTTGACCGTCACGATACCGTTGGTATTTTCGCTTACCACCGCGCCCCTGGGGTTCATACAAAACGTGCGCACTCTGTCGCCGTATTTCTGCGTTCTGTACACGATTTTGCTTTCATACAGTTCGCTTGTCAAATGCGAGAAAATTTCCGCAGGCAGTTCCACGCGCACACCGATGTCCACGCGGTTGGATTTGGTGGGAATTTGCAATTCGTCGCATACCTGCTGCATCCATTTGCTGCCGCTGCGCCCTACCGACACTACGCATTTTTCGCACGTGAACACGCCCTTTTTCGTCGTAATTTCATATCCGCCGCCTTGCAAACGCACCTTATCCACGTGGCTGTTGAAATAAAAATCCACCTTGTCTTTGAGTTCGTTATACAAATTTTCCAGCACTACGTAATTGATATCCGTACCCAAATGCCGCACGGATGCGTCCAAAAGATGCAAATCGTTTTGCATACAAAGCTTTTTGAATTTTGAGCCAGCCGTTGTGTACAGCTTGGTGTTTTCACCGCCGTATTTCAAGTTGATTTCGTCTACGTATTGCATAAGCTCCAACGCTTTTTGCTTGCCGATATATTCGTGCAACGTGCCGCCGAAATCGTTGGTAATGTTGTATTTTCCGTCGGAAAACGCGCCTGCACCGCCAAAACCGCTCATAATCGAACAGCTTTTGCAGTTTATACACGCTTTTACCTTTTCCCCGTCAATGGGACAACGGCGTTTTTTCAGCTCCTGCCCCCCTTCAAACACAGCTATTTTTAAGTTGGGCGCTTTTTTCGTCAATTCGTACGCGGTAAAAATACCGCCCGGACCTGCGCCGATAATGATTACGTTATATTGCATATTTTCCCCTTATCTCTATATAATTTATGCCGTCGTTTTTGTATGCCCGTATCACGTCAAGAACGGACAACGTGTGTAGCCCACGCTCACGCACTCATCGTAATGCAAATGCGCAATGCGGTCGTCGGGATAAATGTTCGCGTGCGGCAACAGTTCTTGTTCCAGCTCGTCAATTTTATCCAAATCGCCTTTGAGATACGCTTCTAATCGCAACATACAGCCGCGCAAGCGTTCCTTTAAGCCGCCAAGACGGATTTCCTGTACTTCCAAGCCCTGCGGTTTGTACAGGGTAAGCCACTGCTTTCTGTACGCTTGTATAAACGCGTCCACACACTGTATCGCTACGGGAATTTGATAACAAATGGCGCGCAGCTGTGCGTGGTCGCCTGCCTTGTACGCCGCCCTTAATCGCACGCCCATATCAAACTTTTCCGCCGCCGCTTGCGCAAACGCAAGCGCCGCTTTGAACATATACGCGTACTGCCTGTTGTCTTGCACGGCTTGCAAGCTTTCTATCGCAGGCGCAAGCTTGCGTTCCTGCGTACCCGTAATCGCCTTGTCGGCAACCCCTAAAAATACGTCGTTATACAACCCGATTTTTACGTTTTTCGCACAGTCCATCGTGCGTTCGCCCGACCAAGTGTTAGGCGCTTCCAACGCCGCAAACTGCGCCGCCGTGTACCCCGTCAACGCATAAAATTCATCGTTCATTCGATACATGGGTACTTCGTTTGCGTGGTAAGCGAACGCAAAAAGCGACGGAAGCAAGCTCATCACGGGCGTTTCCGCGCCGTCGTCACCCCAGTGCGTTTGCACTGCGTGCTTGACGCCGTGTTCTTTGGCTACCTGCAAGGCAACGCCGTTAGCGATCGTGGCATACGAATTGTACGGCAGGAAATTCCCCCAAGCGCACGTACCGCTTGCATACCATACGGGATTTGCAAAGCAATCGTGCAGCTTCATGCTCGGCTCGTAATCTTCCTTGCTTTGGCCGTGGTATTTCCAGTGGCACAAATGCACGTTTGCAGGGATTTTATCCAGCACTTCCTGCGGAATGACCGGTTCGCCCTGTTCATTGACGCTGCCCGTGCGCTTTGCCGTCCACGCGAACATATCGCTCCACATAATACAATTCCTGTATCCGTACTTTTGCGCAATTTCGTTGACCTTGTTCAGGTGCGTTAAAAAGATATCGAAGCGGTCTTGATAGCCGTTTTTATCCAAATACGTCCCCAAACCAAGCTGCCACGCTTCGTCCATACCGATATGAATACGTTTGGTGGAGAAGCACGTTGACAGCGTTTTGAACATATTTTCAATCAGCTGATACACGCGTTCATCGCCGACCAGCATAATGTCTTGGCAGTCAAAGTGCGGCTTATATGCCTGCCAGCGTTTCAAGCGGCGCAGGTGCGCAAGCGTTTGGATGCAGGGGATAAGCTCTATCCCCAACGACCGCGCGTAATCGTCCAGCTGCATCATTTCCGTTTTCGTGTATCTGCCGCGCAAATACCCAAAATACGGCTCTCCGTCCACTTCGTACACGTCTTCCATATACAGCATACAGGAATTATACCCCATCATCGCCAAATTGCGAATGAGCTTTTTCCAAGTTTCCACGGTAGGCACGGCGTTTCTGGAACAGTCCAGCATAAAGCACACGTCGTCAAACGCGCCCTTTTCGACTATTTCGTATGCTTCGCATTTTAAGTTGGTTTTGGCAATCAATGCCGCGCGCAAAAAATCGCGTCTGCCGCGCACGCCCACTTGCAGCTTGCCGTCCTTTTTACAAACGGTCAATTTGTCGCTTTGAAAAAATTGCGTAGTGCTTGGGAACGTATACCCGATTTCTTCACGAATTGCCTGTTGGATAAATTGCGTAATCATTGTTCGCTCCTTTTTATACCTTTTCACACCTATGTATTATACCACAGTTTGCGCTGTTTTTCAATAGTTTTACAAAAATTTTTCGCGCAATATTTGACGCGGCGTTTGACTTTTTTCGTTAAGCGTGCTATAATGGCAAAAACGACAAAAATAAGGAGTTTTTTATGCAGCTTACTTTGCTTTCCCGGCAAGAATTTGCTTCGCTTAGAGATTTTATGTCGCCGCTTTGGCACGAAACGTACGGCTCCTTTTTGCCTGCCGCGCAAATTGAATTTTTACTGGATAAATACTTTTCTAAGGACGGCTTGCAATTTTACCTTAGTGAAGGCTACGAATACCGCAATATTTTAGACGAAAACGGCGATCGCGCAGGCGTGGTCGTGTACGTGGACAGAGAAAAGGACACATATATGGACAAGCTGTATCTTTTGCCCTTTGCGCGCGGAAAAGGTATCCCTGCGTTCGTATTCGATTATCTTTGCTCCTTTGGCAAGGACGTACGCTTAAGCGCCAACCAAAAAAATGCGCGCGCACTTAAATGCTATCAAAAAAACGGGTTTGAAATTGAGCAAAAAATTGACGTTCCATTAGGACATGGTATGGTCAACTGCGATTATATCTTGTGTAAAAAGGAGAAAAAGTAACGGTTGTTACAAGTTGGTTTTTTCATGCATTTTCTTGACAACGTGCCTTTTTATATGTTATACTGTGTGTAGAAAATAAATTTAGGAGAATAATCTTATGATTTCTTTACAAGACAAAGTGGTTATCATCACCGGTGGCGGTCGCGGTATCGGTTTTGGTCTTTCCACGGCGTTTGCAAAAGCTGGCGCTAAAATCGTGATTACGGGCAGAACGGAAAGCACGCTTGTTTCCGCAAAGGAAAAGCTGGAAAGCGCGTACGGCTGTGAAGTGCTGACGGTTGCCGCGGACGGCGCAGACGAAGCGGCAATCCAAAACGTAATCGACAAAACGGTAGAAAAATTTGGCCGCATTGACGCTGTTGTCAACAACGCACAAGCTTCCGCTTCGGGTAAAATGCTTATCCAACACACCAAAGAAGATTTGGATTTGGCTATCTATTCGGGCATCTACGCGACCTTCTTCTATATGCAAAAGGCATATCCGTATTTGAAAGAAAGCAAAGGCGCTGTGGTGAACTTTGCATCGGGCGCAGGCTTGTTTGGCAGAATTGCGCAGTCGTCCTACGCGGCGGCAAAAGAAGGCATCCGCGGGCTTTCGCGCGTGGCAGCAACCGAATGGGCTCCCGACGGCGTACGCGTAAACGTAATTTGTCCCCTTGCTATGACGGAAGGCTTGCAAAAATTCAAGGAAGAATACCCTGAAAGATACGAACAAACCATCAAGGGCGTGCCTATGGGCAGATTTGCCGACCCCGAAAAAGACGTTGGCGGACTTTGCGTGTTCCTTTGCTCGGACGAAGCTTCGTTCATTACGGGCGAAACGATTACGCTTCAAGGCGGCAGCGGTTTAAGACCGTAAGGTTTATTTGTTGTAAAAAAAGAAGTCAATCTATGCAAGATTGACTTCTTTTTTATTCTACAGTAAACCAAAAATTTTCCAATATTTATCAGATCAATAAGGCTGCCGCATAAAAAAGCACAAAAAGTAAAACTATCAATAGCGGCATCAACCAATAAAGGCGTAACGCCCAAATTGAATGCTTTTTGCCTGTTCCATTTCTTTTTTCCGACCGCTTCCACCCGATAATAGCAAAAGGTATAATTAAAATTACGCCGACGCTGGTTAAAAGCAAAAATAAATATAATAAAGGCACAACAACGCCCCACACGTAAAACAGTGCTTTCAGTGTTTGAATTTCCGTTACCCCTTCAAATTCAAGTGTTAATTGAGTAAAGATTATGGAAACAATTTCTTTTAATTCCGCAAAAGATTGCCCTTCCATTGCACCAAAACGTCCAAGCTCCTGCACGCCCTCTCCTGGCGCCATCCATATATGAAAAACCAACCCCCAGACATCAAACGCCGCCCCAAATGCTTCCCACTTGTACGCCAATATGATAAGTATACCCACTAGAAATAAGCCAATCAAAGGATAGATAGAAAATCTAAGAGCCCATTTCGCGATTCGGTTTTTTTGCTTTGTCCTCACCGGCAACATATACATATCTTTATCGTTTTCCGCCATCGTCTGCGGATATCCCATAGGATAAGACGCATAGTTATAACCAAAGTTGGACGCTTGATTCACTACCGGAAGTTGCTGAAAATAATCACCGGCACCACAATGCGGACACACCGCATCGTCTTTGCGCATTTTCTTTCCACAATAACTACATTTCATACTTTTTCTCCTTGTTTGTATAGATTTTTTGTTTTGTATATACTATTATAAGGCACAGTGTGCCTTTTGTCAAGCAAAAAATGCACATTGTGCTATTATTTTTATATGAAAAATATTGTGGAAATACAAAAAAGATTAAGAGAAGCTATACAATACAGCCATATTACGCAAAAAGAGCTTGCGGAAAAGTTGGGAATAAATCCTTCCACCGTCAGCAAGTATATGCGTTTGGATAAATATCCGTCGCTGGATACGTTTGCCAATATTTGCGAAATTTTGGACGTTTCCGCCGACGAGATTTTGGGCTTAAAATAAAAAAAGGCAGACGAAAAGTCTGCCGTGTTCTATCTAAATAAAAGGGGCAGGTATGCAAACAATCGCACACCTGCCTTTTTGAGTTTTATTATTGCGTAACGATAACCTGCGCGTAGCGCAACACTTTATCGCCCTTTTTATAGCCCTTGACGTACACCTGCTTTACAATGCCGCTTTCTTCGCCGTCTGCGCAAGGCATTGCCATAATCGCTTCCGCATACGTTGCATCAAACGCTTCTCCAACGGGATTGATTTCTTCCACGCCTTCGCCTTCCAGCACCTTGTTAAACGCTTTGAGCACCATATCCAAGCCCTGCTTGGTGTTTTCGTCTTGGCAAGCATCCATCGCGCGGGATAAATTGTCGCCGATGGGGAAAAGCGACGCAATCACGTCGTTTCTGCCTTCTTGATAGCGTTGCGCCGACTGCGTTTGCGTGCGACGGCGATAATTTTCATATTCCGCCGTAACCGCGTACCATTTGCGCTTGTTGTCTTCCGCTTCCGCTTTCGCCGCTTCCAGCTCTTCCGTCAATTTTTTATTTGCGCTCTTTTTCTTGGGCTCTTTTTCTTCTGCATTTTGCACGGTTTCTTCCACCGTTTGTTCTTGCAATTCTTTTTCTTCCATAATAGCTATCCTTTCAAATTGTTCTATCTATTTATAAAACAAATAGACGGTTTCTAAACGCTTTTAAGCCAAGGTTTTGTCAAATTTCCAAATGTGCGAAATTTGAGCGCGAAGAATAACGGTAGAAAATGGCTTTTCTGCCGATGACGGCAACGCACACCGCATCCAAAAGCTCCGCTACGTTTTCCGCTAAATTTTTATAATCTTCGTCCGCCGTTTCCAAAATGTTGACTTTGATAAGCTCACGCGCGTCCAACGCGTCGGAAAGCGTTTTCAAAACGTTGTCCGTCACGCCGCCCTTACCGATTTGCGCGATAGGCGACATCGTCGACGCCAACGATTTTAATTTGCTTCTTTGTTTGCTTGTAATATTTTCACTGGTGATAATGTTCATATTTATATCCTTTTTCTTTGTTCAACGCATACCTGGTGCGTGCATTTTATCCATTACGGCACGAAATCAAACTCTACGTCGCCGATAGAAACGGTGTCGCCTTCCTTACAGCCCATTTTTGCAAGCGCTTTGATAACGCCGCGAAGCCGCAACACTTTTTGGAAATATTGCATGGAATCGGGATTGTTCAAAACAACGTTTCTGCAAAGCATATCGATAAGTCCGCCGACCACGACAAACACGCCGTCTTCGTCTTGGAAAATTTCAAAGCTCAAATCGTCGTTCGCCTTGTATTCAAACTCTTCTTCCACGGGGATAGGTTCAACGGGGGGCAAGGTGTCAAGCACAGAGAAAATACCTTCGATAAGCTCGCGCGTGCCGTCGCCCGAAAGCGCGGTGATGGGGAAAATTTTGTATTTTCTGCCGTACTTTTTCTTAAACGCTTTCAAATTGTCTTCCGCACCGTAGATATCGCACTTGTTACAAACGACGATTTGCGGCGCTTTTGCTAACACTTCGCTGTATTCTTTAAGTTCGTCGTTGATTTTCTTGAAATCTTCGATGGGATCGCGGCCTTCGCAGCCGGAAATATCCAACACGTGGCAAAGCATACGCGTGCGTTCGATATGGCGCAAAAAGTCATGCCCAAGCCCCGCGCCCTGCGCCGCACCTTCAATCAAACCGGGAATATCCGCCGCCACGAAGGATTTTTCATAATAGCGCACTACGCCAAGGTTGGGAGAAAGCGTGGTGAAATGGTAGTTGGCAATTTTGGGTTTTGCCGCGGAAATTTTAGAAAGCAAGGTGCTTTTCCCAACGTTGGGGAAACCGACAAAACCGACGTCGGCAATCACTTTGAGTTCCAAAATCACGTAATGGGATTTTACCTTTTCGCCCTTTTGCGCAAAGTTGGGAGCGTGCCGTCTTGCCGTTGTAAAACGCACGTTGCCTTTACCGCCGTTACCGCCGCGCGCCACCAGCACTTTTTGCCCGTCTTCAAACACGTCGCAAATGAGCTTGCCCGTTTCTTCGTCTCGCACCAGCGTACCCAAAGGCACTTTGATAAACACGTCCTTGCCGCTTTTACCGAAGCATTTGTTTGTGCCGCCCACTTCGCCGTCGTCCGCTAAAAAGCGCGAATTAAAACGGAACGGGAACAAATCGTTCACGTCCTTATCGCCAACGAAATACACGTCGCCGCCCTTGCCGCCGTCGCCGCCGTCCGGTCCGCAAGCAGGTTTGCCCTTGAACGCTTTGAAAGAGTTCATACCGTCGCCGCCGTCGCCTGCTTTGATTAAGATTTTCACTTTGTCGGTAAATTCAACCGTTGCCATACCTTTTTTCGTCCTTATCTATACTCTTCGTCTTTATTAGTATAACAAAACGCAAAAGAAAAATCAATAAAATTGCGCGCTTTGTTGCACTATAATACAAGGAATACCGCGCGTACGTACGCACGCGCGGTAAAAGTTTACGTTAAAACGAAATTATTTTTGCATTGCAGCAACTTGCTTTGCAACTTCTTCGCTCAAATCTTCGCTCTTCTTTTCAAGACCTTCGCCCATTACGTAGAACGCAAATTTATTTACGCCTGCGCCTGCCGCTTTCAAAAGGTCGGCAACTTTCTTGGAATCGTCTTTGATGAACGCTTGTTCCATCAAGCAGCTTTCTTCAAAGAATTTCTTAATTCTGCCTTCCACCATCTTTTCGATAACTTGTGCAGGTTTGTTTGCAAGCTTTTCGTCGTTTTTGATTTGTGCAACAAGCACTTCTTTTTCGTGTGCAACTACGTCTGCAGGCACTTCGTCTTTGCAAAGGTATGCAGGCTTCGTGAACGCGATTTGAAGCGTGATATCGTGCGCAGCTTCCTTTGCAGCTTCGCCTTCGCCGCTTGCGTCAAGCAATACGCCAAGCTTACCGCCAAGGTGGATATAGCTTTGCAAGAAACCGTTGGATACGAAACGTTCAAATCTTCTAACGGCAATCTTTTCGCCGATGATAGCGATTTTGCTCTTCAAGAAATCTGCAACCGTTGCACCTTGGCAAGCGCATTCCAAAAGCGCTTCAACCGATGCAGGGTTTTCGTTTGCAACCACTTTTGCAACTTCCGTTGCCGTTTCCAAAAATTGAGGGTTCTTTGCAACGAAGTCCGTTTCGCAGTTCAATTCTACCATAACGCCTACGTTACCTTCGATATAGCAAGCAACGATACCTTCCGCTGCGATACGGGAAGCTTTCTTTTCCGCTTTTGCGATGCCTCTTTCTCTCAAAAGGTCAGCCGCTTTGTTCATATCGCCGTCGGTATCCGTCAATGCCTTTTTGCAGTCCATAATACCTGCGCCCGTTCTTTCGCGGAGCGCCATTACGTCTTTACCGGTAAATGCCATAATTTTATTTCTCCTTGATATTTTTCTTTTTTATTGCCCGAAAATTGCTTATGCGTTTTCTTCCGCAGCCGCAACCACTTCTTCGATGGATTCGGGAGCAGCTTCTTCCGCTGCAGGCGCAACCACTGCTTCTTCGCCTTGGTTTGCTTCGATAACTGCGTTTGCCATTACGGACGCGATCAATTTGATTGCGCGGATAGCGTCGTCGTTACCGGGGATTACGTAATCCACTTCGTCGGGATCGCAGTTGGTATCGGTGATAGCTACGATCTTGATACCAAGCTTTTTCGCTTCCTTGATTGCGATGTCTTCGTTGTGGGGGTCAACCACGAACATAACGCCGGGGATTGCCTTCATCGTTTTGATACCGCCAAGGTTGGTTTGCAATTTTTCCATTTCCTTTTTAAGAAGCATAACTTCTTTCTTGGGCAAGAAGTTGAAATCGCCGTTTGCTTCCATAGCTTCCAGCTTTTCCAATCTTTCTACGCGGCTTCTCATCGTTTTGAAGTTGGTAAGGCAACCGCCAAGCCAACGGGAGTTCACGTAGTATTGACCGCATCTTTCCGCTTCTTCCTTGATTGCGTCTTGCGCTTGTTTCTTCGTACCAACGAAAAGCACGGTTTTGCCTGCTTTTACGCTGTCGCAAACGAACGTGTACGCTTCTTCAATAAGTTGTGCGGTAACTTGCAAGTCGATGATGTGAATGTCGTTTCTTGCTGCGAAGATGTACTTCTTCATTTTGGGGTTCCACTTTCTCGTTTGATGACCAAAGTGAACACCTGCTTCTAAGAGCTGCTTCATGCTGATAACTGCCATAATTCATTCCTCCGTTTTACCTCCTCGCCCTATGTTGGCTCGCAACGACGCTTGCATTGAAAGATTTTACAAGCACGGATTGCGCATAGTAAGCGAGTGTGAATTTTTAGCTATATTATTTTAGCATAAAGGACAATGCTTGGCAAGCTATTTTGCACGCATTTTTATCTTTTTTCTGCTTTTTTTGAGAATTTTTGTTATTTTTTATTAAAAATAAAGGGTGCGTCGCCGTTTTTGCAACACACCCTGTTTGTTTATTTTTGAAATTATACCCAAAAAACCGTTCGCTTGTTTGTCAATCCAACCACTTGAATTGCCCAACCGCCGACGCTTCCACCATAATGCCTTTCAAAAATTCGTTCGATTGCGCTTCCGCTTCAAATATTATCTTTTCCACTTTTCCATCGCAAATCCAAACCTTGAAATCAACTTCTTTCAATTCAATTTCATATCCCGATTTGTCTAAATCTTCTTGCGTTATCGCTTTCTCGTCCAAAACATACGCCCTGCTTGACGCATCATACGAGAAGTACTCGTAGGAATATTCTAACACCTCGTACATTAAAGTATTCGCAAGCAGATAAGACGCATAGCAAGTACCGTATTCGCCTTGCAGGAAATCTTCCAAATGCTCTTTCCCTTTGTAACCAACGCGCTTACCGTCCTTTTCATAGCTAATTTGCATATTGTTTTTATCTTGATACATCACAAGTGCTTCGTTCTCATTTTTTGACTTCAAAGGGAATTTTTCTTCCGTCGTCAATTCAATCGCCGAAATCCCGTCTTGGGGCGCACCGTTGCTTACCGCCTTAAATGCGCCTTTCGCATTAAAAAGGGAAACGTTGAAAACGCCTTCCACTTGCATTTCAAAAGCTTGCGTTTTGATATCCTGTTGCATTTTTTTACACGCCGCCTTCCACTCTGCTTGACCGGAAACGCGTTCGCCGTTTATGTATTCGTTCGTTATAAAGCCGCCTACTTTGCCACAACCGACAAGAGAAAACAGTGTACACCCCAGCAAAACGAACGATAAAAGCTTTTTGAATACTCTCATAGTTACACTCCTTTTTGCTTTTTATCATTATACTCCCATTCAACGAATATGTCAAGCGTTTTCCGCGTATTGACTGCGCCAAAGGCTTGCATAAAAACCGCCCTTTTCAAGCAACGCTTCGTGCGTGCCTACGTCGACGATTTTTCCGTTATCCACCGCCACGATTTTATCCGCGTGCACGATGGTAGACAGGCGGTGTGCGATGATAAAACAGGTTTTGTTCGCTTGCAGTTTACGCATGGCTTTTTGTATGTACACTTCCGTGCGCGTATCCACGTCCGACGTCGCTTCGTCTAAAATCAAAATACGCTTATTCGATAAAAACGCACGCGCAATCGTAAGCAGCTGCTTTTGTCCGCCCGACAGTGCCGTTGCATCGGAAAGCACCGTATCGTAGCCGTTTGGCAGCAAGCGAATAAACGCATCCGCATAGGCAGATTTTGCCGCATTTTCCACTTCTTCCTTGGTAGCGTCTGCTTTGCCGTACGCTATATTTTCCGCCACCGTACCGTCAAACAGCCACGTGTCCTGCAACACCATCGCCACGTTATCGCGCAACGTTTCCTTGCGGATATTTGCAATATCCTGCCCGTCGATATAAACGTGCCCCTTTTGCGGTTCGTAAAAGCGCATCAATAAATTGACCAGCGTCGTTTTACCGCCGCCCGTAGGCCCTACAATCGCGATTTTTTGCCCTGCCGAAGCCGTCAAGGAAAGCCCTTGAATAACAGGCTTATCCTGCACGTACGCAAAATCGACGTCCTGAAAAACAACGTCGCCCTGCACGGGCTCGGCAAAGCCGTCCGTTTGCACGGGCATTTCTTCTTCGTCCAAAAACGCATATACCTTTTTCGCGGACGAACCCAACAGCTGTACGGACGAAAATCCGTTGGCAATCAGCATCAGCGGCGTGGAAAAGTTTTTGGAATACAACACGATCGTCACTACCGCCCCAACGCTCATTTTGCCGTGGACGGCAAGATAGCCGCCCAAAAGACAAACTGCGATAAAGGACAGGTGATTGACAAGCCCGACAACGGGCTGTACCAACGCGGAAAGGAAGTTGGCGCGGTTGCTGGTTTTGGCAAGCTTTTGGCTGATTTGCGCGTATTCCAAACACCGCTTTTCTTCCATACCGAAGTTTTTGACCGTTTCCAAGCCCCCGTACGTTTCTTCCGCATACGCGTACATTTCGTCGTATTCGTCCCAAAGCTTGTCGTACGCTTTCGCACTCTTTTTCGCAATCACGGTAGACAGCACTGCGGATAACGGCGTGAGAAGCAGCACCATCGTCGCAATCATAGCGTTTTCATAAAGCATCATTACCGCCATCGCCACGATTTGCAAGCCGCCCATAATCACAACGTCGATGGTTTCGTGGATATTGCCGCCCATCTCCCCCACGTTTTTATGTACCAAGGAAATGATATCGCCCGTCGTTTTGTTGTCTAAATACGACAAGGGCAAGCGTTGTATTTTTCCCGAAAGCTGTATGCGTTTGCCTGCCGTAATTTTGTTAGTCATGGCGTTGTTGATAAAAAACGCCTTGCCCCACGAAAATAAGCCGTAGCAAGCATACGTGACAAGCAACAACAGCATGGGCTTTTGCAAACCGCTTAAAAAGCTTGCGCTGTCGCCGCCGTACACGGCGTAATCGCTGATTTGTCCTATCAAACCGCCCAACAGCTTGGGCTCGATAATATTACACGCAATCACGCCGAACGCGCAAAGGAAAATGGCAAACAGCCAGCGACGGATTGTCGATAAATCGCTTACCATACGTTTCAGCGCCCACAGTGCGCCGTCTTTTTTCTTTTTTACCGTTTTCATTGTATTTCTTCCCCCGTTTGCGATAAGTAAATTTCTTTATACACGGCGCAATCGTTTAACAGTGCATCGTGCCGCCCTACGGCAAGCAAGCGGCCTTGATCGAACACGAAAATTTTATCACAGCTCCGCGCCGTGGAAACGCGTTGCGTAACGATAATCTTCGTTTTACCGCGCAGGCGTTCATTGAGCTTTGCGCGCAAACGCGATTCCGTTAAAAAGTCCAGCGCGGAAAAGCTGTCGTCGAAGATATACACCGCCGCGTCTTTCAACAGTGCGCGCGCTATCGTGACGCGTTGCTTTTGTCCGCCCGAAAAATTGCCGCCCCGTTCGCGTATCATAAAATCCAGCCCTTCTTGCTTTTCCTGCAAAAAGCCGCCCATTTGCCCGTCGGCAAGCGCGCAAACGATTTCTTCGTCCGCGTATTCCCCTGCCGCGCCTACGCTGTGTTTGAGCGCGCCCGAAAACACCACGTCGCGCTGTTTCACGCAGGAAACGTATTTGCGTATACTCTTGGGTGAGAGCGCGGAAATGTCCGTATTCCCAAAGAAAATTTTTCCCTGCGTGGGCTGGTCAAGTCCGCATAAAAGCCGCACCAGCGTACTTTTCCCTGCGCCCGTACCGCCGATAAACGCAACCGTTTCCCCTGCCTTTATTTCCGCCGTGACGCCTTGAATTGCCAACCTGTCTTGCACGTACGAAAACCCGACGTTTTCAAAGCGAACGCTGCCGTCTGCGTCAAGCGGCTGTTCCTTATAGCCGTCGTTTTCGTCGTCCGCCGATAAAATTTCCGCCACGCGCTTGCAGTTGGTTCTAAATCTGGGAATTTCCGACAAAAAGTACGAAATATTCAAAATCCCCATCGTAATCATTCCCACGTATTCAATCACCGCCAAAATGCCGCCTGCCGTAAGCAACGTGTCGGGCGCGGTGATTTGCTTTGCGCCGATGAACACGATCAACACCGTAGCCACGTTCAAAACGAACATGGAAATGGGCGCAATCAGCTCCGCGCGCATATTACCGCGCACCATACTTTTCGACATCAGCCGCGTCGCCTTTTCTATCTTTTCCTGCTCCGTTTGCTCTCTATTGAACGCACGGACGATGCGTATGCCCGTAAGCCGCGAACGAATCAGCGCGTTTTGCTCATCGATTTGCTCTTCGGCAATCGTCCAGTGCTTATGCGTGTTGCGACCGCATAAAAATATCACCAAAAACACCACGGGCGTAAACGCCAGCAGCACGGCGGCAAGCAAGGCGGATTTACGAAAGGCAAGCACACAACCGGCAATCAGCGTAATCGGCAGCGTTGCAAGCATCGTAAACAGCGTGCCCAGTACGTCCCCGATACGATCCACGTCGTCAATCGACCTTGTCAACAGCGCGCCCGTGCGGAATTTCTTTAACTGTTTTGGCGGCATAGAAACTATCTTTTCAAACACCCGTTCTTTCAGCCCTGCATTGAACGACAAAATGGCGCGATTGCCGAAAAACGCACCCAGCACCGTAAACGCCACGTCCAACAGCGTGACCGCGCCCATCATCAAGCACGCCTTGTAAATAAACGCCATATCGCGCGCGTTGATACCGTTATCCACCACGCTGGTCATCAGCGTAGGCAAAGCCACTGCGCAAAGCGTGGAAAGTACGTACAAAATAAAAGTAACCGCCAGCGACAACCAGTGCTTTTTTAATCCGTAAAATATTTTCTCCATTTTCCTTTTCTCCAAAAAAATAACGTGTGCCAAAGGACGGATTTCGTCTTCGCACACGTAAAATGAGCACAGTTGCCCTATGTAACGATGTCGTATCCGTCGATTTGAGAAAAAAACGCAAGCGAAAAAACACCCTTTGTTTCGGGCTTTCCGCTATTTCACCGTTTTTTCCTTATCGACGCATCGTCATTTTTCCTAACTTGCACTCCTTTTGAGTATTACCAACTGTTATTATACGCCCTTTTTAGGGGAAAGTCAACACTTTTACGGAAATTTTCTTGGGTTGTTTGCATTTTTTCCCCTTGAAACGGTTTACGGGCGAAAGGTTTTGTGTTATAATAAGGGTATGATACAAAAAAGAGCCATTGCCTTTGATATAGGCGATAAACGAATCGGCGTTGCTATCAGCGATCCGTTCAACGAATACGCTATGCCTTGCGACACGTATTTCCGCACGGGAAATTTCAAAGCGGACGTTTTGGCAATTGCAAACATAGCCAAAGAACGCGGCGTGGGCGTAATCGTGTGCGGTATGCCCGTCAATTTCGACGGCACGGACAGCGTGCAAACGGACAAAACCGCGCGGTTTATCGACGCTTTGAAGCAAGCAACGGATATTCCCATTGTGCTGGAAGACGAACGCTTTACGACGATGCAAGCGCGCGACACGCAAATTATGGGCGGCGTCAAGCGTGAAAACAGAAAAAAGACGATTGATTCGATTGCCGCGTCCTATATTTTGGACGGGTACTTGGCAAAAATCAAAAAACAAAACAAGGAGAAAGTTATGGATAAAGAACTTATGGACGAATTTTACGACGACGAACAAGACCGCATCATGGAGCTAGAAGACGAAGACGGCAACGTAGAAAACTATTTACACATCGGCACGATTGAATACCGCGGTCAATGGTATTGCTTCTTCCAAAAGGCAGAACCCGAAACGGAAGACGAAGAAGACGAAGTGGTGATTTTTCACTTGGTTGGCGAAGGCGACGACAAACGCCTTTGCACCATCGAAGACGACCAGCTTATGGACGAAGTGTTTGCGGAATTTTGCCATCAATACGAACAGTTTGAAAACAGCGAAGAAGCGATGGAATTAGAATAATCGCATACCTGCCCCTTTGTTTTTTTACTGTCACTGCGCATAAATGCTTGTATTTTCTCACATACTGCCTTTATAAAAGCAGCTTTTGCTTGTAAGGAGGAGTTATGGAAAAATTTGCCATCGGGCTTTTGATGGGCGGCGTAATCGGCGCGGTGCTTGTATCGAATAATTACAAAGTACGTACGCTTGTCAAAAAGGGCCAAAAGGAAATGCAGGAAAAAATCGACGCGATGATGGATAAAACGATGGACGCGATGGACGAAGAAAAACAACCGACCAAAGCGGAAAAGGCGGAAAAATCCAAAAAGTCCCGCGTGAAAAAACCTGCACCTGCCGAAGCATAAAAGCAACGACCGACGAAACAACGTCGGTCGTTTTCATTAGCCGTTTTGTAAGCGTTCTTTCAATTTTTCGTTTTCCGCGCGCAAGCGTTCGTTTTCCGTCTTTAACGCCTGCGCAAGACGGTCGTACAAGGCGTTGATTTCATTTTCAAGCCGTCTGCGCAAAAATTCTTGGTCGGGCTTGACGCGCTCTTGTTTTTTCTCCGCGCCGTTTACATACGAACGCGCCTTTTCCGCTTCTTCCGTAAGCCCCATATTTTGCGCAAGCAACGCAATACGTTCGGGCTCTTTTTTCAAGGTATTGCGGTATTTATTTTGCAAGCGCAGCATCAGCTTATCGTCGCCGCCGGCAAGGTTAAAAATCGCCCTGCGCACGGAAATGCCCTTGCTTTTTTCCTGCAAAATACTTTTGAGCACGCTATCCGTTTCTTCCTGAGAAAATTCACGGATTTTTTCCACCGACAAATGCGAACCGTCCAAAAGACGCACGATGCGCTCATCGCCGCTTGCGTTTTTCATCAGCGCGTAATAATAATTGCGCACACTGCCCTTTGCCCTGCCGTATTGTCTGCCGTACGTTTCAAATAAATAGGTAAGCGTTTTTCCGCGGCTTTTGCCGTCTTTTATATATTCCACCAAAGTTTTGGCTTCTTCTTCCGTGTAACCGTTGATTTTGTTCATAATTATCCTCCGATTTTTTTCGTTTTCATCAAAATTATCGACGGATTTTTTTATTTTATACATTTTTTTCTAAAAAAAGAATATAAGTAAATTATGAAAGTGTATTTTTTATCCGCTACGCCCTGCGCTTTGACCATCAACGGCGCGTATTTTGGCGTCACCGACAAATTTGAAAAGTTTGCGGAAGTTTGCTTGAAAGACAAACTTTGCGTTTGCTTCACGCCGCAAAACGGTCTGCCCCTTTGCTTCTTTTTAACGGAAGATATTTTGTTTACGCCCCCCGACGGGTGCGACGTGTACCTTTGCGGCGACGCGCTTGCCATTTACGCACACGCCTTTCCCACGCGCGATACACGCTTGAAAATTATTACGCAAGCCCAGCAGGAAAATTTTGTCGTAACCGTATTTTCCCAAGGCGAAGTGCAAGCCACCTTTCAAACGCTTGAAAAGGTGATGATTGCGTACCTGCCCCCGTCCTTTTGCGATTGCACCGTTACCTTTTGGCAGGATTTTTGCCTGTTTCGCTCTCCCGAACTGCTTTACATATATACCAAAAAGGGCGAATGTGTTTTACAAGAAAAAGCCGCTGATTTTCGCGTGGAAAACGATATCCTTTACATCACAGCGCCAGTCTCCAACGCGCTTGGATTTGCCGCTGAAAGTCAATGGCAGGCGCAGGGCGATACGCTCACGCGCACGCAATATACCTTAAAACGCACACGGGAAACAATGCAAGCCGATGAAAAAACCGCGATGCTGGGTTATGCGTTTTTTGAAAGCGTGCGTATCGGCGCGGATTTTACGCAAATGCTAAGCGAAGAACTGCAAACGCAAGAGAGTAGCTTGCACAAATATTTAGGCGAATTTTCGTCCGTCGTTTTGACGGATACCCCCACCGTTTGCGGCTTGGTATATAAAAAAGCCGAACGCTTATATCAGGTGCGGTATTTTCAAATCGCTTTGCTTGACGGAAAAATTACGGACGTTTCTCCCTTATAAATATGTACGCCCCTTGCGTTGCAAGGGGCGTTTTCGTTTATTTGTTTTTTAACGACGGATAGCGTTTGCTCAACAAATTGTACAACAAATCCGCTGTTTTCTCACTGCCGTAATTGTCCTTTTCCTTTCGCGCGTTTTCCTGCATTTGCAAAAGCTCCGCATCGTTTTCGCACCACGCTTTGATTTTCGTAAGCACTGCGTCCGTTTGCGTAATTCCCAACGCATTTTTCACGTGCGATATATAATATTCTGCATTGTCCTTTTCCACGATTGTCGAAAAACGGTTGACAATCATCGCCAAGCCGAAATACGTGGCTTCGGCAAGCGTAGACGCACCGCCTTTCCCCACAAGTACGTCCGCCGCCGCCAAATACGCAAGCGGCTCACACAAGCCGTCTATACGTACACACGTGTTCGCGCCTGCCTGCATCGCGCATAAGCGTTCGTATGCTTGTTGATTTTTACCGCAAACTACGATTAAATTGATGGGCAAATCTTCCTGTATCAGGCGCACGGCAAGCTCTTCCAGCTTTCCGTATCCATAACCGCCTTCCATCAAAACGACCGTCAGCTTCTCTTCGTCTAAACCGAAATTTTTACGCAAAGCGCGTTTATCCTGCTCTATAGCAAGTGCTTCTTCGCGAATAGCAAACGGCACTAAAAACAAATTTTCTTGATGAAATCTAAGCTTATGTTTTCTCAACGCACGCTCATACCCAGGGCGTTTGGAAATCAGCACCGCGTCACACGGATAACGGCAAAATTCAACGATTTGCGCGTCGGGAATATAGCTGACGTTGATGGGCTTCGGCACGGTATTTTCCGCATAATATGACGTTGCCCAGTGGGTGCTTACCACCATATCCGCGTTCAGCGTTTTCAAATGCTTGCGCGCCGCCCTGCCTGCGCCGATGACGTACCAGTCCATAATCGCGCGCGACGCTATCCACGGCGCGAACGTGTGCATAAGAAACATATGCAAACGGCTGGTCGAAGCCGTTTTCGCATAGCTGGTTGCGCCGCGTTTTAACACGTACTCAAAGCGTCGCATCGCCCACGAGCCGCTTTCGGTAAAAAACTGCGAACGCACCACTTCGCATTTGTCGCCGTATTTGCTTTCAAACGCGTCGGCAAGCGAACGCATCGGCATAATATGCCCTAGCCCTGCTTCCACGTACGGGAACACTACGCGCGGCTTATAGCTTTCGTCCTTGTCCTTTTCCGCAAGTACAGCTTGGCGTTTTTCCTTATCCGTTCGCCAAACGTTTAACTGTAAAGCAAGCACGATCACCAAATACAAAAAGGTAAATTGCGTGGCGTAAAACACAGTGTCGACCATGCCCATAATCATAAACACGCACAGCGCAAGAGAAAGGAAAATTTGCGGCGTTTTACGGTGTTTAAGCACCACCCACGCCACGGAAAGCAAATGCCCCATCAAGCACAGCAAGCCCACGACACCGCTGCCGCCAAGCGCCTGCAACAAAATATTATGCGCGGAAACGGCAAATAAATTTAATCCGCTTTCGGGATCCATAACTTCCGTTAAAATCCATTGTTCCTTATCCGCCAAAAACCCTGCGCCCAGCAAAGGATTTTGCTTGAAATACTCCACGTAACGCTTCCATATATCGATGCGCCCCGTGAGCAGAGTATTCAAATCCCCTTTCGTCCAAGGCGTGATGAAATGCTCCATAATATATTCGTATTTATACGCAAACACCGAGCCGAATATCCCCAAGAACACGATAAGCGTACAAAGCATAGAATAGCGGTTTTTCTTATCGCAAAGCAAGCACACGCTTCCAACCGCAAACACAACCACTTCCAAAACAATCGCCGTGCGGCAAAGGGAGAGCGCCGTGGCAACAAGCGCGACGAACAGCACTGCGCTCCACGCCCATTTCCACCTGTTTTTCGCTTTCGCCATTTTATAAAAGCACGCGCAAAGCGTCAGCGTTAAATACAGCCCGATGGCGTTCGTGCCGCCCCAGCCTGCCACCGTCACCACTTCCATTTTGTGGACTAATCCTTCTGCAAACAGGGGAATATTGCGAATATACGCGCAAGCAATCGCCGTGAGCATACAGCACATACCGCAAATCATTACGTCGGCGATATAATTGAGCGTGCACGTTTTTTCATCTAACGTAGCAGCAAAAAATACGTATATAAAAAAGAAAGTTGCCGCCTGTAAAAAGCCCGCCCACAAATCGTCTATTTGCCAGCTTTGCGAAAACGCACCGCCCAGCAAAAAGGACGCACTCAAACAAGCAATACCTGCAAACACGGCGTTGCGCTTGTACACTCTTCGCATATTTCCCGAAACGACCACGCGGAAGATTGCCGATAACGCAATCAACGAACCGGCTATCAATACGAAAATCCAAAACGCGTTAGAAGTGAAAAACGGCGCAGGTTCGCCGATTATGTACCCCCCATCCACGAAAGTCACCGACGACGCAGGCGCCCAAGGGCTGTTCTTTAAGGACACGCAAAACAAAATCAAACACACGGCAGGGATAGCAGGCGTAGTGTCTTTGCCAAGCAAACAAACAAGCACCACCGTCAAGCAAAGCGCGGTGATGCCAAGCATATCCAAGCCAAACGCTTGCGAAATAATAACCAAAGCAGTTAAGACCGCCAAAAAAAGGCGGCCGGATAAAAAACGCTGCAACGCTTGTACGCGCGCGCTTTCCTGCATTTGTTGGTATTTTTTTCGCAATGAAAGTATCATAATTTACCCTGCTTGTTCGTCCGTTTGTTTACATTGTTCCTTGAAAAAATCTGCCACGGCGTCGTGCTTGTCCACCGTATAGGTAGGCACAAGCTTTTTCACTGACGTTTTCATATCGTCCGTTTCTTCAAACGCTTGCTTGCATAAAATATCCAAGGTGGAGAAAAACTGCGTTTCGTCCAAGGGAATGGGACGGGCGATATTGATAAGCCCGTTGGGCGTAGACGTCAACCCTTCTTCCTTCATAAGCCGTTCTTCGTATAATTTTTCCCCAGGCCGTAAGCCCGTGCAAACGATATCGATATCCACGTTGGGTTCTAAGCCCGACAGCTTGATAAGGTTATACGCCAAATCGTAAATTTTCACGGGTTCGCCCATATCCAGCACGAAAATTTGTCCGCCCTTTGCGTATGCGCCTGCTTGCAACACCAGCGACACCGCTTCGGGTATCGTCATAAAATAGCGGATAATATCCTTATGCGTAACGGTAACCGGCCCGCCTTCTTGAATTTGTTGGCGGAGCAAAGGAATTACCGACCCGTTAGAGCCAAGCACGTTGCCAAAGCGTACCGCTACAAACTTGGTGTGCGCGCTGTTTTTGCCTATCGTTTGAATCAGCATTTCACAAATACGCTTGGTTGCGCCCATAATGTTGGTGGGGTTGACGGCTTTATCGGTAGAGATAAGCACGAACGTTTCCACCTTAAATTCGTCGGCGCATTTTGCCACGTTCCAAGTGCCGAATACGTTGTTTTTCACCGCTTCGCAGGGGCTGCTTTCCATCAGCGGCACGTGCTTATGCGCCGCCGCGTGGAATACGATTTGCGGACGGTATTTATCAAACACGTCGCGCATCTTCTTTTCTTCACGCACACTTGCAATCAAGGTCAATACGCTTAACGACGGGCGTTTGCGTTTGAGCTCCTGCTCGATTTCATACGCATTATTTTCGTAGATATCCAAAATAATCAAGGTTTTGGGATTATGCGCGGCAATTTGACGGCAAAGCTCACTACCGATAGAACCGCCGCCGCCCGTCACCAGCACCGTTTTGTTTTCAATGTACCCCATCACTTCGTCTAAATTGACTTGCACCTGCTCGCGGCCAAGCAAATCGCTGATTTCCACTTCCCGAAGCGCCGACACCGTCACGTTGCCCGTTGCAAGCTGATAAATTCCCGGCAAAATACGTACGGGACAGCCGCACTGTTGACAGCGCAACACAATTTGGCTTATTGTATGCTTCTTCATGTTTACCCCTTATCACTTAACCGTTTGTTTCTATACGTGCGCAGGGCTTTCTAAGCCCTGTATGTTATTATAACACGCATTTATGCGTTTGTCAATACGTATAGCGCAACTTTTTTCGGCAATAAAAAACAGGCCGATTTTCTCTCAGCCCGTTTTTCATACTCTTCGTCTGTTTTTGCCCTTACTTCAATGCGGCAATCACTTCCACTTCCACCTTTACGCCCTTAGGCAAATCTTTCACCGCCACGCAGCTTCTTGCAGGTTTCGTGGTAAAATATTCCGAGTACACGGAGTTAAACGCCGCAAAATCATTGATATCAGCAAGGAAACAAGTGGTTTTTACCGCCATTTCAAAACCGCTGCCTGCCGCTTGCAGCACTGCGCCCAAATTTTGCATAACCTGCCGTGTTTGCGCTTCAATAGTTTCCGTATCCACTTTGCCCGTCAAGGGATTAAGGGGAATTTGTCCCGACGTGTATACCATATCACCGCAAACGATGGCTTGTGAATACGGCCCGATTGCCGCAGGTGCTTTTACCGTTACTACTTTCTTGATTTGCATATTCTTTTTCTCCTTTTTCGTATGTTTATCCCATCAAAGCAATTTGAAACCGTAATCGGTCAATGCCTTTTTAATTTCTTCGATATGCGCAAAGTTACGCGTTTCCAACAAGATGCGTAAATAGCAACCGTTGACGTCCGAACCTTCGTTGGCGCGTTCGTGGTGTACGCTGGTCACGTTACCGCCCAAATCGGCGATAATGCGCGACACGTTTTTCAGTTGTCCGGGCTTATCCATAAGCTCAATCATAAGCTGGCAGTTTCTGCCCGACATCAAAAGCCCACGCTTGATAACGCGCGATAAAATGGTCACGTCGATATTCCCGCCCGAAAGCAAGCACACCGCTTTTTTGCCCTGCAAATCTATTTTTCTAAACATTGCCGCCGCCACGGGCACTGCCCCTGCGCCTTCGGTGACCAGCTTGTGCTGTTCCATAAGCGCCAAAATCGCCGCGGAAATTTCGTCGTCCGTCACCGTTACGATTTCGTCTACGTATTGACTGCACAGCTTAAACGTATTATCCCCGGGCTTTTTCACCGCGATACCGTCGGCTATCGTGGAAACGGACGCAAGCTCCTGCTTTTCGCCGCTATCCACCGACTTTTTCATGGACGGCGCGCCGCTTGCCTGTACGCCGTACACTTTTACGCGCGGATTGATGGTTTTGATGGTGTAGGCAATACCCGAAATCAAGCCGCCGCCGCCGATAGGCACGAGCACTGCGTCTAAATCGGGAATTTGTTCGATAAGCTCCAAAGCAATCGTACCCTGCCCTGCGATTACGTCTTCATCGTCAAACGGGTGAATAAAGGTGTAGCCTTTTTCATCGCGAAGCTCTAACGCCTTTTTATACGCGTCGTCGTACACGCCTTCCACAAGGCACACTTCCGCGCCGTAGCTTTTCGTCGCTTCCACCTTGGAAATGGGCGCGCCGTCGGGCAAGCAAATTACCGCTTTAATTCCGTTCTTTTGCGCCGCCAACGCCACGCCTTGCGCGTGGTTACCTGCCGAACAGGCAATTACGCCGCGAGCCTTTTCTTCTTTGGTAAGCTGCGTCATTTTATAATACGCGCCGCGCACCTTGAACGAACCCGTGATTTGTAAATTTTCCGTTTTTAAGTACAAATCCGCCCCCGGGCACAGCTTAGGCGCATATAAAACGTCCGTCTTTCTCACCACGTCTTTGAGCGCGTTGCTGGCTCTATACACGTTATCAATCGTCAACATATTTTCTCCTTGCTACGGGCAGATTTTACCGTTCGTCGCATACCTGCCCCCATCGTTTTTACTTTTGCTCGCTATTTTTTAGCCGTACCGTCTTATAATAAGCTTTGTACGAACTGTTCTGCGCAACGCGCGCTGCGGTTGCCCTTTCTAATCGCAAACGCTTCCGCCTGCGTTTCCAACGCGCTTTCTTCCATATCCACGCCGTATTTTTTAGCAAGCTCTTTTACAATTTGTAAATACAAAATTTTGTTGGGTTTGGAGAACAATACCACCAACCCGAACCGTTCGGAAAGGGAAAGCGTTTCTTGCAGCGTATCGTTTCTATGCACGTCGTCGCCTTCTCTGTCGCCAAAGCTTTCTTTTATAATATGACGGCGGTTGCTGGTCGCGTAAATAACGGCGTTTTCCGCCTTTGCGCTTGCCGAACCTTCCAAAGCCGCTTTTAACATACTGAAATTATCGTCGCTGCGGTTAAAAGACAAATCGTCGATAAAAATGATAAACTTCAAGGGGTTGCCGACAATTTTCGACATCACGAGCGGCAAAAGGGAAAGCTGGTCTTTTCTAATTTCAATCAGGCGTATACCGTCCTTGAAAAAGGCGTTTGCCACCGCTTTTACCGTCGAAGATTTGCCTGCGCCTGCGTCGCCGCACAAAAGCACGTTCGCCGCGTGTCTCCCTTCGATAAACGCGCGCGTGTTGGCTACCACCTGTTCGCGCTCCTGCTCATAGCCGATAAAATCGTCCATACTCACCTTATCGGCGCTGGCAATCGGTTGAATTTGCTTTTCGTCGGACAAACGGAACATCCCCTGCGAAGAGAATATGCCGTAGCCGTATTTTTTCACGTCACGCAAGCGTTTTTCATAGCGCAACGCAAGCTGGATATATTCGCTGTCAAAGGACGGCAAATCGTCGGCATCTTCGCCCATATCCAGCGCGAAATCTTGCACGGTCAAACCAGCAAATTCTCCAAACGCCGCCAGCTCCTTTTGCACCGCTTGACAAATCGCGTCCGCAGGCGTTTGGCCGTTCGCCGCCGCCTTTACGTACACGTTTTCGTCTTCGTATATAAGCTTTTCCACAAGCTTGGTAACGTTGCCGCCGTGGGTGTAAATTTCCGCCACGAACGCCGCGTACGCCTTACGCTTGCTTGCCTTATCGCTTGCAGGCGTTTCACAGTAAACAAAAAACTTTTCAAACAGCGCGTGCTTGGTTACGCCCTGCAAAACGCTGGTTAAGCACAGCTTGCTATACAGTTGTTGCACTTTGTTGTTTTTCATAATTTCTCTTTATATATTTTCAATAATTTTATCCGTCATTTCCACTGTGGAAAGCGCAGGTTTTCCGTGCGCCAAATCCGCCGTGCGATACCCGTCGTTTAACACTTTATCCACCGCGTCGACAATCGCTTGCGAAGCTTGCTTTTCGTCAAAAGCGTATAAGAGCATCATAGCCGCCGATAAAATGGTTGCGATCGGGTTGGCGATATTTTTTCCTGCAATATCGGGTGCAGAGCCGTGGATGGGCTCGTACAAACCGCGCGTACCGCCCGACAAAGACGCCGACGGCAACATACCGATAGAGCCCGTGATTTGCGAAGCTTCGTCGGATAAAATATCCCCGAACATATTGCTGGTTACAATTACGTCGAATTGCGACGGGTTTCTCACAAGCTGCATCGCCGCGTTGTCGACAAGCATATCCTGCACTTCCACGTCGGGATATTCCGCCGCAATTTCGTGCACGATTTTACGCCATAAACGGGAGGTTTCCAACACGTTCGCCTTATCGATGCTGGTCAATTTCTTCTTGCGCTTTCTTGCCGTTTCAAACGCTACGCGCGCAATACGCTCGATTTCCATACGGCTGTACGCTTCCGTGTCATACGCTTCTTCGCCGTACTTGCCTTCGCGATAACCGCGTTCGCCAAAATAGATACCGCCCGTAAGCTCACGGACAATCATAATATCAAAGCCGTTTTCTACGATATCCGCACGCAAAGGACATTCGTCTTTGAGCGCAGGATATAATTTTGCAGGGCGCAGGTTGGTGAAAAGCCCCATCGCCGCGCGAATCCCCAAAAGCGCTTTTTCAGGGCGCATATTGCCTGCTAAATTGTCCCACTTCGGGCCGCCTACCGCGCCGAGCAACACGCTATCGCTTGCAAGACAGCCGTCCACCGTTGCTTTGGGCAAAGGTTCGCCGCATGCGTCGATGGCGCAGCCGCCGATAAGATACGGCGTAAACGCAAAGGACAGACCATATTTTTCGCCCACCGCTTGCAATACGCGCACCGCGCTGTCTACGATTTCAGGGCCGATGCCGTCCCCTTTTAATAATGCTATTTTATATGTTTTCATACTTTCACCTCATACCTGGGTAGCTCATTTTTGTGTTTCTATTTCTATGATTTCCATACTTCTTGGCGCAACCTTGGGGAAAAAACTGTTTTTATAAACGGGAACGCGATACCCTGCGTATTTGGTAAGCGATTTTACGCTTTGCAAAGGTTTGGGAAAGCTAATCTTCGGTCGCGACACCCAGTATTCATCGTTGCTCACCAGCATAACGAAACGATTTTCGCCCGTTTGGAAGGTGGTAATTTTACACTCGCACGCTTGTTCTTCCACTACGTTGGGCGCGCCTGCCCACGCGTTCAAAATCGCGCTTAACCGTCGCAAAAACCGTTCGTTCCACTCTTGATAACGCAAGGGCGAAGTCCACACCGCGCCGTTTGCATTTTCCGCAATTTTATTGCAACGCTTCCACGTATCCACACTGCGCAAAGCTTGTATCTGTTCGTCCGTCAAGGCAAACGATGCGTTGCGCACCGAAAGGATAACGTTTCCGCGGTAAAGCTCTTGCCCATACGCTTGCTTATACGAAAGAATAACGGTGGGAGCTTTGCTGGCAAGCAACGCCTGTTGTTCTTCTTGCGAATAATTTTCAGGGAAAAGCGCAAGGATAGGCGAAGAAAGGTCTTGCACGCTTTCAGGCGTTACCGCACCGCAAATTTGCGCGCCGCATTTTAACAGCTCGTTCACCGTTTTTTGCGCTGTATATACACGGGTTTTCGCATACGCTTGCACTTCTTTTTTCACTGCGTCGCGTGCATAGAAGTAGGTATACCCCAACACGCCGCAAACATTCTCCGCGCGCCTATTTTCAAGCTTGTTCATAAGCGCCCAGTCGTGCGCAGGCACACCGTCCGAAAGGCAATAAAAGGGTGCGGAAGAGCAATTCATCCATTGACCGTCGTGAAAAATTTTACAGTTTTCCCGTCGATAGATAGCGCGCGTCAATTCGTTCGTCGTATCGTGGATAGCGTTCCATTGTTCCTGCGTGTCGCGAACAGCGGACAAAGAAACAAATTTTGCCTGCGGCAACAGCGCTTTTAGAAAGGTTTGCATAGTGAAAAACTCATAATGGCTGTATTTGACGTCTTTCATACAAGGCGTGACGCCGCCCCGATCGTTTTTCATTAGCACCGGATAGTTGGGCGACACGTCCTCTATCATAAACGCATACACGTCCTTGTGATACGCCGTTCGATAATCTACGCCATAGCGATAAAACGCTTCAAAGGGATCGCGCGTCCAAAAGGTGTTTAAGATGATGATATATTTTTTTGGATCGACCTTTGCATACAGACAATCGTAAAATTGTTGATAGCAAGCATCGGTAAAGAGCAAAAACTCAAAATATAAATTGCGCAGGATATACTTGCGCCTTACGCGGTATTTTTCTACGTCGTCGCCGACGTCACATAATTTTTTCGATACGTTTTTGCCGTTGTTTTGCAACCATTGTCTAAACTGCCCCACGATTTCGTCGGTAAAATCCCCGTTTTCGATAGACGGGCGCGAGTGGGAAATCCCATCGGCAAGCTGTACGCCGTCAAACCCATAATAATCGATAACTTGCTTTAATTTTTCGACAAAATATGCCCCGTACAAACCGCCGCCTTGCATGGTTTTTGCAAAATTTAACGTGGTGGATTTTTGGAAATTTTGATTGTAATTAAAAAGCTGTGGATGTTCGCTTGCAAAAGACGAAACTACCGTTTGTCCGTTTTCGTCATGATATACGGCATAATTAAAAATGGAAAAGACGACCTTGATATCACGCGCTTGCAACGTTTTTATAAGCGCTTTTAGCTGTACGTTCGTCCACGCTTGGCGCGCGTGTTCTTCCCCGAACGGATGCCCGTCGTACGAGCAATCGCAGGGGCGCAAGAAAAATTCCTTTTCGTCCGCGCGAAAGGCATTGACGAAATCAAGGTTGGAAAATAAAATGGAAATACCTTCGGGTGCTTCCGCTAAGCGCGATAAAAACGCTTCCACGCCAAAATCGGGCAGCGTGTTGTCAAACCCTATCAGTTCTATCCAGTGCCAGTTACGTTTCATACCTTCACCCCGTACATGGTAGCGTCATTTTTTAAGAAATGCGTAAAATGTAGTCTAATTTGCGCTTTTGCAAAACGGCGGAGAAGCGAGCAAGCCAAGGCAGCCGCGGCTTTCCCGCAGGGAGCGTACTAAAGCGTGCGCGACAAGGGAAAACGCAAGGTTAACGTGGGATTGCGACGCTTATACGTCGTTTTAGATGTCGCCCTTTTGAATAGAAGCCACTAGCCCACCGTTTTCAATAATTTTTTGGATAAACGGGGGGAACGGCTGCGTTTTGAACGACGCACCGCTGGTGCGGTTGTAAATGACGCCGTTATCCAAATCGGCTTCCACGATATCGCCGTCCTTAATACCGTCTACCGCTTCGGGGCATTCCACAATGGCAAGCCCGATGTTGATTGCGTTGCGGTAGAAAATACGCGCAAAGCTTCTTGCAATTACAAGCGAGATACCGCTTTCCTTGATAGCGATAGGCGCGTGTTCACGGGAAGAACCGCAGCCAAAGTTAAACCCAGCCGTGATGATATCGCCCTTTTGCACTTTGTTCACAAAATCCTTGTCGATATCTTCCATACAGTGGGATGCCAGCTCCTTTTTATCGCTGGTATTCAAATATCTTGCAGGAATAATTACGTCCGTATCTACGTTGTCGCCGTAGTTGATAGATTTACCCTTAAAAACCATTACATTACCTCCTCAGGCGCGGAAATTTTACCCGTAATTGCACTTGCCGCCGCTACCGCAGGGGACGCCAAATACACTTCGGAATCCACGTGTCCCATACGGCCGACAAAGTTACGGTTGGTGGTAGCAACGGCGCGTTCGCCTGCCGCCAAAATGCCCATATAACCGCCTAAGCAAGGACCGCACGTGGGGGTGGAAACTACGCAGCCTGCTTCGATAAAGATTTTCAACAGCCCGTTTTCCATTGCTTTTAAGTAAATGTCCTGCGTTGCAGGAATAATGATAGCGCGCACGCGTTTTGCCACTTGTTTGCCTTTGAAAATTTGTGCTGCTTCTTCTAAATCCTTGTAATGTCCGTTGGTGCAAGAGCCGATCACCACTTGGTCGATGGCAATATCGCCGATTTCGTCGAACGTTTTGGTGTTTTCGGGCAAGTGCGGGAACGCCACCGTCGATTTAATCGTGGATAAATCGATTTCGTACGTTTCGTCGTACACGGCGTCTTCGTCCGCTTTGTATGCGACAAACGGTTTGTCCGTCCGTTCTTTTACGTACGCTTGCGTTTGCTCGTCCACTTCAAAAATACCGTTTTTTGCGCCTGCTTCAATTGCCATATTCGCAATGGTAAGTCTGTCGAAAATGGTCAGCGATTTTACGCCGTCGCCCACAAATTCCATAGATTTATACAATGCACCGTCTACGCCGATTTTGCCGATAATGTGCAAAATTACGTCTTTTCCCGACACGAATTTGTTGAGCTTGCCTTTTAAAACAAACTTGATAGCAGACGGCACTTTCAACCATGCTTTGCCCGTTGCCATACCGCACGCCATATCCGTCGAGCCAACGCCCGTCGAAAACGCGCCAAGCGCGCCGTAGGTGCAGGTGTGGGAGTCCGCGCCGATGACTACGTCCCCAGGGACAACCAAGCCCTTTTCAGGGAGCAAGGCGTGTTCGATGCCCATTTTTCCCACGTCGTAGAAATGCGTCACGTCGTACTTGTCGCAAAAATCACGGCAAGTTTTGCATTGCACGGCGGCTTTGATGTCCTTGTTGGGTGCGAAATGGTCCATAACCATCGTCACCTTGTCTTTATCGTACACTTTATCCGCGCCGATACGGTCAAATTCCTTGATTGCCACGGGGGAAGTGATATCGTTGCCGAGCACTCTGTCTAAGTTTACAAGAACGAGCTGCCCTGCTTCTACTTTGTCAAGCCCTGCGTGCGCCGCAAGGATTTTTTGCGTCATTGTCATAGACATATTATTGTTTCCTTTATTCAATGCGTACATGGTACGCTGTTTTTATTTATTGATAATTGCGCCTTTATCGGCAGAAGATACTTGGGAAGCGTATCTCTTCAAATAACCGCTTACTTGCTTTTTCTTCAAAACGGTGTTTGCTTTGCGCTTTGCAAGCTCTTCACTGGAAATATCCACGTGGATTTTATAATTAGGGATATCAATAGAAATGATATCGCCGTCTTGCACGTACGCAATCATACCGCCCGAAACCGCTTCGGGAGAAACGTGACCGATGGACGCGCCGCGCGTTGCACCGGAAAATCTACCGTCCGTAATGAGCGCCACGTCTTTATCCAAGCCCATACCTGCGATTGCGGACGTAGGCGAAAGCATTTCGCGCATCCCAGGACCGCCTGCAGGACCTTCGTAGCGGATAACCACCACGTCGCCCTTTTGGATTTTACCGCCGTAAATTGCCGCGATACATTGTTCTTCGCTTTCATACACTTTAGCAGGGCCGCTATGCACCAGCATTTCAGGGGCTACCGCCGCGCGTTTTACTACGCAGCCGTCGGGCGCAAGGTTGCCTTTGAGCACGGCAATACCGCCCGTTTGCGAGAACGCGTTTTCGGGCTTTCTAATCACTTCTTCGTCCAAATTGACGATGCCTTGCAGGTTTTCCTTCATAGTCTTACCCGTGCAGGTCATTACGGACGTGTCGATTAAGTTCAGCGCTTCCAACTCTTTCAAAACGGCTTGCACGCCGCCTGCTTCGTTCAAATCTTCCATATAGGTAGGACCGGCAGGTGCTAAATGGCACAGGTTGGGCGTTTTTTCACTGATGGCGTTGACTTCTTCCAAATCAAAGGGCAAACCCAGTTCGTTGGCGATTGCCGGCAGGTGCAACATACTGTTGGTGGAGCAACCCAGCGCCATATCCGCCGTGATGGCGTTTTTGAGCGCCGCCGCCGTCATAATATCGCGCGGACGGATATTTTTCTTGACAAGCTCCATCACTTGCATACCTGCGTGCTTGGCAAGCTCGATACGCGCGGAATATACCGCAGGAATGGTACCGTTGCCTTGCAAGCCCATACCCAACACTTCCGTCAAGCAGTTCATAGAGTTTGCCGTGTACATACCCGAACACGAACCGCAGGTGGGACAAACTTTCTTTTCAAATTCGGAAAGCTGACAGTCGTTGATTTTGCCCGCCGTGTACGCGCCTACCGCTTCAAACATACTGGAAAGGGAGCGTTTTTTACCGCCCACTCTGCCTGCAAGCATAGGGCCGCCGCTGACGAACACGGTGGGGATATTCAAGCGTGCCGCCGCCATCAAAAGCCCGGGCACGTTTTTATCGCAGTTGGGTATCATAACCAAGCCGTCAAAGCCGTGCGCCATTACCATCGCTTCGGTGGAATCGGCAATCAAATCACGGGTGACAAGCGAATATTTCATACCCGTATGCCCCATAGCAATACCGTCGCAAACGGTGATTGCAGGGAACATAATGGGCGTACCGCCTGCCATAGCCACGCCAAGCTTTACCGCGTCGGCAATTTTGTCAAGATTGATATGCCCCGGCACGATTTCGTTATACGAACAAACGATACCGATAAGCGGACGTGCTTGTTCTTCGTCCGTCAAACCAAGTGCGTGATACAACGATCTGTGGGGTGCATTTTGAAATCCGTCTACTATTGTTTCTTTAATCATAAGAGTTCCTTTTTCATGTTGACGATGAAAGTTAAAGGTGTACCGTTAAAACGCGGAGAAGAGTTGTTGCCCTTATACACGTTTCGCCTGTCATAAGCGTAAAGGTGTACCGTTAAAACGGGTAGATGCGAGCAAGACAAGGCAACCGCGGCTTTCCCGACGGGAGTTTACTTGGGCGTAAACGAGCAAGGGAAAACGCAAGGTTAACGCTGTATTGCGACGCATATACACGTTTCACCTGTTATAAACTTAGTTGTTAATAAACTTTTCTTCGTCCGCCCAGCTGTACAACTTTCTAATTTCCTTGCCTACTACTTCAGCAGGATGTTCAGCGGCAATCTTTCTCATTGCGTTGAAGTGTACTTGGCTGCCTGCGTCGGACATATCGAGCAAGAAATCTTTTGCGAACGTACCGTCTTGAATATCTTTCAAAACCTTTCTCATCGCTTTCTTGGTTTCTTCCGTGATAATCTTCGGGCCGGTGATATAATCGCCGTATTCTGCCGTGTTGGAAATGGAATATCTCATACCTTCAAAACCGCTTTGATAGATAAGGTCAACGATAAGCTTCATTTCGTGGATACATTCAAAGTATGCGTTTCTGGGATCGTAGCCAGCTTCTACAAGCGTTTCAAAGCCTGCTTGCATAAGCGCGCAAACACCGCCGCAAAGCACTGCTTGTTCACCGAACAAGTCGGTTTCCGTTTCCGTTCTAAAGTTGGTTTCCAAAGCGCCTGCTCTTGCGCCGCCGATACCAGCCGCATACGCCAAGCCGATTTCGAGTGCGTCGCCCGTTGCGTCTTGTTCCACCGCGATAAGGCAAGGTACGCCTTTGCCCACTTGGTATTCGCTTCTAACCGTGTGGCCGGGGCCTTTGGGCGCTACCATGATAACGTTTACGTTCTTCGGGGGTTTAATGCAGCCGAAGTGAATATTGAAGCCGTGCGCGAACGCAAGCGTTTTACCTTCGGTAAGGTTGGGTTCGATGCTTTCTTTGTAAAGCTTCGCTTGTTTTTCGTCGTTAATCAAAATCATGATAAGGTCAGCCGCTTTTGCCGCGTCCGCCGCCGTCATAACTTTCAAGCCTTGCTTTTCTGCTTTTGCCCAGCTCTTGCTGCCGTTGTACAAGCCAACCACAACGTTTACGCCCGATTCCTTCAAGTTGAGCGCGTGTGCGTGGCCTTGCGAGCCGTAACCGATGATTGCAACGGTTTTACCTGCGAGTTTGTTCAAATCACAATCTTGTTGATAGAAAATTCTGTTTGCCATAATACTTTATCCTTTCCTTTTTTTTATTTATAATTTTATATTTTTTTTCTTTTTCGTGTTTGGGTTTTGTCTGCGCTTATTTACCAAGCAAAGTCGCTGCTCTATCGAGTGCAACGATACCCGTGCGGCACATTTCCAAAATGCCAAAGGGTTGCATAAGCTTGATAAACGCGTCGATTTTGGACGGGCTGCCCGTCACTTCGATACACATACTTTCCGTGGAATAATCGATAACGCTGGCACGGAACACGTCCACCGCCGTCATAATATCGCTTCTATGTTCGGCTTTGTTGTACACCTTGATAAGCATAAGCTCACGCTTGATGGGATCGTCGTCCAGCACTTCCACTTTTTTGACCACGTAAAGCTTTTTGAGTTGGTTGATAAGCTGTTGCTTCACCAAATCGTCGCCGCGCATACTGATGGTGATACGGGAATATTCGGGGCATTCCGTTTCGCCCACCGTCAAGGCGTCGATGTTAAAACCGCGACGGGTGAACATTGCCGACACACGCGTCAAAACGCCTGCCGTGTTGTCTACGTATACCGCTATAATAAAGCTGTTGTTTTCCATACTTTTTCTCCTTTAGACTTCTTTTGCCTTAGCCTCGCCGTTTATTTCACACGCGTGATAATATCGTCGATTGCGCCGCCGGGGGGCAACATAGGAAGCACGAATTCGTCCTTGTCGATGCGCGCGTCGATAACCGTAGGTTTGCCCGATTGCACCGCCTGTTTGAACGCCTTTCTAAATTCCACCGCCGTTTCCGCCAAATATCCGTCCGCGCCGAACGCTTTGGCAAGCGCCACGAAATCGGTTTTTCTATCCAAAACGGTGCTGGAATATCTCTTGCCGAAGAACAGCGTTTGCCATTGTCTTACCATACCCAGCACGCCGTTGTTCATAAGCACGATCACGATGGGAAGCTTATAAGTAACCGCCGTGGCAAGTTCGTTCAAGTTCATACCGAAGCTGCCGTCGCCCGTGATAAGCACCGTAGGGTCTTTGGTCGCTACGTATGCGCCCATCGCCGCGCCCAAACCAAAGCCCATCGTACCCAAACCGCCGCTGGATACGAAACGGCGGGGCTTGTCAAACTGTGCGTATTGCGCCGCCCACATTTGGTGTTGGCCAACGTCCGTCGTGATAATCGTTGCAGGCAATTTCTCTTCGTTGACGATATCCATAACCATTTTCGGGGTAAGCGTCGATTTATCCGCCGCCGCAATCGCTTCTTCCGTTGCCTGTTCTTCCGCTTTAAGTTGTTTTACGCGCGCCGTCCACGCAGGGTGGCTCTTAGACGGACAAGCCGCCGCGATACGCATAAAGCAATCGTACACGTCGCCGACTAAGCCCAAATCCACACGCACGTTTTTGTTGATTTCCGCGCAATCGGGGTCTAATTGAATAATTTTCGTTTTCTTGGCAAATTTTGCCACGTTACCCGTTGCCCTGTCCGAAAAACGCACGCCGATTGCCAAAATCAAATCGGCTTCGTTTTGCGACATAGACGACGCGTAATGCCCGTGCATACCTTGCATACCCAAGAAACGCTCGCTCGTTTGCGGCACTGCGGACAGCCCCATAAACGAACAACCGATTGCCGCGTCGATTTTATCGGCAAGGGCAACGATTTCATCGCCCATACCAAGCCCAGCCGCGCCGCCGCCTACGTAGATATACGGACGTTCCGCTTGCGCAAGCATTTCCACGGCTTCTTGAATTTGCTTTTCGCACACCTTGGGCAAAGCCGCCTTTTCGCGCACGGGTTGTTTTTCGTATTCATATTCCGCTACCTGCACGTCCTTGGGAATGTCCACAAGCACGGGTCCCGGTCTGCCCGATTTTGCAATTTCAAACGCTTTGCGCACGGTGTCCGCCAAATCTTCGATTTTCTTTACGAAGAAATTGTGCTTGGTAATCGGCATGGTCACGCCCGTAATGTCTACTTCTTGGAAGCTGTCTTTCCCGATAAGGGAGTTGGGAACGTTACCCGTAATGGCTACCAAGGGAATAGAATCGAGCATAGCCGTTGCGATACCGGTAACCAAGTTGGTTGCGCCCGGACCGCTGGTGGCGATACATACGCCCACTTTACCCGTCGCGCGGGAATACCCGTCCGCCGCGTGCGACGCGCCCTGTTCGTGCGCCGTCAAAATGTGGTTGATTTGGTCTTTATATTCGTACAAAGCGTCGTAGATATTGATAACCTGTCCGCCAGGGTATCCAAATACGTCGGTTACGCCTTGTTCGATTAACGTTTGAATAAGAATTTGCGAACCCTTTAATTTCATATTTCTTTCTCCTTTCCTTTCTTTTGCGTTGCTTACAGCATTCTATTCACGGCAGACACCAACGCTTTGACCGACGAAGTCATAATATCGCTGTGAATGCCTGCGCCCCAGTACGGTTTTCCATCTGCTACGATGCAAATGTACGAAGCGGCTTTGGACGTGGATTTTTCTTCCAACGCGTGTTCTACGTAGTTTTCCAACACGTACGCTTTTCCCGTCACCTTTTTGATGGCGGAGCTTACGCAATCCAGTCGGCCGTTGCCTTCCACTTCGACGGTGGTCGCTTGACCGTTATATTCAATCACAACTCTGCCCTTGAGCTTATCGCCCTGCGTTTCGCTGTACCCTGCTTCGAGCACGTTTAATTTTTCGTGCAGGTTGACGAAATCTTTTAAGAAAATGTCGTGCACTTCTTTGGAAGAGAGTTCCCTGTGTTCGTGGTCGGAAATGCTCTTGACGTGATAGCCGAACTGTTCGCGCATTTTCGGGGGTAACACAAGATTGAACTGCGTTTCTAATATGTACCCGATACCACCTTTACCCGATTGCGAATTGATGCGGATAACGTCCGCTTCGTACACTCTGCCCACGTCGGCAGGGTCGATGGGAAGATAGGGAACCGTCCACGTATCGACGCCCTTTTCCACCCGATATTTCATACCTTTTGCAATCGCGTCTTGGTGCGAACCGGAAAACGCCGCAAATACCAGCTGTCCGCTGTACGGCTGTCTTTCGCTTACGTGCATACGCGTGACGCGTTCGTACACGGCAGTGATGGCAGGCAGGTTGGAGAAATCCAGCTTGGGATCTACGCCCTGCGAATACATATTTAAGGCAAGCGTTACGATATCGACGTTGCCCGTTCTTTCCCCGTTGCCAAACAGCGTACCTTCGATTCTGTCGCCGCCTGCCAGAAGTCCCATTTCACTGTCCGCAACGGCGCAGCCTCTATCGTTATGGGGATGGAGAGAAATCACGAGATTTTCTCTGTTATGCAAATGCTTGCACATATATTCCACTTGGTTTGCATAAACGTGGGGCATGGAATGAGAAACGGTTACGGGAAGATTGATGATGACTTTATTTTCAGGTGTGGGTTGCCAGATGTCTATAACAACGTTACAGATCTCGGCGGCAAATTC
>JAZSHX010000037.1:0-1624 GCA_045533485.1 Candidatus Scatosoma sp. | reverse complement strand
CTTTACTTTTTAAATGAAACGCTAAAATTAGTCGATTTTAGAAGTAAAAATTCAAAAGAATATAAAGAGTCGATAAAGCAAGCGACTGAATATTTTGAAAGAGAGTTTTATAAGGGCTATTGCAAAAAACAAATCGCAACGTGCACAATGGTCGGTCAAACGCATATCGACGTTGCTTGGCTTTGGACGTTTGCGCAAACGAGAGAAAAAGCGCAACGTAGCTTTGCTACTGTTATCGAAAATATGCGGAAATATCCCGAATATACATTCTTTTGCTCACAACCGTATTTATATAAAGCGGTAAAGGAAGAAGACCCTTATCTTTACAAACAAATTCAGGAAAAAGCGAAAGAGGGCAGATTTGAAATTGAAGGCGGCTTATGGTTGGAAACGGACACCAACTTGCCCAGCGGCGAAAGCTTATTCCGTCAAATTATGTACGGCAAAAAATTCTTCAAAGAGGAATTTGGGGTGGATAGCCATATCGTATGGCTCCCCGACGCTTTCGGATACTCGGCGGCGTTGCCGCAAATTTTCAACCTTTCGGGGATTGACACCTTTGTCACGTCCAAAATTTCTTGGAACGATAGGGATACAATGCCTCACGACGTTTTCACGTGGAGAGGTATAGACGGTTCGGACGTTTTCACCTATTTTCTTACAAGCCGAAGCCACTCTTACAACAATAAACGTCTCACGACGTATAATGCCGAAGCAACGCCTGATTATTTGATGGGGGCGTATGATAGATTTAGCGATAAACAGCTTTCCGACAAGGTGTTGGTTGCGTACGGCTACGGCGACGGCGGCGGTGGACCGACGGCGGAACAGTTGGAAAATATTCAGCGTATGAAACGGGGTATTCCAGGCTGTCCCAATGCGGAAAATTCGACGTTAGAGGAATTCTTTGCCTACGTAAAGAAGAGCGCGGATAAGCGTTTGCCTAAATGGGTAGGTGAGTTGTATTTGGAATTCCACCGCGGTACGTATACAACCATCGGCAAGAACAAGCGAAATAATAGAAAAATAGAATTTTTAATACACAACATTGAAGCGATGGCTACGATGAACCGCCTTTTAAACGGTGCGGAGTATCCTTATGAAACGCTCGATGCGATGTGGGAGCAGGTGCTTAATCTGCAATTCCATGACATTTTGCCTGGCTCTTCCATTAAAGAAGTATATGAAGACAGCGATAAAATTTACGCGGAATTGTTTGCAAAGGGCGAGCAGTTGCTTTCCAAGCTTACGCAAGAGGTTTCTAAGCACGCTAAATCGGGCGATTTGGTATTCAATATGCAACCGTTTAACGCGCTTGCTGACGTGGAAAAGGACGGCAAATTTTATACGCAAGAAGCGCCTTCTTACGGCTTTGCCGTGGAGGCTTCGCAGGTTGAAAATAGCGTAATTGTCCAAGAAAAGCATTTGGAAAATACCTTCTACGCCATTTATTTTGACGATAATTACGAAATTGTCCGCATTTTCGATAAGGTGAACGGCAGAGAGGTATTGAAGCCGAACAAAAAGGGAAATGCGCTCGTTGCCTACGAGGACGTTTCCATTGAATACGACGCATGGGAAGTACGTGATTTCTACACGGAAAAGGCTTACCCCGTCAACAACG
>JAZSHX010000016.1:0-8611 GCA_045533485.1 Candidatus Scatosoma sp. | reverse complement strand
CCCACCACCGTGAGAGGGCGCTTCTCGAACAAAGCAAGGTGGACTTTGTTCTCGGTCACCGTTCGCGCGGACAATGCGCTCACTCATCTCGCCCCTAAAAAGCATTATCAATGCTTTTTTACGGGTAGCTCGTCCTAACCGCTTGACCAACGGGCCGTATGTAATTTGCTTTTATACTATACCACATTTTGCTGTGAATAGCAACTGTTTTTACGGTTGTGCGGAAAATCTATATAAAAATTTGTGTTGCAATCGCGCGCGTTTTTCAAACTTGTAAGCGCAAGTATATATTTTTTCATAAAATTGCTCATACTACCGCAAAAGGAGAAATTTTATGGGAAAATTTGAAGAAATTTATGCGATAAACGTCAATGATAAAACGGAAAAGAAAGGCAATTTGACCTATCTGTCTTGGGCGTATGCTTGGGCAGAGTTCAAAAAAGTATATCCCGACGCGACGTACAGCGTCAACACGTTCGACGGTGCGTTTTGTTCGGGGAACGAACAAATGGGGTATATGGTGCAAACGCAGGTAACGGCAGGCGATAAAACGTATGAAATGTGGTTGCCTGTGATGGACAACAAAAACAACGCGGTGTTAGCACCGAAAATGACGGACGTCAACAAGACGATTATGCGTTGCTTGACCAAAAATTTGGCGATGTTCGGCTTGGGCTTATATATCTATGCAGGCGAAGATTTGCCCGAAACTTCGCCCAAAGATTTCGCGCCCATTACCCGTCAAGAATTGACGAAAATTTGGAAAGTGCAGGACGTGGAAAAGACGATTGCGTGGTACGAAAAGCAACTGCATATCCCCTTTCAAGAGTGGGGCGCGGAAGAGTGCGAAGCGGTGCGCAACGTGCTCAAAGAACAAAAGGAAAAAACCGCGCGCCGTCGTGCGCAAACGGATAAAACGACCAAACGGGCGTAAACAGCAAAAAACCGCAACAAAAATTTTCAAACTATTGACAAACGCTTTTCGCGTGTGATACAATAATATAAACGCAAGGAGAGTGTTGCTATGATATTTGATTTACACTGCGATACCGTTTGGAAAATTGACACGGCAAAGGAAAAGGGGGAGCCTATTTCCCTGCAAAAATCGCATTTACAAATAGACGAAGAAAAGCTGATTGCAGGCGATTATTTCGCGCAATGCTTTGCTATTTTTGCGCACGCGCACCACGCCGACCCGTATGCCGTTTGTATGCGTATGATTGACGTGTATTACGAAGAACTGAAAACGTGCGAACGCTTGCGCGCGGCGTACACCTACGACGATATTATCCAAAACCGTAAAGACGGAAAAATATCCGCAATTTTGACGATGGAAGACGGCGCGCCAATAGATGATAGCTTTGACCGCTTGGATACGCTGTACGAACGCGGCGTGCGTATGATTTGCTTGACTTGGAATTACGTCAACAAAATCGGGCATCACAACCGCGGTAAATTTTTGGAAGACGGACGCCCCGACGACGTCACGCCCGTGATAGATATCGGTTTGACGGATTTTGGCAAACAGCTTGTAAAAGTGATGAACGAAAAGGGCATAATCGTGGACGTTTCGCATCTTTCCGACGCGGGATTTTACGATGTAGTGCGTATCAGTGAAAAACCGATTATCGCGTCGCACTCCAACGCGCGCGGACTTTGCAGGCATATCCGCAATTTTACCGACGATATGCTGTATAAGCTTGCCGATAACGGCGGTGTGATGGGTATGAATTATGCAAAATATTTCTTGAATAACGACAGCAATTTGGGTAAGGATACCATCCCTTGGGTGATAGAGCATATCAAATACATCAAGGGCAAAATCGGCATAGATAATATCGGGCTGGGCAGCGATTTCGACGGCATTTCCACCGATTTGGGGTTGAACTCCGCCGACCAAATGCCTATGCTTTTGCAAGCGTTGGATAGGGGAGGGTTTACAACTGAAGAAATTGAAAAAATTTCCTATCAAAACGCGCTTAGGGTGTTCAAAACCTGCTTAAAAAGCTAAAATGCAACCTGCGGTTGACAAATTTCCAACAAAAGTTGGTAGCCGATAGCGCATAAACGTGTTATAATAACGTTGCAAATCAAAAAATACAGGTGAAAAATTATGAAGCTGGAAGAAAAAATTATTGCGCTTAGAAAAAGCAAAGGTTGGTCGCAGGAAGAGCTTGCTTTTCGTTTGGACGTTTCCCGTCAAGCCGTTTCCAAATGGGAAATGGGCGCGTCCCTGCCCGAAGTGGATAAAATCTTGAAAATGAGCGAACTTTTCGATTGTTCCACTGATTATTTATTAAAAGACGGTTGCAAAGAAAGTCGTTGCGTACCCGTGGAAGAAACGGAAGAAAACCCTAAAGACACCATGCAGGTATGCGATGAAGATTGCCGCGCGTACATACAAACAATGAAAAATGCGGCTTGGAAAATCGCCGTCGGCGTAATGCTGTGCATTTGTTCGCCTATTACGCTGTTCTTGCTTTTAGGCGCGGCGGATAAGGGTGCTTTGCCCGATAAGATCGTTGCGGCAATCGGCGTGCCGACCATTTTGGTGTTTGTCGTAATCGCGGTTGCGTTCTTTATCGTAGGCGGTAGAAAAATAGCGGCGTTTGAGCGTTTTGAAGACGTGCATTTGTCTATGTCTAACGACTTGCGTGCGGAAATGCAAAAGAAAAAGGACGAATTTTCAACGCCCTTTACCGTTGCCATTACAATCGGCGTTGCCTTGTGTATTCTTGCCGTTATCCCTTTAATCGTTTTCGGCGCGCTGGAAAAATCGGACGAAATACTTATGTATGCGCTTGCGGCTATGTTTTTTGTCGTGTCCATCGGTGTGTTTTTATTCGTGCGGTTTGGTATGGTTTGGGGTACGTATGAACTTTTTACTACGCAAGGAAAAATAGATAAATCGGGGCATTTTTCCGTGACGGTTAAAAACGGCGGAGATAGCGAAGACCTGTTAAGCAATATGTACTGGTGCTTGGTTTTGGGCGGATATTTGCTTTGGAGTTTTCTTTCGGGGAACTGGGGAATTACGTGGATTGTTTGGCCGATTGCAGGGGTGCTCTCTTCGGCGGCTTCCGCTTTGATACGTCTTATCAAATTAAAGAAGAAAAAAGCAAAAGGCGGCATACAGGTACGCGATGAAATGCAGGAATAAGCGAAAAACGGACGGTGAAAACCGTCCGTTTGTTAATGCCGCAGGGCATGTGTTTGTAAAGTAATCCGCCTGTGCCGCACCTTGACAAAAAGATGAACCCAGCGTTCGCTAGGTGGGTGCCGTATCTTGGCGCGTCGAACTTTCCGAAAATCAGACCTTGTCTATCGCCACGAATAACCTGCTCCCGATTAAATATTGTGGATTCCGTTATATGTCAAGCTCCGTACACTGCAGATTATCTTTATTATAACGGATAGATTTTCATTTGTCAACGAAATGAACGCAAAAAAATCAAGCGTGTAAATTTTTCAAAAAGGTAAATATTTCCGCTTCAAAATTCAAGCCGTAACGCTTATCGGGCACTTCGGTTGCCGAACGGCGGATGGCGGCGGTGGTAAACTGTGCGGCAAGCTCCACGGCGTCGTGTTCGCATTTGCCGTGCAGAAGCGCGCCGATAAACGCGCTGGCAAACACGTCGCCTGCACCGCAGAAAAATCCGGGTATATTTTCGTCCGTACGGCTTTGCAACGCGCCTTGTTCGTCCAAATAGGACACCAAAATATTGCCCCCTTGATGTATGCCCGTCACGATAGGGCGCGGACACAGCGCTTGTAAGCGTGAAAGCACCGCATGCGTAGGGTACGTTTCTCCGTTTTTAGGATAGGGCGTTTGCGTAAGATAGCACGCTTCCGTCACGTTGGGCAAAATATAATCCGCTTGCTTGCAAAGCGCACGCATTTTTTCCACGAACGCGCCGGTGAACCCTGCGTATAATTTGCCGCTGTCGCCCATTACGGGATCGACGATAAACAAACCGCCGTCTTTTAAGAAATCGTTTTTAATTTGTTCTACCAGCTTGATTTGTTCGATGCTGCCCAAATAACCGCTGTAAATGCAGTCAAACTGCAAGCCCAGCGTTTTCCAGTGCGACAAAATGGCAGGAATATCCCCTGTCAAATCGCGAAAGGTATACCCGTGAAAACCGCCCGTGTGCGTGGATAAAAGCGCCGTGGGTAAAACGTCGCAGGTAATACCGCACGCGGAAAGTATGGGCAGGGAAACGCTCAAAGAGCATTTTCCCACGCAGGATATATCGTTAATGGCAAGTACGCGCATAAATATTTAACTCCGTATAAAGAAATTATATAAATCTATTATAAAATACTTGCTTTTTTTTGTCAATCGCATTAAAATAGTATACGTAAATAATTTTTCAAAAAAGAAGGTATTTTTTATGGCAATTACGGGTGAAATCAACAAAACGACGGTTTGCTTTCAAGATTTTGAAAAGTATGAAAACCAAATCGTAACGATTAAAGGCACGATTCACAATATTCGTATGATGTCCGATTTTGCGTTTATTATCGTAAGAACGGCGCGCGAAACGATACAATGCGTGTATGCGGAAAGCTTTTCTTCTTATCGCTTGACGGACGACGTAAAGGAAGAGTGCGCGGCGAAAATTACGGGCAAGGTAGTGGCAGGCGAAACGCGCGACGGCAGCAAACGTTACGAACTGCAAGTGCACGGCATCGAGCTTTTGTCGCACCCTGCGGATATTCCCCCCGTGGTTATCACGAAAAAGCAAGTCAACTGCGATTTGCCCACCAAGCTTGATTACCGCCCCGTTACCTTGCGTAACCCCAAGGAACGCGCGATTTTCAAAATGCAGGAAGGGATTGCACGCGGTTTTAGAGAATATTTAATCAGCCAAGGCTTCACGGAAATCCGCACGCCGAAAATCAACTTTGCAGGCGCGGAAGGCGGTACGAACCTTTTCAAGCTTGATTATTTTGGTAAAGAAGTGGCGCTTGCACAATCGCCTCAGCTGTATAAGCAAATGCTCGTGGCTGTGTACGAACGCGTGTTTGAAATTGCACCGGTATTCCGTGCGGAACATCACGATACTTCGCGTCATTTGAACGAATACATTTCGATGGACTTTGAAATGGGCTTTATCGACAGCTTTGAAGATATCATGCAAATGGAAACGGGCGCGCTCAAATATATCATGAACTTGCTCAAAACGGAATATAAGGAAGAGCTTGAATTGTTGCACGTAGACGTGCCAGAAATCACGGAAATTCCTACGCTTAAATTTATGGAAGCGAAAGAAATTATCATGAAGAAATTTAAGTATCAACCCAGCGATATGAAAGACTTTGATCCCGAAGAAGAACAAATCCTTGGTAAGTACGCGAAAAAGCAATTTAACTCCGATTTTATTTTCATTACGCATTATCCGTCCAAAAAACGCCCGTTCTATACCATGGACGATCCCGAAGATCCCGAATACACACTGTCGTTCGACTTGTTGTTTAGGGGCTTGGAAATTACGTCGGGCGGTCAACGTGTACACGATTACAAAGCGCAAGTAGAAAAAATGCAAAAGCTTGGCATGAGCCCCGAAGAATTTGAAACGTATCTTATGCTCCACAAATACGGTGCGCCCCCTCACGGTGGCTTGGGTATCGGTTTGGAACGCTTGACGATGCACTTGCTTGGCGCGAAGAACGTGCGCGAAGCAACGATGTTCCCCCGCGATATCAACCGCGTTACCCCTTGATGGGAATACTTGGATAAAAAGGTGGGCTGTAATATGTGGAACGGTAAGAAAAAGGCGATAACGTTTAGCTTTGACGACGGTTGCGATCAAGATATCCGCTTGATTGCGCTGCTGGATAAATACGGCTTGAAAGCTACGTTTAATCTCAATTCCGCGCGGCTTGGCGAACTAGGTAATCTGGACCGCAACGGGAGAATCATTCCATTTAACAGGGTGCGCCCCGACGAAGTGAAAGATATTTATAAAAATCACGAAGTGGCAGGGCATACCTGCAATCATCCGCAATTACCCAAGCTTTTATTAGATGAGCGTATTATGCAGGAGGTAGAAGAAGATAGAAAAACGCTTTCTTCGCTCTGCGGCTATCAAGTGGTAGGTATGGCGTATCCGGGCGGCGGCGTCAATCACGACGACCGCGTAGTGGACATCGTCAAAAACCAAACGGGCGTCAAATATGCGCGGACGATTATCAGTACGGGTGCTTTTGCAATGCCTACTAATTTGCATCGGTTAAATCCGTCTATTTACTGGATAGACCCACAGCATAGAATGCAAGTGGTGGATAAGTTTTTTGCATTAGAAACGGACGAACCGCAGCTGTTGTACATTTGGGGGCATTCCTTTGAGTTGGACGCAGGCTATCACGGATTTTTCTGGGAAGAGTGTGAAAAGTGGTTTGAAAAGCTTGCAGGCAAAGCGGATATTTTCTACGGCACGAACAAAGAAGTTTTGTTCTAAAAACGCGATAATTTGCTTTACAAAACAATAAAAAAGTAGTATAATAAATAAAAATTCAATACAAAGGCGTTAAAAAAGGACAACGCTTTTATGGCAAACCGCACAGAGAAATTCCGCTTTGGTGAAAGGAAGAAGGGGCGCGTAAAAGATATCACCTTATCAGCTGATTTGACGAAAGGCAACGAGTAGTCGAATACGGATTTGCTCTCCGTTATCAAGGGCAACGAATGGTGGTTCGTTTTGGTGGTTAAAAAAGCCGTAGTGTTTTTCCAAGACGCTACGGCTGTATTTTTTAGGGTATAGCTATGACAACGGAAGAAATTATTTTATGTGTAAGCGGCGTTTTGCTCTTGGCTTTTATTGTTGCACTCATTGTTGTTTGCATTGTAAAATGGCCGCAGTGGCAAGAAAAGGAAAGGCAAAGGCGGGCAAAGATGGAAGAAGAATACGCCAAAGAGCCTGAGTATGTTTTTCAAAACGCAAAAGTGCTTTCCAAACGTAAAAGTATATATTATCAGCCGTCGTTGCGTATGATGGTGTTGCCCGAACACGGGGAGCAGTGCTGTGTCACATTTTTAACGGAAAACGGCGAAACGGTTGAGTATGATGTTAGGGAAGAGCTTTGGATAGAGCTGGAAGAAAATCAAGAGGGTATGCTTGTGACGGTCAACGGAAACTTTTTTGATTTCGGCGACGGTACGGATTTAGAAGAAAACGTCTTTGAAAATTTCGTAGACCAAGAAAGTACAAATTTATAAATAACCTTGAAAAAGGAGAGAAAAGATATGTCAATGTATAAAAAAGTAGACACTTCGCTCAATTTCGTCGAAAGAGAAAAGAAAATCGTCGAATACTGGAACGAAAACAAGGTGTTTGAAGAAAGTATGCAAACGCGTGAAAAAGGAGAAGAATTTTCCTTCTACGACGGTCCGCCCACGGCAAACGGTAAGCCGCACATCGGGCACATTTTAACGCGCGTTATGAAAGACATTGTGCCGCGTTACCAAACCATGAAAGGCAAGCACGTTTTGAGAAAAGCGGGCTGGGATACGCATGGGCTTCCCGTCGAGCTCGAGGTGGAAAAGAAGCTCGGCATGGAAAACAAAAACGAGATTGAAAGCTACGGCATCGAGCCCTTCATCAAGGAATGTAAAAACTCCGTATTCAAATACACCAGCGAATGGAAGGAAATGTCCGACCGCGTTGGCTATTGGTGCGATATGGACAACCCTTACGTCACCTATCACGACGATTATATCGAATCGGAATGGTGGGCGATCAAGGAAATCCACAAGAAAGGGCTTTTGTACAAAGGACATAAAATCGTGCCTTATTGCCCTCGTTGCGGAACGGCGCTCTCTTCCCACGAAGTGGCGCAGGGCTACAAAGACGTCAAGCAGATGACGGCGTTTGTCAAATTTAAAGTGAAGAACGCCGAAAATACCTACATTCTCGCTTGGACGACCACGCCTTGGACGCTACCTTCCAACGTTGCGCTCTGTATGAATCCCGAGTTCGACTACGTAACGGTAGAGATGGAAGAAAGTGGCGAGAAATATATCCTCGCGGAAGGGCTCTTGAAGAGCGTGCTCGGCGAAGAGGGCTACACCGTTCTTTCCACGAAGAAGGGGACGGAGTTCGAGTATACCGAATATGAATCCTTGTATCCCTTCGGCAAGGAGAAATTCAACTACCGCGAAAAAGCGCATTACGTCACCTGCGATAATTACGTAACTCTTACCGACGGTACCGGCATTGTTCACATTGCTCCTGCATTCGGTGAGGACGACGCAAAGGTTGGCAACAACTATCAGCTGCCCTTCCTCCAGCTTGTCAACGAGAAGGGTGAGATGACCGAGGAGACCCCCTGGGCAGGCACCTTCTGCAAGAGTGCTGACAAGGCTATTCTTGTTGACCTTGAGAAGAGAGGGCAGCACTTTGATGCCCCTGTTTACGAGCATAGCTATCCCCACTGCTGGCGTTGCGACACTGCGCTCATCTACTATGCAAGAGATTCCTGGTTCATCAGAATGACAGCTGTCCGTGATGACCTTCTCCGCAACAACGCAACAATCAACTGGATTCCCGAGAGCATCGGCAAGGGCCGCTTCGGCGACTGGCTTGAGAATGTTCAGGACTGGGGCGTT
>JAZSHX010000003.1:0-1824 GCA_045533485.1 Candidatus Scatosoma sp. | reverse complement strand
TTTCTTTGAGAAACAAGAAAAAACATGATATTGATATTTACGTGCCGTATGATCCGCTTGAAGGAATTCTACACGGTACTGAAATAGAACTCTCGAACTGTCCGTCCTTTGAAATGGATAACGACGGCAATATTATCATTGCTTTCGGCAAAAGCTCCAAACAGCCCATGCGAAAGGACAATAATTACGCTGAACTGGTTGAAGGCTGGAAAGATTCTTTTGGGGATTATGCGCCTGAAATTTTAAAAGTGAATGCCGAGAGCTTGTCAATGTTTGGTGATGAACAAAGAAGCTTTTCGCTTTATTTTAAGATTTGCGATAAAAAGTCTAAAAAAGATTTTGCAGAATTGGTGTTTATGGATTGTAAGGATATTGCGATTGAAATGTTTTTTCCTGAGAAAGGAGATTGTGAAATCGTTATGTCAAAAATGGCAGATGGTCGTATATACGTTGGCTTTGACGGGTTAGGCATAGCTTTCATTTGCGCTTCGGTGTTAGAGTACGATTATTATTGCAATCGGGATAAAGATTGATTGCGGAAAAGTTGGAATAAAAAGGGCTGGCGGAATAAAATTGCCAGCCCTTGAATTTTGTCCCGATAGAAACAAAGAAAAGCAAAACGATTGAAATCTGTAAAGAGATGTGCTATAATATCTTAAAAGGGGGATTTTTATATGAAAATCGTAATCGTAGGCGGCGTTGCGGGCGGTGCAACTGCGGCGGCAAGAATAAGAAGATTAGACGAACGTGCGGAAATTATCATTTTCGAGCGTTCGGGCTTTATTTCGTACGCAAACTGCGGTTTGCCCTATTATATCGGCGGCGTGTTTGAAGACGAGCAGGATTTGACTTTGCAAACTCCCGAAAGTTTCTACCGCCGTTTCAAAATCATTGCAAAAGTGCATCACGAAGTAACGGATATCGACACGAAAAACAAAACCGTTTCCGTAACCGATTTGAGAACGGGAACGAGCTTTACGGAAAGCTACGATAAACTGATTTTATCGCCTGGCGCAAAGCCTGTTTTGCCCGATTTTTACGCCGAAAACGAACGAGTATTTACTCTTCGAACGGTAGAAGATACGCTCAAAATCCGCGCGTTTATCGAGCAAAGACAGCCCAAAACAGCCGTTATTATCGGCGGTGGGTTTATCGGTTTGGAAACGGCGGAAAACCTTGCCGAACTTGGCATTCAAACGGCGGTTATTCAGCACGGTAATCATCTTTTGCCGACGGTTGACTGCGATATGGCGTCCTTTATTCACGCCAACTTCCGTCGTTACGGCGTGAAATTATTGCTGAACACGAACACAAGCAAAATGAGTTTTTCAGACGGTCAAGTTTCGCTTGAATTTGCGGACGGAAACAAACTCAACGCGGACATGGTAGTGCTTTCCGTCGGTGTTACACCCGAAAATACGCTTGCGAAAAAAGCAGGTTTAGAGCTTGGCGTGAAAGGCGCAATCAAGGTAAACGCAAAAATGGAAACTTCCGTTCCTGATATTTATGCGGTGGGGGATGCGGTGCAGGTCAAGCATTTTGTAACCGAGCAAGATTCGGGGATTTCACTTGCAGGGCCAGCCAACAAGCAAGGGCGTATCGTGGCGGATAATATTTGCGGATTGAACAGCGAATATAAAGGATCGCAGGGCTCGTCCGTGATTAAATTGTTCGATATGACGGTGGTGACGACTGGAATTAACGAACAGCAAGCCAAAGCAAACGGTATCGAATACGAAAAGGTGATTTTAACACAAAACTCGCATGCAGGATACTATCCGAATGCAACGGCAATGACTATAAAACTCCTTTTCGAAAAGGGAA
>JAZSHX010000039.1:0-53563 GCA_045533485.1 Candidatus Scatosoma sp. | reverse complement strand
CCTAAGGATAAAAAACGCCGTCTCGGCTGAATTTTTCCAGTCGAACAGCGGCGTTTTCTTGCTTATTTTCTAGGTTTCATCGTGGGGAAAAGGATAACGTCGCGAATCGTGGAGCTGTCCGTAAGCAGCATCACGAAGCGGTCAAGCCCCATACCAAGCCCACCTGTGGGAGGCAAACCGTATTCAAGCGCGTTGATGAAATCTTCATCTACCTGCGCTTCGTTGTTGCCCTTCGCACGTTTTGCTTCCACTTGTTTTACCATACGCTGTTTCTGGTCGATGGGGTCGTTCAATTCGGAGAACGCGTTGCCGAATTCGTGACCGCAAATGAAGTATTCGAAACGTTCGGTAAACGCAGGGTTCGAGGGCTTGCGCTTTGCCAAGGGGGAATTTTCCACGGGATAATCGTAAATCACCGTCGGCTGAATAAGCTTATCTTCTACGAACGCGTCGAACAATTCGATAAGCACCCAACCCTTGGTTGCGTTTTCGTGTTCAAGCTCTACGTTTAAGCTTGCCGCCGCTGCGCGCGCGTCTTCGTCGGTGGCCCAGTCGTTATAATCGACGCCTGCGTATTTTTTTACCGCTTCCGCCATCGTCAAGCGCGTCCAGTCGCCCATGTGGATTTCCGTACCTTGATAGCTGATATCGAGCGTACCGCAAACGTTTTTGGTAACCGTTTTGTACAAATCTTCAATCAAATCCATCATATCGAAATAATCGCTGTACGCTTGATACATTTCAATCGACGTAAATTCGGGGTTGTGGTAAGCGTCCATGCCTTCGTTACGGAAAATACGGCCAACTTCATACACTTTATCCATACCGCCGACAATCAAACGCTTTAAGAAAAGCTCCGTTTCGATACGCATATACATATCCAAATCGAGTGCGTTATGGTGCGTTTTGAAAGGTCTTGCGTCCGCGCCGATTTCCAAAGGCAAAAGGGTAGGCGTGTCCACTTCCAAATAGCCAAGCCCGTCCAAGTACGCGCGGATTTCCTTTAAGATAAGCGAACGCGTGCGGAAAGTGTCGCGCACGTCCTTGTTCATAATCAAATCCAAGTGGCGCAAGCGATATTTCATATCCTTATCTTGCAAACCGTTGTATTTTTCAGGCAACGGCAACAAGGATTTGCAAAGCAACGTGATTTCCGTTACGTGCACGGAAACTTCGCCCGTTTGCGTTTTGAAAACGTAGCCCTTGAACCCGAAAATGTCGCCGATATCGTAATCTTTTTTATACGAAGCGTAATTTTCTTCGCCGATATCGTTGCGCGTTACGTAAATTTGAATGCTGCCGCTCTTGTCCGCGATATGCGAAAAGGACGCCTTGCCCATAATACGGCGCGACATCATTCTGCCTGCAAGCGAAACAGTTTTGCCTTCAAACGCTTCAAAATTTTCTTTGATTTCTTGCGAGTGCGCAGTTACGTCGTATTTCACTTGTTCATACGGGTTTTTGCCTTCGCCGATAAGCTTTGCAAGCTTTTCACGGCGAATCCTTGCCTGTTCGATAAGCTGTTCTTCTTCGTTTTGGGTGTTTACGGTGATATTTTCTTGCATAGTAAACCTCATTAAATTCTCTATTTTACTTTCGTTCGTTGCGTACCTGGTATGCCCGTTTTAGAAAATTTCGCGGATAACAAGCGTATAATCGCCGTTGGGAGCGTGTACGGTTACGCTGTCGCCGACCTTATGTTTCAAAAGCGCCGCGCCTACGGGCGATTCGTTGGAAATTTTGTTGTTGACAACGTCTGCTTCCGTCGAACCGGTAATTTCGTACACTTCTTCTTCGTCCATATCTTCATCGAAAACGCGCACCTTAGAGCCAACGTGTACAACAGAGTGATCGTTGGTTTCCGCAACGATCACGGCGTTTTTAATTTTGTAATCAAGTTCCAAAATTTCCCCTTCGTTTGCCGCTTGTTCGTTTCTTGCCGCATCGTATTCCGCATTTTCCGACAAGTCGCCGTGGCTTCTTGCTTCGCTGATACGATCCACGATTTCTTGGCGTTTCACCGTTTGCAGATACTTCAATCTTTCTTTTGCTTCGTTATACCCTTTTTGCGTCATGAAAATTTGCTTTTCAGCCATAAAAACTCCTTTTGTTCCCTGCGTTTTATATTTACGGTATTCGCTTTGTGCGCTGTAATTTCCCGTCTTGCTCTTATCATAAAAAAAAGCGTAGAAAGCGAAAAAAACCGCTTGATGCGGAACGTCAAAAATCAACCGTGACCTTTTTATTTCTTCCAAAAAGTCACGGCATCATTTCTTTTGTAGCTTTATTATATAGTATTTTATGCGGTTTGTCAATGTTTTTTGCTCGTTTTACAAGAAAATCCTTATGATTTTACCTTAATTTTGTCGTTTTTTCATAAAATCCGCCATTTTTTCAAACGCACGGGCAAGCGAAGTCATGCTTGTCGCATAGGAAAGACGCACGTTGTTCGCGCCGAAATCCCCAAACGCACTGCCGGGCACGACCGCCACTTTTTGTTCCATAAGCAACGCTTCGGCAAATTCTTCGCCTGAAAGCCCCGTATTTTTCACGGACGGGAACGCATAGAACGCGCCGCGCGGTTCAAAACAATGGAAACCGATATCGCGTAAGCTGCTCAACACAAACTTGCGGCGCATATCGTAGGAATCTCGCATTTCTTCCACCGTCGCGAAATGGTCGCTAAATCCGTCGTTGAGCGCTTCGATTGCCGCATACTGCGACGTGATGGGCGCGCACATAATCGCGTATTGATGAATTTTGAACATCGCTTCGTCAATTTCCTTGGGCGCGCAAGCATAGCCCAACCGCCAGCCCGTCATAGCGAACGCCTTGGAAAAACCGCTGACGTATACGGTGCGTTCTTGCATACCGGGGAGCGAAACGATGCTTTCGTGCTTTTTCCCATAGGTAAGCTCCGCGTAAATTTCATCGGAAATCACCAGCAAGTCGTGCTTTATCACCACTTTGGCAATTTCTTCCAAATCCGCTTTGTCCATGACCGCGCCCGTGGGGTTGTTGGGATAGGTCAAAATGAGCGCCTTGGTTTTGGGCGTAATCGCCTTTTCCAAATATTTGGCTTTCAAAACGAAATTATCTTCTTCGCGGCATTCCACGGCAACCGCTTTCCCGTCCGCCATCGTAACAAGCGGTGCGTAGGAAACGTACGCAGGGTCGGGGATAAGCACTTCGTCTCCGCTTTCCACGCAAGCGCGAAGCGCAAGGTCGATGGCTTCGCTGCCGCCGACGGTGACAAGAATATGCTTAGGGTCAAATTGCAGGGCAAACCGTTCGTCCAAATAACGGGAAATCAACTGCAAAAGCTTCGGCAAACCGCGGTTGCCCGTGTATTGCGTATAACCGCGTTGCAAGGACGTAATCGCCGCTCGCCGCACCTTCCAAGGCGTGACGAAATCGGGCTCGCCCACACCCAAGGAAATTGCGCCTTCCGTCGTTTGCACGATATCAAAAAACTTACGGATACCGCTGGGCTTTAACAATTTAGTTTTCGTATTGATAAAACTACGCATACGATTTCGTCCTTATACCCATATTTGATTGCGTTTATCTTCGCCTTCTTTTTCCGTCAAAACGCCTTCGATTTTGTATTTTTTCAAGATAAAATGCGTAGCGGTGGAAAGTACGCCGTCGAACGTGGAAATACGTTCGGAAACAAAGCGCGCCACCTTTTGCAGGGACGTATCTTGTAAAAACACCGCCAAATCGTACGCACCGCTCATAAGATACACGGCTTTCACTTCTTCAAAACCGGCAATTTGCGCAGCGATACCGTCAAACCCTTCCTTCTTTTTGGGGTTGACCTTGACTTCAATCAACGCTTCCACCAGCGAATTTTCCGTTTTTTCACTGTTGATAATGGCGGTGTACTTTACAAGTACGCCGTCTTTTTCTAATTTTTCAATCGTTGCAAGTACTTCTTGTTCCGTAGCGGAAAACATCGCCGCCATTTGCTTGGCGGAAATGCGCGCGTCGGTGGTCAAAATGTCTAAAACGTTCTTTTCAAGCGTGGTCATAATATTTTCTCCTTGTTTGTCTTAAAGCATGTGTTCCAAAAATAAATGGTCGTAGCCCAAGCTTTCCACAAAATCTCTGGCTACAAATTTGACGTGGTTAAATTTTGCAAAGTTAAAAATGTGCGTTTTCGTTAAAACGGGCGTGGGAATATCCATTTGGTCGCAAATTTCCACCAAATAATCAAAAAAGTGCGAATACGTCAAGCGTTCGTCCTTTTCGTACACCGTTTGTTTGCAAATTTTACCGTCTGTTATCAGCTTTACCCAAATTTTCATACGAACATTATACACGAAACGAAGAAAAAAGTAAAGGATTTACGTGAAGAAATAGCGGAAAATATACGTTTTTTATCGTCGGTTTTTTCGTATATTTTTTTCATTTCGCGCATACGATAAATCAAACTTGTGAAAAGCCGCAAAAAACAAAAACGTGTTTTTACAAAACGGGCGCTTTTTAGACAAAAAAAGCGTAATTTTTACAATAAATTCTTTGGTATGATAAAGGAGTAAAGCGATGCGAAATAAAAACAAGTTTTCTTCTTCCGTTTGGCTGCCTGCGCTATGTTTGGCGGCGCTTATATTTTGTGTTTCTACCGTTTGCATTTGTTTAAGCGCGGCAACGAAAAACAATCAAACGATGGAGGCAGGTACGAAGTCAAGCCGTTCCTTGCCCATTTACAATGTGGATATAAACGAAAAGAAAATCGCCATTTCTTTCGATTGTGCGTGGGGAGTGGATTACACCGACGAACTGCTTTCCGTTATGCAAAAAAACGACGTGAAATGCACGTTTTTCGCCGTGCAGTTTTGGGTGGAAAAATACCCTGAATACGCGGAAAAAATCGTCAACGCCGGACACGAGCTTGGCACGCACTCCAAAACGCATTCGTATATGAGCAAGCTTACCAAAGAGCAAATACAAAGCGAGCTTTCTTCTTCTGCAAGCGCCATTGAACGCGCGACGGGGAAAAAGACAAATTTGTTTCGCGCGCCCTACGGCGATTATAACAATTTACTTATCGACACCGCCAAGGAAATGGGTTTTTACACGGTGCAGTGGGACGTCGATTCTCTGGACTGGAAAAATTTAAGCGCAAACGAAATTGCGATGCGCGTGATTAACGGCGCGAAAAACGGATCGATTATTTTATGCCATAACAACGGTTTACATACGGCAAAAGCCCTGCCTTTGATTTTTTCCACGCTTAAAAACCGCGGGTTCACGTTCGTGCCCATCGGGGAGCTTATCTATAAAGATAATTACAAAATCGATAGCAACGGCAAACAATACAAAAACAATGAAAATAATATATAAAACACAACGGAGGTAACTTATGAACTACGCAACAGAAAAGAACAACAAGGTTTTCGTGTCGGGAGAAATCGTCAGCGACGCTGTTTTTTCCCACGAAGTGTACGGAGAAGGCTTTTACGAATTTTTCGTGCGTGTTATGCGCCTTTCGGGGCAGGCGGACGTGTTGCCCATTACCATTTCCGAACGCTTAATCGCCGACGGTATGCTGGAGAAAGGCAAGCAAATTTGCGCCTTAGGGCAATTTAGGAGCTATAATAAAATTGAAAACGGGCGTTCGCGCTTAATGCTGACAGTGTTCGTTAGAGAGCTTATTTGCGAATTGCCTGAAAAAAATCCCAACAGCATTTTGCTCAGCGGTTATATTTGCAAACCGCCCGTTTACCGCACTACGCCCTTTAATAGAGAAATTGCCGACGTGTTGATAGCCGTCAACCGCGCGTACAATAAATCCGATTATATCCCCTGCATCGCTTGGGGAAGAAACGCGCGGTTTGTCAAAAATTTATCGGTAGGCGACCGCATCGCCGTGTCGGGCAGAATTCAAAGCCGTGAATATCAAAAACGCTTGACGGAAAACGAAACGAAAACGATGACCGCCTACGAAGTGTCGGTGTCGAAGCTTGCCGCGTTTGACGCAGGCGACGATTTTGATATTGAAAGCGAATTTGATTTATACGCGCTGCAAAACAAACAGGACGCAGAGCCCAGCGCAGTTTCATCCGATTATTAAAAACAACCGCCTTGCCAAACGGCAAGGCGGTTGTTGTTACTTACGGTAATTTAGGGTTTACCAGCAGGGTTTTATAATCGGTGTAAATGACAAACCCTGCCTTTGCTTTGGGCGGTTTTTTAACGAATTTCCGCTTACAGTAATCAACGGGAATTTTATCCGCGTCCCTGCCGGAAGAATAATAAGCGCAAAGCTGTGCGGCGAAAACAAGCGTTTCATCGCATACCTGCCTGCCTTCTGTGAAAATTATGGCATGGGAAGAGTGGTATTTTTGTGTGTGCAGCCAAATATCGTCTTGCCCTGCAAGGCGCAACAGCTTATCGTTTTGCGTATTATTTCGTCCAAGCAAAATTTTCATGCCGCCGTGCTCAAATTGACGGAAAGAAATTTCTTCTTCCTTTTTCTTTGCACCCATTTTTTGCTTAGGGGCTTTGATAAGACCAACGTCTACAAGCTCCTTTTCAATTTCCTTTAAGTCGGCAGTTTCGTCGGCTACGGCAATCGCGGAAAGCACGCTGTCCGCGTACGCAATTTCCTGTTCTTCCGCGTGCTTCATCGGCGTAAGAATTTCCTTTGCGCGCTTTTGCTTGTTGTACAGCTTGAAATATTTTTGCGCGTTTTTGGCAGGGGATAACAACGGATCTAACGCAATTTTCAGCGTGCCGCCCTGTTCGTCGTACCAGTTGTCAAGCTCCACGCTCTTTTGACCGCGCTCTAATTTGTATAAATTTGCCGTCAAAAGCTCGCCCTTTATGCGGTTTTCTTCCGCCTTTTCCGCGTCCTGCAAACGCTCTAAAACGTCTTGCAGGCGTTTGGACGCCTTTTTCTTTAACGACCGCGCGCCGCTTTCTAATTTTCTTTTTTGTTCGGCGAACAGCTTTTTATATTCCTTATAATAATAGTATTCGTCTTCCGCTTGATGCAAGCTGTCGAAAGCTTTACCGCCCTGTATGGGGAACGCGAAAAAGTCGACGGGTTCGCCGTTTACATACTGTACGCAAGGGCAAATTTCTTCGTGTAAGCAAAATTCGTCGATGAACGCCCAAAGGGGCATTTTCACCTTTTCCGCACGCGCCACAATCTCCCTTGCCGTGGATAACGCCAAGCCCGAAACGTTGTCAAAAATATAGCGCGCAAAATCTTCTTTTTCCCAGCCATCGCGGTGCATTTCTTCAAAGGAAGAAACAATTCGTTGCATACCTGCCCCATCGAAAGGCGAAATTTTGTCCTGCGGAGCAGGGTAAACGTACTTTGCGCCTGCGAACAAAACGCGGTGAGTATCGTCCACCAAAGCTGTCGTTTTGAGCGCCCCCAAAACCACGTCGTTTTCCGTCAAAATCACGTTGGAATATTTGCCCATAATTTCACAGCGGAGCACGCGCTTGCTTTGCGAAAAATCGCCCGTGCAAAGCAACGTGATTTCCACGATACGCTCAAATTCGTGTTGCGCGACGGACAAAATTTCCGCGCCCTGCAAGTGCTTTCTAAGCAACATACAAAAATTCGGCGCAATCGCCGCCGGTTGTTTTTCTTCGCGCGCCAAACAAACGCGCGCAAACGTCGCGTTTGTGCTGACAATCAGTTTAACAACCGTTTTTTTGGTGTATATAATAAAGGTCAGCTCATCCTTATTCACTTGAGAGATGCGGTTAATTTTTCCGCCTGTCAAAAGCGCGTTGAGCTCTTGGCAAAGTCGGCGGATATGGAAAGCGTCTTGGGGCATAAAGCACTCCTTTTGAGCAGTTTTGCAAATTCTTTCTTAAATTATAGCGTAAAATTACAAAATTGTAAACAAAAACGCTTTATTTTCTTTGATAAATATGCTAAAATGTATGGAGCAAACGAAAAAAACGTAGTTTTTTATTATAACCGTTTGCAACGATAAAAGAAAAAATAAAAAATGCAGGAGAAAAGCAGGTATGAAATACACAACTAAGGCAGCAGAAAAAAGTACTGTCAAAATCACCCTGAAATTTGACGGGGAAGAATGGAAAGCAGCACAAAACAAAGCGTATTTGAGCGCGCGCGGCAAATTTGCCATCAACGGTTTTAGAAAAGGCAAAGCGCCCAAGAACGTAATTGAAAACGTATACGGCAAAGGCGTATTTTATGAAGACGCACTCAATTTGTTGTTCTCTGAAAACTACGGCAGCGTTTTGGATAAATGCGCAAAGAAATTTACGGTTGTCGGCGACCCCGACGTTTCCGTGGAAGATTTTTCCGATGAAGGCGTAACGCTCGTAGCTATCGCTCCCGTAAAACCCGAAGTGAAAATTTCCGCATATAAGGGTATGAAAATTCAACAATTCGCGTATACTGTTAAGGACGAAGAAGTTGAAGAAGAAGTTACCCGTTTGTTGGAAAGAAACGCACGCAAAGTGCCCGTTAGCGACAGAGCGGCGCAAAACGGCGATATCGCGAATATCGACTTCGTTGGTACGGTGGACGGCGTAAAATTTGAAGGCGGCGAAGCGGAAGGCTTTGATTTGACGCTTGGCAGCGGTCAATTTATCCCCGGCTTTGAAGATCAAGTGATCGGTATGAACATCGGCGAAAGCAAAGACGTTAACGTTACCTTCCCCGAAGATTACCAAGCGGAAAACTTGAAAGGCAAACCCGCAGTGTTCGCAGTCAAGCTTAACGCGCTTACGGGCAAGGAACTTCCCGAACTTACCGATGAATTTATCAAAGACGCAACGGGCAGCGCAACGGTAGAAGAATACAAAGCGAAAGCAAAAGAAAGATTGCAAAAGCAAGCGGATAGAAAAGCAAACGACGCAACGGAAAACAGCATCTTGGAAGCAATCGCGAAAAACGCAGAAGTAGAAATTCCCCAAGCGATGATCGAAAGAGAAATCGACGGGCTTGTTCAAAAATTCGAATATCAACTTTTGTACCAAGGCTTGAAATTGCAAGATTACCTTGATTTCTTGAAAGTGACGAAGGAAGATTTTAGAAAGAACTATGAAGAACAAGCAAACAAGAACGTTCTCAACCAACTTATCATTTCCCAACTTATCAAGGACGAAAACATCGAAGCAACGGATGAAGAAGTGGAAGCGCGCGTGGCTGAACAAGCGGCTGACGTTGGCAAAGACGTGGAAGAATACAAAAAAGGTATGGATCCCCGTCAATTCGACTACATTTCCAGCGACATTATCATCACCAAGCTTTTCAAACTCTTGAAAGAAAACAACGAAATGTACGTAGAAGAATAATCTTCGCGTAAAAAGGAAAATATATGGAAACGAAAAACGTTTTAGTGCCCTACGTTGTCGAACGCACGTCGTCGGGTGAACGCACTTATGATTTATATTCCCGTTTGCTGGACGATAGAATTATCTTTTTAAGCGGTGAAATCAACGACGCCGTGGCAAACACCGTCGTTGCCCAACTCATTTATTTGGAAGGCAAAGACCCCACGAAAGATATTTCGCTTTACATCAACTCCCCCGGCGGTTCGGTGTCGGCAGGCATGGCGATTTACGACACCATCAATTATATCAAGTGCGACGTGTCGACCATTTGCATCGGTCTTGCGGCAAGCATGGGCGCGTTCCTGTTGTCCAGCGGCGCGAAAGGCAAGCGTTACGCTTTGCCGAATTCGGAAATTATGATCCACCAACCTTTGGGCGGCGCGCAGGGGCAAGCAAGCGATATTAAAATTCAAGCGGAACACATTTTGCGCACGAAAGCCAAGCTCAACCGTATTTTATCGGAAAACACGGGCAGGGATTTGGCGGCAATCGAACGCGACACGGACAGAGATTATTATATGTCCGCGGACGAAGCAAGAGCGTACGGTTTGATTGACAGAGTGTTCGTGAGAAGATAAACTCTTCGTTTTTTAGTATAGTATATGTGCACGCGCAAAACCCGATAAGGTTTTGCGCGGCATTGTTTAGGAGTAAATATGAACAACAAAAACCAACATTGTTCTTTTTGTGGTAAACCCAAGGAAGAAACACGCCGTTTAATCACGGGTCCTGACGGCGCGTGCATTTGCGACGAGTGCGTGGAAATTTGCAAATCCATGGTGGACGAATGGGAAACGGACGACAAACCGCAAGCGGAAGTCCCCTTGAAAAAGCCCGCGGAAATCAAAGCGGAGCTTGATCAGTATATCGTCGGTCAAGACAAGGCAAAACGCGTGCTTTCCGTGGCGGTGTATAACCATTATAAGCGTATCAATGCCGCAGTGAAAGACAAAAAAGCAGACGACGGCGTAGAGATTGAAAAGAGCAACGTGCTGTTGCTTGGCCCTACGGGCAGCGGCAAAACGCTGCTTGCGCGCACGCTTGCCAAAATTTTGAACGTGCCTTTCGCTACCAGCGACGCCACTACCTTGACGGAAGCCGGCTACGTGGGCGAAGACGTGGAAAACATTTTGCTCAAGCTTATTCAAAACGCCGATTACGATATCGAACGCGCGCAACGCGGCATTATTTATATCGACGAAATTGACAAAATTGCAAGAAAGAGCGAAAACGTTTCCATCACGCGCGACGTTTCGGGCGAAGGCGTGCAACAGGCGCTTTTGAAAATTATCGAAAGCACTACGGCAAACGTGCCCCCCCAAGGCGGCAGAAAGCACCCCAACCAAGAGTGCTTGCGTTTGGACACCACCAACATTTTATTCATTTGCGGCGGTGCGTTTGTGGGCTTGGATAAAATCGTTTCGTCGAGAAAGGACGACACCACGCTTGGCTTTGGCGGCAAGGTGCGTTTGGGCGCGAACGAAGCCGATTATTCGGTTTTGGATGACGTGAAACCGCAGGATTTGACGAAGTTCGGGCTTATCCCCGAATTTGTCGGCAGACTTCCTATCGTGGTCAATTTAGACCCCCTTGGCGAAGATGCGCTTGTGAAAATTTTGACCGAACCCAAGAACGCCATCATCAAGCAATACCAAAAGCTGGTCGGCTACGACGGCGTAAAGCTGACGGTAGAAGACGACGCAGTGCGTGAAATTGCGCAAACGGCAATCCGCTTAAAAACGGGCGCGCGCGGTCTTAGAACGATTATCGAAAGCGTAATGACGGACGTAATGTACAAAATCCCGTCGGAAGTGGACGTGGAAGAAGTGGTTATCACGAAAGAGTGCTTAACGGACGGCAAAGCCCCCCGTTTGGTATATAAAAAGACCGCTTAAAAAACAGTAAAATATAAAAAACACCCCACCATGTATGCGTTGAATTGCAAAACGGTGGGGTGTTGTTGTATAATAATTTAAAAAATAAATAAAAAGTAAAAGGTAAAAGTGAAAAGTGAATAATTACGGAAGAAATTTTATAAGCCGTTGGACTGTTTTTAGAACAGGACGATTAAAAGGCTTAATTTTTGCCGTTTTGTTCAAAAAGCGATTGCAAGGTGGCGTATGGTGTGTCGGCGCGCAAAAGAAAATTAGAAAGCTGGTTTTGCGAAACGGTAAAAAGCAAGGTTTCTTTTTCGTCGTACACTTCCAGCGTCAAATAATGGTTTTTGCCGATAAAACGCAGAGCGTCCTTGACGGAGCAGGTGTTGAGCACTGCCACGCGTTTGATTTCAATGCCTTTGCGAAAATCGCGGTTGAGCGTGAAATTTATCTTGGCGTACACGGCGTCCTTTTCCTTGTTGCCAAGCGTGCCGAAAAGTAAAAACAAGCTAAAAGTGAAAAGGTAAATTTGCGTTTTGCCTGCACATAAAAATGCAACGAACAGCGCAAACAGGCAAGCGGAAAGCGACAGGGAAAGCATACGGCAAAAACGCTGGGCTTTTTGTTCGGCTTTTTCTTCCTTTAAGGTGCTTTTCATATAGGCGCGCGTGAGCAAGCAACGCAAAACTCTGCCCCCGTCTAAGGGATAGGCAGGCAGTAAATTGACAAGCGCAATCGATAGAGAAACAAAGCAGGCGGTGTCCGTGAACGCGTACATGGTAGGGGCAAACCACCAAACAGCGGCAAAAAACACGGCGGTCGCCAAGTTGCAAATAGGCCCTGCCATCGCCACGGCGATTTCGTCTTTTACCGTCAAAGAGCGCAAGTCGCCGTCCAGCACCGCGCCGTAGGGCATAAGCACGATTTTATGCAACTTATACCCCAGCTTTTCGGCGGCGTAGGCGTGCGCGTATTCGTGTTGAAGCGCAACGATACAGCTCATCAAAAACACGAAAAGCCCCCCGTCGAAGCAATGCCAAATGCCCACGGCAAAAAATAAGGGATGCAGGCGGATTTTCGGTGCGGAAGAAAAGTGCGAAGCGAAAGGAGAGCGACGGTTTTTGTGCCGTCGCTCCTTTGTTATTCTTGCGAAATCCATGCTAAACAGTTTTCGTCGGTGAGCTCAAAACAATTCAAAAGCGCGCCGCTTGCATACAGCGTTACCTGCACTTCCGTTTCTCCGTCCGCGTACCCGATGGGCACGTTGGTTTTCACTTGGTCGCCCTGCGCGTAGTACACTTGATCAAGTCCGCCAAACACGCCCGTGAACAAATCGGAATACGCGATTTTCAAGGTGTACGTGCCGTCGGCGTTTTCAATCACTTCCTGTACCTTGCCGTCGGCGGCAGGATATACGCAGCAGGCGTCCGTAAACGAAACGATACCCGTGGGGGAAACGCTCACTTCCGCGTTTGAAAAATCGCTAACCACGCTGGAAAGCGTGAAATCGGCATACGTGCGCGTGTCTAATTGCGTAGTGGGCGCACCTTTATCCAATGCGCGGAAAAAGGTGTTAATTGCACTGCTTGGCATAAACACGTTGGTCAAGAAAATACCGCCGCAAAGCGCGCAGGCAAGCGCAAATTCCGCGCCCAAAACCAAGCGCAGGCGTCTTTCCTTTTTCGTTTGAAAAACCAGCTCGTTTTCGTTAGGTTGCTCTAAGCCGTCGGGGTACAGCTGATTTTCGCGCAGCTGCGCACGCTCTGCTTCCGTGTATAAACGCACGGTGTCGATGCGCTCGGGCACGTCGTCGAACGCGATACTGCCTTGGCTGTTCGCGCTTTCCGCAAGTAACGCGCCGTCAAGCAGCATTTGGTTTTCTTGCGGTTGTTCTATTTCGGGAGCACCCGTCGTTTGGTTCACTTGCGCAATCACGCTTTCTTTGAGCGCGCGTTCGTCTTGGGGTAAGCTGTCCGTAAGCTTACGCTTTTTCGCGCTTTTTTTATGCACGACGTTGACGGTGGATACGGGAATTTCAAGCATTTCGGCATATTCGATTTCTTCGTTCATTTTCTTTTCTCCTTGCATTGTTATGCTTTATCCTATGAAAAAAGACGCAGGTTTATGCCTGCGCCTTGTAAAAATATGAATATAATCAAATTTCTTCCGTTTCGTCGTCTTCGTCGTCCTTGACGGGTTGGTTTTGAATGGCTTTTTTGAACTTCAAATCTTCCACGGGGAAGTTTTTGTATACCCAGCCGTCCTGCCCGTCGCTTTGCTTGACCGTTACCTGCATTTTTAACATATTCACGGACGCAACGATGGCTTTGCCTTCGGGCGTGGACACTTCCGAACCCACTTTCGGCATCTTCTTGGACGCGTCGTTGTAATAATCCGATTCATAACTCAAACAGCACATAAGCCGTCCGCAAAGCCCGCTGATTTTACCGGGGTTGAGCGAAAGCCCTTGCACCTTTGCCATTTTCACGCTCACTTTCTTAAATTCGGGCATATTGCCTGCACAGCAGCAAATTCTGCCGCAGGGCGCGATACCGCCCAAATACTTGGTTTCGTCACGCGTACCCACTTGTCTAAGCTCAATACGGTTTTTGAAAGTGGAAGCCAAGTCCTTGACAAGCTCTCTAAAATCCACGCGCGAAGCGGCGGTGAAATAGAACACGATTTTGCTGCCGTCGAACGCGTATTCGCAATCGATAAGCTTCATTTCCAAGTTATGCGCCGCGATTTTTTCCTTGCAAATTTTCATCGCCGCGGGCTTTTTTTCCTGTCCGCTTTCAAACGCCTGCGTGTCGCGCTCCGTCGCAATACGGATAATCGGCTTTAACGGTTGTACCACTTCTTCGTCGTCCACTTCCTGTATGCCGTGCGCTACCCACGCGTATTCCAAGCCGCGCGCCGTTTCTACCACTACGGGCGTGTTGCGCGTATATTCTTCGCCCTTTTTGGGAGCGAAATAGTACAGCTTTCCGCTGTTTTTGAATTTAATTGCTACTACTTTTGTCATAATGTCGTCCTTTTATTTTCTCTTAAAACGCTTGCCAACAGCACTTCCAAGCACTGCGGAAAATAGGCGTTAAAGGTCACCTGCTTTTCCGCGGCGGAGCACGCTTCCTGCGCGAATACCAAGCACGGCAAGGAGCGCGATAATGCCAGCAGTTGTAAGCGTGAAATTTCTGCTTTTAGAAAGATATTTTTTTGTATATCCGCGCCTGTTTTTTGCGCGGTTTTGATAAGCAGTGCGTCGCGCCAAACGGTGCGCATCAGGGAAAGCAGCTGCTTTTTCTTTTTCGTTTCGCCCGATTTTTTAATAAGCGCAGGCAATTTATTTTCTTCCGCCAAAACCAGCGAAAACGCTTCGTCCAAAAGCGCTTGATATCCGCCGCCCGTGAGCATAGCTTGCGCCGTGCCCAAATTTCCGCCGCTCATCGCCACGCAAAGCGAATACGCGTCCGCGCCGTATTTATCGCCGTGCTCGTTTTTAAGCGCCGACAATAACGCTTCGTCGGCAAACGGGGGCACTTCCAACACCTTGACGCGCGAAAGCACAGTGGCAAGCACGGGGTGGGCAGAAGTAGTCCCGATAAAAAACCGCACGCCCTTGGGCGGTTCTTCCAACAGCTTCAAAAGCTTATTTTGCGCCGCAGGCGTAGAAAGCGCGAAATTGTCGATAACAAACAGCTTTTGGTCGCCTTCTACGGGCTTTAAGGTGCTTTCTTCGGTGATAGCGTCGACGTCTTCCACCACGAATTTTTTTTCGTCTTTCGGGAAAAACAGGCAATCGGCAAACGTTTCGTTGTCAATCAACCGCGCAATGCGCTTTTGCGTTTCCAAAACGGGTTCGTCGCAATCGAAAAACAGCTTGGCAAACGCTTTGAGCGCTAAGCGCAAATTTTGTTCGTCGTCAAGCACAAGCAAATATGCGTGCCCCAGCACGTTTCTTTGCTTTTCGTTTTTCACCAGCGCGTAAGCGCGAGTCGTTTTTATCAACGCCTGCATACCGTTTTTACCTACCTTTTCTACTATTTTACCACAAAGCAAGAAAATTTGCAAGCGGTTGCAATGGAAAGAGTATCCACCTGCATTATTTTTCGCAAAAATACTTTACTTTTTATGAAAAATTTGTTATACTATGAATAATAAAACAAAAACGCAGGGAGAAATGAACGATATGAGTTCTTACGAACAAAACGACGGCATCCGTTTGACGGATATTATCAAGCTTTTTTGGAAGAAAATCCTTTGGATTTTAATGGCGCTTGTAATCGGCGTTGCCGCAGGCGCAACCTTTGGGTTTCTCAAAAACACGCGCAACAAAGTGTACGGCACGCAGCTGTCCTTTTTCGTCAACCCCAAAGTGGACGGACAGGTCAATCAACAAATTTACGGCGTGTACGGCACTACGCCTGTTGCGGAAATGATCGGTCAGTTGAGCAAGGACCATTTCTTTGAATATTTATTCTTGGACGAAAACGATTTACCCCAAAAGGGTATTTCCGCGGAAGTGGACGCCAAAATTGCGGTTGCCGAACCCATCGTGAAAGCGGCGAAAGCATTGACGGAGCAAAAGGAAGCGAAGCTTAAAGAGCTGGAAGAGTTAATCGAAGATTTTAACTATTCGACGACGGTTATTAAAGTGTACGTAGACGAAGATGGTTTGCCTACGCAAAAGATTGAAGACGCCATCAACAAAAGAGAAGGCGACGACAAAATCACGCAACAGGAAAAGGACGCTATCGAAAAGGCGCTTGAAAAAGCAAAGCCGCTTGACGAGCTTGCCGCAGTGGCAAAAGAGCTGGTGAAAAACGAAAAAGAAGCGGTTGTAAAAGCGGACGAAGCGGCGAAAGAAGCAATTGCTCAGTGGCAAAAAACCGCGGATTACGCGAAATATATCCCTGCGGCAAAACAAGCGATTAAATACACCAGAGAAGTGAGCGACGAAGATAAAACGGTGGCAACGTCCTTTATCTACGTGGATATCCAGTTGAAAAACAACGAAGAATTTGCGAAAATTTTGCGTGAAAAGCTTGTGGAAAGATTGCCCAAGTACGTAGAAGAAAATATGTACGTGCCCAACGGCTTTGACGGCACGAATTGCTCGCGTATGTCGCGTACGGACGATATCGTTTGCGTTACTGACCAAAAAATGTTCTCGACTATCGTTAAAAACGGCATTTTGTTCGGGTTTGCAACGACGGCGGTGGCTTGCGTAGTCATTTTGATTTTGAATATCGGTACGCTTACCAAAAAGCAAGAAGAAACACAAACGCCCGATAACGAATAAGCAACGGCAAAAGACAAAAGCGGAGCGAAAACAAACTCCGCTTTTACTTTATCTTGCGCCTTTTTACGCGCGCGCAACACGCGTGTTTGAACGGCAAAAATTGTGGGTATAAATACAGTATGGAACAATATATGGAAATCAATCAAACAACGAATATACTCCCCGTAATCCCCTTGCGCGGCAAGGTGGCGTTTCCGCACGCGTCCATTTCCTTTGAAGTGGGCAGAGAAACGACGCTCAAAGCGGTAGACAGAGCCACTTCGCATAGCGATCGGCTGGTGTTTATCTGCACGCAAAAAGTGACGGAGAAAACGCAAATCACCCCCGACGATTTGTACACGGTGGGTTGCGTGGCGAAAATCCGCACGGTGGCACAGCTCCCCGGCAACGTGATAAGAGTGGCTTGCGACGGCTTGTACAGAGCCAAAGCACGCGAAATTAAATTAGACGGCGATTGCTTGCAAACGGTGTGCGACGCTATGCCGTCCACCCACGGTGACGCCGTTTGGGAAGAAGCGTATTTGCGTACGGCAAAGGCGCTGATGAAAGACGTGTTGTCGACGGACGGAAAAATCAGCAAGGAAGCTGCCGCACGCTTGGAACACATAGAAAACGGTGACGAATACGTAGACGTGGCGCTTTCCGCTATGCGCGTGAAGCTGGAAATGAAACAAAAATGCTTGGAAGAAACTTCGGTTATCGAACGCTTAAAGCTGTTTGAGCGTTGCTTAAACGACGAGCTGGAAATTGCCAAAATCGAAAAGAAAATCGCCACCGCAGTGCGCCAAAACATCGACAAATCGCAAAAGGAATTTTTCCTTAGAGAGCAGGTGAAAGCCATTCACACCGAGCTGGGCGACGACGGTAAGGAAGAAGACGAGTTTAAGGAAAAAGTGCTTGCCAAGGGCTTACCCAAAGAGCTGGAAGAAAAGTGCTTGAAAGAAATTGAGCGTATGCGTAAAATGCAGACTTCGTCTCCCGAATACACCGTGATTTCAGGGTATTTGGAACAAGTGCTTTCCCTGCCGTGGACGGAAGAAACGACGGATACGGAGCTTTTGCAAGACTGCGTAAAGGTGCTGGACGCAGACCATTACGGCTTGGAAAAAATCAAGGACCGTATCACGGAATATTTGGCGGTTTTGAAGCTGACGGGTAATATGAAAGCGCCCATTTTGTGCTTTGTCGGCCCCCCTGGCGTGGGTAAAACCAGCATAGCGCAGTCGATTGCGCGTTCGCTCAATAGAAAGTTCGTGCGTATGAGCTTGGGCGGTGTTAAGGACGAAGCGGAAATCCGCGGACACAGAAGAACGTATATCGGCGCGATGCCTGGGCGTATTTTGTACGGTATGAAAAACGCAGGCAGCATCAACCCCGTGTTCCTGCTGGACGAAATTGATAAAATCACGTCGGATATGCACGGCGATCCCGCGTCCGCGTTGCTGGAAGCCCTTGACCCCGAACAAAATACGACGTTTAGAGATCGGTATTTGGAAACGCCCTACGATTTGAGCAAGGTTATGTTTTTGACCACGGCAAACTCTCTTGATACCATTCCCGGCCCGTTGCGCGACAGAATGGAAATTATTGAGCTTTCGGGTTATACCTTGGAAGAAAAGGTGGAAATCAGCAAACGCTATCTCGTACCCAAACAGCTGGCGGCAAACGGCTTGAACGATACGCGCGCAAGCTTTACCGACGACGGGTTAAAGCTGATTGTCGAAGGGTACACGCGCGAAGCAGGCGTGCGTACCTTGGAGCGCACCATCGGCACGGTTTGCAGAAAAATTGCCGTGCAGTATGCATCAAACAAAGAGCTTCCGCTTGTCACGGTTGACAGTGAAAAGGTACAAGAATTGCTTGGCCCTATCGTGTTTACGGTGGACGAAGCGGCGTTAAAACCGCAGGTCGGCGCGGCGACGGGGCTGGCTTGGACGGCGGTGGGCGGCACTACGCTCACGGTGGAAGTTGCCGTTTCGCAAGGCAAAGGCGAAGTGAAGCTGACGGGAAAATTAGGCGAAGTGATGAAAGAGTCCGCGCAAACGGCGCTTTCCTATTTGAAATCGCACGCCGACGAATTTGGCTTAAACGCGGAAATTTTCTCTAAATCAGACGTACACGTACACGTACCCGAAGGCGCAACGCCTAAGGACGGGCCGAGCGCGGGCATTACGCTTGCCACCGCCATTTTATCGGCGCTTACGGGCAGGCAGGTACGCGGTGACGTGGCGATGACGGGGGAAATTACCCTGCGCGGCAACGTGCTTCCCATCGGCGGACTGAAAGAAAAATCGCTTGCGGCGCGCCGTGTGGGCATCAAAACGGTGCTTATCCCCAAGGGCAACGAAAAGGATTTGGAAAAATTGCCTGCCATCGTCAAAAAAGACGTAGCGTTTGTGCCCGTTTCCCACATTTTAGAAGTATTTGACACGGTATTTTTGGACGGCGATAACAAAACGCTGCCCCAAAAACCCAAAAAACAAACGATAAAGCGTTTGCCTGTAAACCCCGAAACGCAACCGCGCGATAACGTGCGCTGTCAGGGCTAAAAAGCAAAAAAGGAGCTACCATGTACGCAAATAACGGTAAAAAAGAGTGTTTATTGACGATTAAAAACGCCACGTTTATTACGTCTGCCGCACGCGCGGAGCAGTTTATCACGCCTAATAAGCCGATGATTGCCGTTTGCGGTAAATCCAACGTGGGAAAAAGCTCCTTTATCAATATGCTTGCCAACCGCAAAAAGCTTGCCAAAACCAGTAGCGAGCCGGGGAGAACGCGGCTTGTCAATTATTTTGATTTCGGGCAGTTTATCTTGGCGGATTTACCGGGATACGGCTTTGCAAGAGTGTCTAAAACGGAAAAGGAAAAATGGGCGAAAACGCTTGACCAGTTTTTTAAGCATAAGGAGCATATCGCGCACGTGTTTATGCTTGCCGATTCCCGTCACGATCCCACGGCGGATGACGTGCAAATGATTGAATATTTGCATTTCTACACGCTTCCTTTCACGGTCGTATTGACCAAGACGGACAAGCTTTCGCGTATGAAAGTCAAAGAGCATATCAAGGCGATTGCCGCCGATTTGTACCTTGGCGAAAGCAATCTGCTTGCTACCAGCGCGGAAACGGGCGCAGGCAAGGAAGACGTGCTGAATAAAATTTATCAGGTTATCCACACGCCCACTTATACCGCGGACGAAGAAATGGAAGAAGAAAGCCAAGAATAACAAATAAAAAGCAACAAAAAGCACTGCAATCCCCAAAAGGAAAGCAGTGCTTTTTTATGCAAAATACGTTTATACGTCCAGTTTTTTCGGTTCTTCTTCGACGGGGTTCATTAAATCGAACGCCTTGATAAGGAAGGAAGAAACGGGGAAGCAAAGCTGTACAATCAATATCATCAAAAGCCATTGTGCCAAAGAGAAATCGACAATCGCCCAGTCGGTAAACACGATATTGCCTGCCGCAGGAATAAGCAATAACCCCACGCACAGCGTCGCGGACGCCACGAACAGACAGGCGCGGAACACGTTTAACGGCTGACAAATGCGGTACAAAATCACCAAACCGCCAAAGGTCAAAGCAATCATCAAAAGCGCGTTGTATTCTAAGGTCAGCACGCCGTTTGCGTCCACTAAACCAAACTGCGGCGCAAGCGACGAATGTCCAAGCGTGTAAACGATTACGATACCCAAAGCAATCGTGAGTGCGCCGGGGATAGCTCTGCTTAGAACGAACGGTATAAACTTGCCCTGCACGCGCTTGGTGTTGGGTTGGAACAGCGCAAGCACCGTCGACGGGATAGCGCTGATAACAAACTCGTACATCAGCATATTGTTGGTCGTAAAGAAGTATACGCTGTTGCACGCGATACAAATAACGGCAAGCGTCAAAATGAGCAGCGTTTTCGTGATATACAGCGCCGCGGAGTCCTTGACGTTGTTGATAACGCGGCGGCCTTCGTTTACGATACGGGGCATAGAGCCGAAATTATTGTCCTGCAACACAAGGTTGGAAACGTTGCGCGCGGCGTCGCTGCCCGAAGCCACGGAAATGGCGCAGTCGGCATCCTTCATTGCTAAAATATCGTTCACGCCGTCCCCCGTCATAGCAACGGTATTGCCTGCGTGTTTCATTGCGCGCACAAGCACGGCTTTTTGTTCGGGGGTAACACGGCCGAAGACGGTGTATTCGTTGGCGGCGTTTTCCACTTCCAAATCGGAAAGCCCTTCCAAGGAAATAAACTGCGCGGCGTTTTTAATGCCTGCGCGGCGTGCCACTTCCGATACCGTCACGGGGTTGTCGCCCGAAATTACCTTTACGGCAACGTCGTTTTCTCTAAACCACTTGATGGTTTGAATGGCGTCGGGGCGGATATTGTCGGAAAGCGTCAAAATCGCCACGGCTTTCAAGCCCACGGGCAGCTTATCGCCTTGTAATTGCCCCGTCGATTGTGCGACTACCAACACACGCAAGCCCATTTGTGCGTACTGCTTAACAATTTTGTCGATACGCAAGGGCATAGGTTTTAACACAAATTCGGGCGCGCCAAGCACGTATGTACCTGCGCCGTCAAAGGTTACTGCGGAGAGCTTTCTTGCCGAAGAGAACGGAAGCGTTGCAATCGGCTGTAACGCCGACGAATGCCCGAAGCGTTCGTACAAAGCAATCGACGTTTGGTTGTTGTCGTTGAGCGAAGCCAGCATCGAACCGATAATGTCGTCAATGCCAAATTCCGACGTGTTGTTAAGTAAAATACAGTCGCTTACCTTCATTCTGCCGTCGGTAATCGTACCCGTTTTATCCAAACACAAAACGTTGACGCGCGCCAGCATTTCCAAAGAGTACATATCCTGCACGAGCGTGTTGTATTTGGCAAGGTGGATCATACCCTTAGAGAGTGCCACCGTTGTCAACAGCAACAAGCCCGACGGAATCATACCGATGATAACGGACGCCGTGAATTGCAACGCCTTGCTCACCTTTTCGTGGCCGTTAAACAGCGCGTTCCAAAAACCGCCGGTTGCCTTTAACTCTTCAAACGAACCGCCGATTTGCGGTGCGGATAAGTTGTTGGGGAACATCAAAACGGCAAGCACGATGATAATGATACCGATCACCTTGATAAACAGCGTGATGGAGTTCATAATTTCCGAGTTGGGGCGTTTGTATTTTTTCGCCTTGCTCGTCAATTTGCTTACGTACGTATCTTCGCCGATTTTATCTATGCGTGCCGCGATTTTACCGCTTGCCACGAACGAACCTGCGTACACGAAATCGCCGTCTTCCTTTTTGATGGGTACGGATTCGCCCGTCAACAGCGATTCGTTGAGCTCGCCTACGCCTTCCAAAGCCACGCAGTCGGCAGGAACCTGTTGTCCAGCGGAAAGCAAAATCACGTCGTCGATAACCAGCTCTTCCACGGGTATTTCTTTGGTGATACCGCCGCGCACGACCTTTGCCGTGGGGGAAGATAAAATGGTCAAACGGTCAATTTTCAGTTTTGCGCGAATTTCCAAAAAGATACCGATAGAGATATTGATAACAAAAATCCCGACGAATAAAAATTGCGTTATGCTTGCGCGCGCGAATAACAAAGCGACGGCGGCAACCAAGCAAAGCAGGTTGAACATCGTGCAAATATTGCCCACGAAAATACTGCCGTACGATTTCGAGTATTTTTTCGTGGCTTTATTGACAAGCCCTTGGTCGATGCGTTGCTGTACCTGCTTTTGTGAAAGCCCTTCGCTTGCCTGCGCGTGAAAGCGTTGCACTTCCTGTACGGGTGCAACGGGTTTTTTCTTAAAGGGATTTTTATGCGCGGACGCCTGCGCGCCCTGCGTTTTTTCCTGTTGATTTTGTTCGTTTTGCATATAAAAAAGTATACTCCTGCAAATCCTGTCCTTTTATTATAGCATACACGCGCGAAAAATACAAGTTTTTTGCGGAAATTCGTTGAAAATTCGTTTGGATAGACGGCTTTTAATTGCTTTTATCGTGTAAAAGTTGTATAATAAGGTAAACAAAAGAACGGAGCAATACGGTAATGATCGATATCAATCTTATTAGAACAAATCCCGAACTTGTAAAAGAGAATATTAAAAAGAAATTCCAAGACGCGAAATTGCCCCTTGTGGACGAAGTGCTTGCGCTGGATACAAAGCGCCGCGCGTTGATTGTGGAAGGCGATACCTTGCGTGCGGCAAGAAACACCCTTTCCAAAAAGGTTGGCGAACTGATGAAAGCGGGCAATAGAGAAGAAGCGGAAAAGGTAAAAGCGCAGGTCAAAGCGGACGCGGAACGCCTGGTTGCCATTGAAAAGGAAGGCGAAGAAGTGGAAGCGGCGCTCAAAAAAGCGATGATGCGTATTCCCAACATAATCGCCGACGACGTGCCCATCGGCAAGGACGATAGCGAAAACGTGGAAATGCAACGCTTTGGCGAAGCAAAAACGCCCGATTTTGAAATTCCTTACCACTTGGATGTTTTGGAAAAGCTGGACGGCATCGACGTAGACGCGGCGCGCCGGACGTCGGGACAAGGGTTTTATTATTTGACGGGCGACATCGCGCGTTTGCACTCAGCTGTCCTTTCGTATGCACGCGATTTTATGATTGACAAGGGCTTTACCTACGTAATCCCCCCGTATATGATTCACGGCGACGTAGTTTCCGGCGTTATGAGCTTTGCGGAAATGGAAAATATGATGTATAAAATCGAAGGGGAAGATTTGTACCTTATCGGTACGTCGGAACATTCGATGATCGGCCGTTTTATGGGACAAATCATCGACGGCAACAAGCTCCCCATGGCTTTGACCAGCTATTCGCCTTGTTTTAGAAAGGAAAAGGGTGCGCACGGCATCGAAGAACGCGGTATTTACCGTATTCACCAGTTTGAAAAGCAGGAAATGGTCGTTGTTTGCCGTCCCGAAGAAAGCGACGCTTGGTATGAAAAGCTTTGGAGCTACACCGTGGAGCTGTTCCGTTCCTTGGATATTCCCGTTCGTCAGCTTGGTTGCTGTTCGGGCGATTTGGCGGATTTGAAATATAAGAGCTGTGACGTGGAAGCTTGGAGCCCCCGTCAGCAAAAATATTTTGAAGTGGGCTCTTGTTCCAACTTGACGGACGCGCAGGCAAGACGGCTTTCTATCCGTTATAAGGACAGCGACGGCAAAGTTAAGCTTGCGCACACCTTGAACAACACGGTAGTTGCGCCCCCCCGTATGCTGATTGCGTTTGTGGAAAATCACTTGCAGGCGGACGGAAGCGTGAACATCCCCGAAGCGTTGCGCCCGTACATGGGTGGCAAGAGTGTGATTAAACCCACGAAATAAATAACAAAAGACCGCACCGAACCAGCGGTCTTTTTTACGGAAAATACAAGCTTATAAGGAAAGCACATGGAATACTTGTTTTTTGACATCGAGTGTGCAGGCGTGTTCAAAAACGTAGCGAAAATTTGCGCGTTTGGGTACTGCTTGGTCGATGAACAATTTCATATTTTGGACAAACAGGATATCCTGATAAACCCCAAGGGCAATTTCCACTTGACGGACAGAAAGGGGGAGCAGGGTATCGTTTTGCCGTATAAATATGAAGATTTCAAAACGTATCCCACCTTTCCCCAGCTTGCCGATAAAATTTACGGCCTATTGCAAGAAAAAAACCGCCTTGTTGTCGGGCACGCGTCCATGAACGACGTGAAATATCTCAATTTGGAAAGCCAACGCTTTTCCTTGCCGTCTTTCAAGTTTGCTTTCGCCGACACGCAGTTTTTGTATATGAACCAAATCGGGGATTTTTCCCGTCAGTTCGGTTTGGGTGCAATCGCCAAGGATTTGGGCGTGGAATTTACTCCCCATCGCGCCGTGGACGACGCGTATGCGACGATGAAAGTGGCGGAAGCGATGTGCAAAAAGGAAAATTTAACGCTTCCTGCGCTCATTGAAAAATACCAAATTACGCTTGGGCGTATTGAAAATTACACCGTACAACAAACTTCGTCCGCTGGGTTTGCGAACTTCAAAGCGGAACGGGAAAAAGCTAAGGAAGCCCGTGAAAAGGCGCGCGCAAGCTTTCATATTTTTGCGGACAGAGCCAAGAGAAAAAGGGCAAAAGAAGGCGTTTTGAAAAATAAGCGCGTGTGCTTTTCGCATTTACTTGAATTACAGCAGCCGCTTGTCAACGAGCTTTTATTGTCGGCGTTTGCGCAGGGCGCGCTGATAAGCTTCCGCGCGGAAGAGTGCGACGTGTACGTATGCTTCGCGACGGAAAAAGATATGCGCAGGCAATCGGCGGAGCGCGTGGGCGCGAAAGTGTACGACGTCGACGATTTTAAGGCGGTTTTGGGGGTGGAAGCATGAGCGTTTCCCAAAAATTACCCCAAGCGTTTATAGAAAATATGAAAAAACAGCTCCCTGCAAACGAACAGGAAGCGTTTTTTGCCGTATATACCCAAAAGCCCTATAAAGGGGTGCGTTTGAACCCGTTAAAGGGGGGCAGGTACGCGTTGAAACCACTTTTGCCTTTTTTGGGAGAGCAAATACCTTGGGAAGAAAACGGCTTTTATACGGACGAAGAAAAGGTGGGCGGCCACCCGTTGCATTTTGCAGGGGCGTTCTATTCGCAAGAACCGTCCGCGATGTCTGCCGCACCCCTTTTAGACGTGCAACCGCACGAAAAAGTGCTGGACCTTTGCTCCGCGCCGGGCGGAAAAGGCACGCAGCTTGCCTGTCAAATGCAGGGCAAGGGCTTAATCGTGTTAAACGAACCCGTCTATACGCGCGCAAAAATTTTGCTTTCCAACGTGGAGCGTATGGGTATCAAAAACGCAGTGGTTACTTCGCACCTGCCTGAAGAGCTGTCACCGCTGTTTCCCTGCTATTTTGATAAAATTTTGGTGGACGCGCCCTGCTCGGGCGAAGGTATGTTTAGAAAAAACAGCGAAGAAGCGCTTGCGGAGTGGAGCGAAGAAAACGTGGCGCTTTGTGCAAAACGTCAAAAGCATATTTTAGAGCATGCAACAAAAATGTTGAAGCTTGGCGGACGGTTGGTGTATTCCACCTGCACCTTTGCGGAAAGCGAAGACGAAGGGCAGGTACGCGATTATTTGCAAAATTATCCGCAAATGCGGCTTATCAAGCAGGAAAAGCTGTATCCGCATAAGGTCAAGGGCGAAGGGCATTTCGTTGCCGTGTTTGAAAAAACGGCGGACGAAAACTGCCAAACGGCAAAATCGCTCCCCCTTGCCAAACCGCAAATTTCCAAAACAAGTGAAAAGCTCTATCGCGCGTTTGAAAGCGCGTGCTTTACGACGGTGCAATTTACCGCTTTACACGAAGCTAACGGCAATATTTACGGCATTCCCGACGGCGCGTTTGCGTGGAAGGGGCTGAAAGCGTTGCGCGTAGGCGTCCATTTGGGCGAAATGAAAAACGGCAGGTTTGAGCCCAGCCAAGCGCTTGCTTTATCGGCAAAAGCGGAAGAGTGTAAAAACACCGTGCGTCTTACTTTGGGCGACGCGCGCACGGAAAAATACCTGCGCGGAGAAACCATCGATGACGAAGGTGAAAACGGTTGGTGCGTGGTATGCGTGGAAAATTGCACGCTGGGTTTTGGCAAACGCGTGCAAGGCACGGTCAAAAACCACTTACCCAAAGCGGTTAGAAAGCGCGGCGAATAATCGCGCGCACGCGTGTATACATTATATAGGGAGCAAAAAATGGATTTTGTATTTTTCGTAACTTGCGCAGGTCTAGGTATCGGCCTTGCGATGGACGCCTTTTCGGTGTCGCTTGCCAACGGCTTACACGAACCGTGTATGAACAAGAAGAAAACGCTTGTCACGGCAGGCACGTTTGCGCTTTTCCAAGGCGCGATGCCTTTGATAGGTTGGATTTGCGTACATACGGTTTTGCAGTATTTTCAAGCGTTTGAAAAGGCAATCCCGTTCATCGCGTTTGGTTTGTTGACGTTTATCGGCGGTAAAATGATTTGGGAAGGACTGCACGAAGAAAGCGATTGCTGTGCGTGTGAACCGCAAAAAATCAACGCTTGGAGCTTGATTGTGCAGGGTGTGGCCACTTCCATCGACGCCTTGTCGGTTGGCTTTACCATCGCGGCGTACGGCGTGTTAGAAGCGATCGTCTGCGCGTCGGTAATTATGGCGTTAACGTTCGGTATTTGCTGGGCAGGCGTAGAGCTTGGAAAGAAGTTCGGCACAAGATTTTCGGGCAAAGCAACGTTATTTGGCGGCGTAATTTTGGTGATTATCGGCTTGGAACTTTTAATAACGGGTTTATTATAACAACAGAAAACGCGTCGAAAGCACAACGCAATCGGCGCGATATTTTTTATTCTTGACAAACCCCGGCAACAACAAAAAACTCTCCGTAAAGGATTTCCTAAACGGAGAGTTTTGTTTTACTTAAAGCTTAGTCTTTTTTGTTTTTCTTTTTGGAAACGGGGCGATTTTTCAAAATCACCTTACGCACGATCACTGCGCCCACCGCAAAGAGCAAGCAAGCGGAGAGTGCGATAGAGCCGGCCAAAAGCCAAACGCTTGCCGCGTCCAATTCGCTGTCTTCGTCGTCTTCTTCATCGTCCGTGTCGTCTTCGTCCACGTCCGCATCGGGCATTTGTTCGCTCAATGCGTAATCCACGTACATTTCCACGCCTTCTTCGTCGTTGTATTGCAAGAACGCAACACCTGAAGCGTAAGCGGAAGATTTATAGTTTTCATACGAATCGCCCACTGCGTTTTCGTCCAAATTCTTATCGTAGCGCAAGAACTTATCGCTGTCGTAGAAGGAGTAAACGCCTTCATAGAAGAACCCGAAATCATCGTTTTCCGTTTGATTTTCGATGGTTTCCTTACGAAGTTCCAACATATTCGTATATCTGCCTTCGTCAGAGCCAACGTTCCAGCTGTCGAAGATAACGAAGCTGTTCGCACCGTTTACCGTCGCGCCGTCACGCGTACCGCTCCAAACTTCCAAGCGGAAATTCTTTTCTTGGTTACCCGTGTGAATATAGAAGATAATCGTTTGCCATGCACCGTTGCCTACAACCGTTTGTTGCATCGCCGCCGATTGCGTTCTGTTGTCGTAACGAGCCAAGCTTACAGGGAAATCAACAACTTCCGTCTTATAATCGCTGGTAGCGTAGTATTTGCCGTCTTTATAATAGAACGCGATGCCGTCGTTACCGTCGTGCGTTACTTTGTCGTTGTAGTTGTATTCCACAGCGTCTTCGCCAAGCACTTTGTTCTTGTTTGCGTCTTCGCCGTAAGCGGAAAGGTTTGCGAAATATTTGTCTGCGTTATCGCCCAAGCTTGCCGCGCCCGACCACGTGGGGTTGACCTTGTACAAGCCGTTGGTTTGCAATTTAAACGCAATATCCTTGGTTGCGTTGAAGTTCTTTTTGGACGGGTCTTTCGCGCAAAGGTTGCCGTTATCGTCGTACCAGTAAGAAAGCGTGCCGTTCCAACCAAGCGTGGTTTTGTAGCTTTCGTCATCCATATCGATAAGGTATGCGCTTGCCGTTGCGCCAACCGACGCCTTCACGCGCAACGCTACGATTTGGTAAGAGTTTGCCGCTACCGTTTGCTTTTTACCCACGAAGCCGTAAGCTTTCGTTTGTGCGTCTTGGTTGTAGATAACAAGCGGTTGCGTCGTTTGACCGTCCCAAATAAAGCTGTTTGCCGCCACGCCCGTGTAATCGCTTACGTATTCCTTATTCAAAAGACCTGCAGTTGCGTTTTGGTTTACGGTGATGTCCGTGCCGCCGCCCACAAGTGCGCTGTCGCTGTAAACGCCCTTATAATTCATGGGGTTAGCAAAGCCCGTTTCAATTTTATCTTGGGGAAGAGAAGCAGGAGTGTCGAAGCCGTCGTTGCCTTCGCCTTCGTCCGTCTTATTTTCCAAGGAAACTACTTTTGCATAATCGCCCGACGTTGCAAGCTCAAACGCTTCCTTGTTTGCAAATTCGTAAGCGGTAAATTGCGTAAACGCCGCAAAGCCCGTGCTATACGAAGATTTTGCCGTATCCATAACCGTCGTAGGACCAAAGCCCAAGGTGATAGAGAACGTTTTTTCTTCTTCCGTTTCGTTGGAAATGAAGAAGTAGCAACGTACCCAACCTTCCATCGCGTCTTCGTTGTCGCCAACCTTAACCTTTTCCGCTTTGGTGGAGTCGATAGAAGAAAGCACGATATCCGTGTCGCCGTCTTTCAGTGTAATATTCGCGCCCGTAAAGCCGTTCATTGCCGACGTCTTCACAAGCAAGGAAAGCGCCACGTATTCGTCTGCGCCAAGCGAGCCGGAAAGATATTGATTTTCCGCCGTGTACGCCGCGCCGTTTGCCGACAAAATCATAAGCACTTTATCGGTGTTTTTTACAACGGAGCTGGATCTTGCGCCGTTTTCGCCTTCTACGGGATACAATTTATTGTAAACGGAAGCCAAATAGTTGTTGTCGTCGCCCTTGTCCGCCGTTGCTTTGGCAAGCATTTCCGCTTGCGTATACACGCCCTTAGTGTCAAACGACGTGTCGATGCCTAAACCTTGGTAGGTGGTTGCGCCTGCATAATCTTTCGCTGCGGTATATTTCGTACCGTTGGAGCTTTCTTCCGTGGTAGGCGCCACCGTGAAAGCGTCCATAAGCGCGCCCATATCGTCGGTGTCTACAATCGTCGAAGCAAAGTCAAGCACGTACACAAACTTGCTGTCGTCGTCTTGCGCGGAGAAAATCTTGTCTTGCTTTTCCGCATCGAATCCCACGCTTGTGAAAGTGGTGTTATCCGCGGTTGCCGTCACGTAGTCGCCTTCTTCAATCGTATCGCATTTGATATCGTCGAAGAACGCGTAACCGCTCACGTATTCGTTTCTGTTAGAACCGCCGCCTTGGCCCAAGCCAACGGTAATGGAGAAGGTTGCGTCCGTATAGGAAGCGCCAGCCACGTAGAAGGTGTATTGCACCCAACCGTTGTTGGTGGTCACGCCTGCGGTGTCGATATTTTTTACAAGCAATTCGTCCAGCGTTTTGCTGCCCAGCGTATTTTTAATGCTGATATACGCGCCTTTATTGACCGCTTCCTGTACGCCGCCGCCGCTCGTTGCGCAAGTCAAATCCGCCGTTTTCACCCAAACGGAGAGCATAGCGTACGTGCCCGCTTTTACGGTAACCGTCGAAGAAGAATCGCATTTTTGCGCCGTACCCAAATCGTCGTAGGTGCTGTTAGAATATTCGTTGTGAATCATCAAGACGTTCTTGTTTTTCACTTCTTGACCTTCCACGTAGTCGTGCGTCAAGGGATTTGCGCAATCGGGCAATTTATCAAACGAAGTGTTGAACGCTTGATAGAAAGAAAGATCGGAAACCGATTTGTCTTCGTCTTCGTTATTCTCTTCCCATGCCTTGTAATAAGCAAGCTTGTCCCGAACGGTCATTTCGTCCCATTTTTCTTCCGCTTGCTTTTCCGTCAAGGAAGAAACGTCTACGTTGGAAGTGGTCAATTCACTCCATTCCGTCGTGTCTACGATACCGCTGTCCGCTTTGCTCGTAAGCGCGCTGCCCGTAGAAGGGGAGTTTACTTTCACTTGCGACCAGTTGCTGGGGGATTTGCCGATAACGGTCAAGCCGTCGTTTTTGCTAAACGTTTCAAAGCTTGCGTTTTTAATCAAACCGTCGTCTTTGGTGGATTGAACGGAAGACGAACTGGAAGAAGAGCTGGAAGAAGACGAATCGTCACCGCAAGCGGCAAGCGCAAGCGATAAGGACGAAAGCATCATCCCAGACAAAAGAAGTGCTGCAATTTTGTGTTTACGTGTGTTATTATTTTTCATATAACCACCTTTGGTTTAATAGTTTTTTGTTTTTCGCTCTTTCGCGTCATCTAATTGATTTTTGCCTACAAAACACCGCGCAATCCGTCGCGCTATGCACGGTTACATACCGAAGTGGGTATGCGCCCTTGCAAATCGCTTGTCTTGCTTGTATTTTCCAACGGCAAAACGCAAACCGCTAATCAATTATTCTCCGCTCAATCGCTGTAAGCTACACGTTACTTTATACGCACGCGACTATATAAAATACCATGCTATATTATTTTAATACAAAATTGCAAGATAAGCAAGCGTTTATGCCTGCAAAAGCAGGAAAAAGTTTTATATTTTCTAAAAAAATTACGCAAAATATGGGCGTGGAAAGAAAAAGAGCGGAAAAATCAGGAAAACTTTTCCATAAAGGAGCAAGAAAATATGCGAAAAACGACGGCGTTACCCCTGCGCAAAGCGGCGGTCGGGGGATTGATCGGGCTTGCCAACAGCGTATTTGGCGGTGGCGGCGGTATGCTTGCCGTGCCCTTGTTCGTGGCAGGCGGTATGCAGGAAAAGCGCGCGCACGCCACGGCGATTTTGGTCATTTTGCCCATTTCTTTATTTTCCTTTATCTTGTATGCGGTTCGCGGTTTTTATCAGGCGCAGGTGCTTATCCCCACGGCAATCGGCGTAACGGCAGGGGGCATAGTCGGGGCGCAGCTTTTGGGAAAATTGAAGGTAAAAACCGTCAATATTATCTTTGCTTGCCTGCAATTTTTGGCAGGAGCGTTTTTATTCTTTTTCGCAGGAAAATAAAGGGGGAGCTATGCAATTTTATCTGTATTTGGTTTTGGGCTTTATCGGCGGTATTCCTGCCGGTATGGGTATGGGCGGCGGCACTGTCACGATACCGCTTTTGGTGCTGGTTGGGGGCGTTGAACAAAAAATCGCGCAGTGCGCCAACCTGTTTTCCTTTTTGCCTATGAGCATAGGCGCGCTCAAAAAACACGCGGACAATCAGCTGCTACAAACGCAGGGTATTTTTTGGGTGATAGCGCCTGCGCTTACCGTATCCTTTTTCGGCGCGTGGTTTGCGTCCGTTTTACCGCCCGATTTACTCAAAAAGGCGTTCGGTGCGTTTTTGATCGGATTATCGTTTTTTACTTTTTACAATCAATCGAAAGCCAAGGCGTAAACGCTTGCATTCTTGATAAAAAGCAGGTATAATAAAAGCTATGAAAAAGTATAAATGGCTTTTATTTGATTTAGACGGAACGATTATTTTTTCCCACCCGGGGATATTTTCCTGTGCGCGGCTTGCTATGCAAGAGCTGGGCGAACCTTTCCCGTACACGGAAGAGTTTTTGCGTAAAATGGTAGGGCCGCCCTTGGAATACACCTTTGAATTTCTTTTCGGTTTACCTACGGAGCGCGCGGAGCAGGCAACGGCGATTTACCGCAAGCATTACGCGGTGACGGGCGTCAATGAAAACGAACTCATCCCCGGTATAAAACAGGCGCTGGAAGCCTTGCAAAAGGCAGGGTATAGCTTGGCTATGGCAACGTCCAAACCGCAAAAATTTGCCAACCAAATTGCAAAGCGCTTGCAAATCGAGAAGTACTTTGATAAAATCGTCGGGTGCGGTTTAGACGGAAGCTTGCCTACCAAAGCGGACGTTATCGTGGAAGCAATCAAACAGCTTGGCGCAAGCAAGGAAAGAACGCTGATGATAGGCGATAGATTTCACGATTACGACGGCGCGAAAGCGGTGGGTATCGACTGTGCGCTTATCCACGTGGGCTATGCGGAAGACGGTGAAATTGAGCGCTGTGCGCCCACCTATCAGTGGCAAAATATAGACGATATGACGAAGTGTTTGCTTTAAGCAACCACTTCTTTTTTTTGGCTATAAAATACAAGCAATACTGCGTCGCGTTTACGTTTGTGCTTGGTCACGTACGTCTATGTACGCTCCCTGCGCACAATCCGCGCGCTTCTTGTCTTGCTTGTATTTTCCTACGCCAAACGGTTACGACGGGGTGTCATCTAAGCCACCGTAAAAGATAGAAAGGCGTCGCTCCCGTCGCACGGGTGCTTGGTCACGTACGTCTATGTACGCTCCCTGTGCACAATCCTACGGCATCGCTCTCGTTGCACGGGCGCAAAAATACTTTGAAAAGCTGTCGTTTTTTGGAAAAATTAAAAAATTTTTGAAAAAATCGCAAAAAAAATCAAAAAGGGTATTTACAAAACGCAAATTTTATGATAAACTATGGGAAAAATGTATACGGATAAGTAAACAGGGAAAAAAGAGAGAAAAAAATCAAAACAAATACATATAGGAAGTTCGGCAGTTTGCCGACAGGAGAAAGGAAGTAAAGTGGAAAGAATAGGTATTATCGATTTGGGCTCAAACACTGCAAGACTTGTGATTGTGGACATGTTCACGGAAGGGCATTACATGGTCGTAGACGAACTCAAAGAAAGCGTTCGTTTGGGACAGGATATGGACCGTGACGGGTTCTTGAAGCCGCAACGTATTGCAGAAACCATCAAAACGCTGAAAATGTTCAAGCGTCTTTGCGACGCGTCGAACGTAGAACGCATTATTGCGGTAGGTACGGCGGCGGTTAGACGCGCGAAAAATCAGCGTTCGTTCTTGGACGAAATTCAAGTGACGTGCAACATCACCATTCGCGTGCTTTCGGAAGAAGAAGAAGCGATGCTCGTGTATCGCGGCGTTATCAACTCTATGGATATCCCCAAGGGCTTAATTTTGGAAATCGGCGGCGGCAGCACGAAAATTATTTATTACAATCGCCGCAATTTGCTTGGGTATGCAAACCTGCCCTTTGGTGCGGTTACGCTTACCGATTTATTTAAAAACGACGCATCGCCCGAAGAAGCGACCAAGCACGTGGAAGAATTTTTCACCGAACAGCTTAAAAAGCTGCCTTGGCTTAGTGAGCTTGACCCCGAAGTGCAAATGATAGGTGTGGGCGGTTCGTTTAGAAACCTTTTCAAAATCAACCGTTTGGTGCGCAAGTATCCCTTGGATACGCCTCATAACTACCGTATTGCGGAAGAAGATTTGCTGGGCATTTACAGTATGATTCGCTGCTTGGACGTGGACAAGCGCAAGAAAATCAAAGGGCTTTCCCCCAAGCGCGCGGACATTATGCCTGCGGCAACGGCGATTATCAAATCGTTTATGGAATACGTAGGGCAAAAATCCTTTATCATCGGCGCGTGTGGGCTTAGAGAAGGGCTTATGATCAACCAAGCGCTTCCCTTAACGCAGGAAAAACCCATTTCCGACGTGCTTTCGTACAGCTTGGAACGTTTGGCGAAATACGCCGGTTGCGATATCAAGCACGTAGAACACGTAATGTTCCTGTCCGTACAGCTTTTCAAACAGCTGCGCGTATTGCACAAGTTCCCCCGTCAATACTTGAAAGTGTTGAAAATTGCGGCGCTTATGCACGACGTAGGCAAACGCGTCGGGTACTATCGCCACGCAAAACACAGCTGTTATATGACGCTCAGCTCGCCCATCTACGGCGCTACGCATAGAGAAATCGTGCTGGCGGCGTTTGTGGCAGGCTGTCACAACGGCGAAGACGTTTCGCTTATCGACTGGCAAAAATACAAAGACGTCGTTTTGGAAGAAGATTTGGACGCGGTGAAAAAGCTTGGCGTGCTGTTGCGTATCGCGGAAAGCTTAGATAGAACGCATTGCAGCATGGTCACGGGCTTAAACTGCGACGTTTTGGGCGATTCGGTAATCATGAAAACCGAGCTTGCAGGCGACGCGGCGCTGGAGCTTCGCGACGCGGAAACGGCGAACCCCGAATTTAAGCGCGCGTTTAGAAAAAATTTAGAAATTTTATAAACAAAACGTAGGTACAAGCCGCTCTTCCCCTTTTGCGGACGGGCGGTTTGCTTTATGAAAATATGGAATGGATTTTAGCAAGTCAATCGCCCCGAAGAAAGGAGCTTTTTGGCGAAATTGTAGGAAAATTTGAAATTATCCCTGCCGTAGGGGAAGAAGACGCGCACGGAGAAGCTTCACCCGAACGCATCGTCGTGGCGCTTGCCGCGCAAAAGGCGGCGGAAGTGGCTTCGCTGGATAGGGCGCAGGGCAAAGCCGTGCTGGGCGCGGACACCGTGGTGGCGTTCCAAGGGGAAATTTTAGGCAAACCCAAAGACGAAAAGGACGCCGTGCGTATGCTCAAACTGCTTTCGGGCAACACGCACGAAGTATTTACGGGCGTTTGCATCGTTTACCCCAAAAAGGACGGCGTAACCACGCATTTGGCGGCGGATTGTACCAAGGTGGTTTTTGAAAACTTGACGGACGAACAAATCAAAGCGTACGTAAAAAGCGGCTCGCCGATGGATAAAGCAGGCGCGTACGGTATTCAAGACGGCGGTTTGGTAGCGTCTATCCAAGGCAGTTTTTCCAACGTCGTGGGGCTGCCGCAAGAGCTGGTCAGGGAAATGATTGAAGAAATAGAAAAGCAGTAAACAACGCAAAAAAACGCCTGTTTTCGTTAAAACGACGGGGGCAGGTACGCAATCAATAGGAGAAAATTATGTGGAAGCTTGCCATTGATTTGGGCTCGTCAATAACGAAAATATACCGCGCGGACACCAGTAGCGGCATTGTGCTTGCCGAACCGTCCTGCGTGGCTGTTTCCGGTGGCGGCGAAGTGAAAGCAATCGGCAAGGACGCGAAAAATTTAACGGGAAAAACGGCGGAATATACCAGCATTGTGTATCCCGTTTACGAAGGTGAAATCGTCGATTTGCGTTTAGCGGCGGAAATGCTGAAAGCATTTTTTAAACGTATCGGCATTAAGCAATCGGCGCTTTCCCGCGCGCAAATTTTGCTCTCCGTTCCCTGCGGTATCGGCGACAGAACGCTGGGTGATTATATCGCGCTGACGGAAGAATGCGGCTTAAAAAAGGTGTTTTTCGTGGAGCAGCCGTATTTGGCGGCGGTGGGCGCGGATTTGGTATTGACGCATACCGATCCCGTGTTTTGCATTGACGTAGGCGGCGGCGTGACCAACGTTGCGGTGGTTTCGGCGGACGGAATTATCGCAGGGCTTTCTATGAGTATCGGCGGCAACAATATGGACGCGAACATTTTAAGCCGAGTGGCAAAAACCAACGGCTTGCGCATCGGCGCGTTGACAGCGGAGCGCATCAAAAACGAAGTGGGCTCGCTGGCGGTAAGCGCGCGCGGCACGATCGTGGCGGAAGGCAGCTCTGTGGAAACCTATAGACCGGCGGCGGCGTCCGTGCAAGCGTCGGATATCACCGACTGCATACGCGTGTACGTGGATAAAATTTTGGAATACGCAGGCGCAGTGCTTCGAAAACTGCCTGCGGAAGTGGCGGCAACCGTCAACAGAAACGGCGTGTTTTTATCGGGCGGCGTAATGAATATCCCCTTCCTGCCGCAATATATCGGGCGGAGCTTGGATATGCGCTATCACGTGTGCGAAGAACCGCAATACGCAACAGTGCTTGGCGGCGGCGATATGCTCAGGGACAAACAGCTTTTACGTGCGTTTGCAAAAAACGTCGAATAAATACAGTATACACAATTATATCTTCCTATATAAATATGCGGCGCAGGGTTATGTTTTGCGTCGTATATTTTTTACTCATATTTTACCACACAAAAAAATTTTCAAAAAAATTAAAAAAATTTTTGCAAAACCTATTGACAAATGAAAAATTTGTGCTATAATAAAGATACAAAAGAGAAAGGAATAAACAAAAAATGTTTCAATCTCACAAAAAAAAGGAGTAAACAACCGATGCACAAATAAAATAGCCAAAAGGGAATTTGGCGAAAAGGGTTGCAGGGATGCAACGAAAAATCTCTTAAAAGGAGGGTACGAAAAGCGATGATTCCTTACGAAGTGGGGGCTTGTGCCTGACCAAAAGAAAAAACCGATAGGCGCGTGGAGAACGGGGCAAATGGAAATTTGACGAAGTTTCGGTAGGCGCTCGGCAAGCAAACGAACGCAAACAATCGGTTTCCGAAAGGGGAAGTATCCGACGGGATAATAAAACCGACAAGGCGCAATCGTCTGCGACAAGACGAAATTTAAAAGGACGGAGGTATATCCTATGAACGCTTATACCTTGGAAAGTGACACTCCAACGATTTGAGAGAAGGTGGCGGAAAAGCCAAAAAAACAGTTAAAGGAGGTACACGGAAATGGTAAAATTTCCTAATGGACGGCACTTTAACAAAGAAGGTAAAAAAGGAGACTAATCCAATGAACCAGTATAAATGGGAGCAAAAAAGATAAAGTATCCGCAAGGTAGTGCGCGGTAAAACAAACCGCAAGGAAATTGTTTCAAAAAGAAGCGGAGAAAAGAAGCGACTGCTCCTTACAACTAAATATGAAAACAACACCCCACCTGCTCGGTGGGGTTTATTCGTGTAAAAAGTGTCAATCGCTTATAAACAAAGGGGTTTTGATAAAAAAATTATAAACGGCGGAAAATTTTTTCAAAAGGGTATTGACAAAATGTATAGTTTACGATATAATAAAGCTACAAAAAAATATGGAGGATTTCCTATATGAAAAAATTTAGAACTATGCTTGTTGTTGCTTTGGCAACGCTTATGATGTTGGTGACGTTTGCGTCCTGCGCGCTGTTGCAGGCTGGCAAATACGAAGCGACGTCCTATAAGTTTGGAGCGTTTAGCGTGGATATTAAAAACGAAGAAACCCCTTCGTACGTACAGCTGAAAGCAAACAAAGAAGCAAGCGTTTCCATCAGTGTTGCCGGCTTCACTTGGGAAGGCACGGGTACGTGGGCTGCAGACGATGAAGGCAAAGACAACACCATCGACATTACGGTGGAAGGCGTCACTTGGGAAGCAACGGTCGACGGCGGTGCGTTGACGCTCAACGTTGGGCTTGGCTCGATTGTATTTGAAAAATAATAGGCAAAGAGAAAATAAAGCGGAGTGGTGAAAGCCACTCCGTTTTATTTGCGGTGTACACCCAACGGTTGTTGTTTTTTATGAACAGTTGAGTAAAGTGCCAAGAAAAGATAATCACCCCAAAACTCACGCTTTGAGGCGACTACCTATATGATAAGGGGGAAAATGATGAGCTATGTAACTTGTTGTGTTGCCACAACCGAACTTATAGCTATATTTTAGCACGCTTAACAAAAAAAGTAAAGAAAACGCCAAAAAAAATTTCAAAAAAATAAAAGTGTATATACAGGTACAAAAAATGTGAAAAAAGGACAAAATCAAACAAAAAAACTGCAACAGTTGATTAAAGGAAGCGGCACAAAAAACAGCATAGCACCACAGACGATAAAAAGGAAAATAAAGCGATGGCAAGAGCAATGGGCAATTTTTTGCGTTGAAGGCCTGCAAAATACACCGCGCCGATATAAAAAATAGTGTCCGACGCGCCGTATATCACGCATGCGCAACGTCCGATATAGCTGTCCACGCCGTACGTTTGTAAAATATCCGATAAAATAGCGATAGAGCCGCTGCCGGAAAGCGGTTTGACAAACAATAAGGGCGCAAGTTCAGGCGGTACGCCAAAACGGGAAAATACGGGTTGAAAAAGCGCAATCATTTTGCTTTCCAAACCGCTTTTTTCCATAAGCGTGCAAAGAATAGTTACGGCGGCGATATAAGGAAAAATGGAAACGATCAAGGGAATTGCCTGCTTCGCGCCGTTTGTAAAGCTGTCGTAAACGCGCGTTTTTTTATACAGCGCAAAAGCAAACGAAAAGCAAAAAATAGCAGGCACAAGCAAAGCAAAAAAATAATTCATCGCATACCTGCCCCCGTGTTTTTTATTGTTTTTGTTGAAAATACAGGGTAAATATCCGCTCTTTTCGCTTTATTTTTGGGGATAAACAAATACACCAAAGCCACGGCAAGCAGAGTGGAAAACGTACTTGTAATGATGGTGGGAAGCACGATATCCGCAGGCGCGGCACTGTGCAGGGCGGCGCGTACCCCGATAACGGAGGTGGGGATAAGCTGCAAGGACGTAGCGTTCAACACGAAAAACAGCGCGGACGCCTGCTCGGCGTTTGGCGTTTTATCCAAAAGCTGCGCGCCCCGTATGCCGTACGGCGTAGCCGCGCCCGATATGCCAAGCAAATTGACGGTAATGTTCATGGTCAAGCAGTCCAGCGTTTGCATATCGTCCGTTTGCAGCAATTTACGCGTAAAAGGGCGTACGAATTTGGAAACGGCGCCCGTCAAACCGCTGTCCTGCCAAATTTGCATCAAGCCCAGCCAAACGGCGTAGGTAGATACTAAGGAAAAGCACAAAGCCGCGCTTTTCGACGCGCCGTCCAAAAGCGAAGAGAGAAAAATTTGCGGATCTTGTATCATGAAGATACAAGCGGACAAGATGACAATGATACAAAAAAGTACGTTCATAGCACTACTATATGTGGAAAAGCGGTGGAAAATGCCGTTATTCTTCGCGTAGGCGCGCAAAACAGTTTACTTTTTGAAAAAAAGTATGTATAATTATATGCGAATAAAAAATAAGCGGAAAAGCGCAAGCGCTTTTTTGCGTAGGAGCAAACACAATGGCAAAGAAACCTTACTACATCACCACGGCAATCGCGTACACGTCGGGCAAACCGCATATCGGTAACACGTACGAAGCGATACTTGCGGACGCAATCGCGCGTTTTAAGCGCAAGCAGGGCTTTGACGTATTCTATCAAACGGGCACGGACGAACACGGCCAAAAAATTCAGGAAAAGGCGCAGGCAGCCGGCGTGACGCCCCAAGCATACGTAGATAAAGTGGCAGGCGAAATCAAAGATATTTGGGATTTGGTGGAAACGTCGTACGATAAATTTATCCGTACTACCGACGCCGACCATATGAAGCAGGTGGCAAAAATCTTTAAAAAATTCTACGATCAGGGAGATATTTATAAAAGCTACTACGAAGGTATGTACTGCACGCCTTGCGAATCGTTCTGGACGGAAAGCCAGCTTGTCGACGGCAAGTGTCCCGACTGCGGCAGAGAAGTCAAGCCAGCGAAAGAAGAAGCGTATTTCTTCAAAATGGGCAAATATGCCGACCGCTTAATCGAGCATATCGAAACGCATCCCGAATTTATCCGCCCCGTTTCCCGTAAAAACGAAATGATGAACAACTTTTTGAAAAAGGGCTTGCAGGATTTGTGCGTGTCGCGCGTGACGTTCACGTGGGGCGTGCCCGTCGATTTCGACGATAAGCACGTAGTGTACGTGTGGCTGGACGCGCTCACCAACTATATCACGGGTATCGGCTACGATGCAGACGGTAATCACGGCGAACAGTATAAAAAGTTCTGGCCTGCCGATTTGCATTTGATAGGCAAAGACATTTTGCGTTTCCACACCATTTACTGGCCCATTTTCCTTATGGCACTCGGCGAACCCTTGCCCAAGCAGGTATTTGGGCATCCTTGGCTTTTGCAGGGCGACGGCAAAATGAGTAAATCCAAAGGCAACGTTATTTACGCGGACGATTTGGCGCGCTTATTCGGCGTGGAAGCCGTGCGCTATTTCGTGCTCCACGAAATGCCGTTTGACAACGACGGGCAAATCACGTGGGAGCTTGTAGCAGAGCGTTTCAACACCGACCTTGCCAACGTTTTGGGCAACTTGGTAAGCCGTACCATCGCCATGATCAATAAATATTTCGGCGGCACGGTGCAAAAATCGCTTGCGGAAAACGAACAAGAGCCCGATAAAGAGTTCAAAGCCACGGTAACGGCGGCAGTGGAAAAGGTGACGGCGAAAGCGGAAGATTTGCGTATAGCCGACGCAATCGGTGAAATTTTCACGGTATTCCGCAGAGCGAATAAGTATATCGACGAAACGATGCCTTGGGCGCTTGCCAAGGATGAAGCGCAAAAAACGCGCTTGAACGACGTGTTGTATAATCTTGCGGAAGCGATACAAATCGGCGCGTCGCTTTTGGATAGCTTTATGCCGCAAACCAGCGAAAAGATTGTAAAAGCGTTCGACGGCGAAAGCAGAAGTTTGGAAGCGTGCGCAATTTTCGGCTTAAAGGACAGCACGAAAGTAAACGCCATTGAACCGTTGTTTGCGCGCGTTGATTTCAAAACTTTGCAACCGGAAATCGACAAAATCCGCGAAGCGCAAATAGCGGCTGCGGCGGCTGATCAAGCACCTGCCCCCGCCGTTTCGACGGAAAATAAAGAAAATCAAGAAAAGGAAGAAGAAAAAGTGCCTGAAATTACCATTGACGATTTTGCAAAGGTGCAATTAAAAGTAGGCGAAATTATCGCTTGTGAAAAGGTGGAAAAATCGTCTAAGCTTTTACACGAAACGGTCAAATTCGGCAATGAAACGCGTTCGGTGGTTTCGGGGATTGCCAAGCATTACAAGCCCGAAGAGCTCATCGGTAAAAAGGTGGTGTTCGTCACCAACCTTGCGCCCAGAAAGGTGTGCGGTATTTTATCGGAAGGTATGATTTTAGGTGCGGAAGACGAAAACGGCAAATTCGCGCTGGTGTGCCCCGATAACGCGGAAATCGACAGCGGAGCGAATATCGGCTAATGTATATCGACGTACATTGTCATTTAACGGGCGGCGAATACCAAGCGGTGGGCGGTGTAGAGCAAGTGATTGCGCGCGCGAACAGCGCGGGCGTTGCGCGCATGATTTGTTCGGGCTTTGATTTACAATCGTCCCTGCTTGCGTGCGCGCTTGCCGAAAAATACGAAAGCGTATATTTTTGCGCCGGCTTTCATCCCAGTGAGCTTGCTAAGTGGCAAGACGGTGATTTGCAACGGCTGGAAAGGCTTTGCAAACATGAAAAATGCGTTGCCGTGGGGGAAATCGGGCTGGATTATCACTACGACAACAATCCCGAAAAAAGCGAACAAAAGCAGCGGTTTATCCAGCAGTTACAGCTTGCCGATAAGCTGGGCTTGCCCGTAGTTTTACACAGCCGTGACGCAGCGGAAGATACGCTTACGTTGCTGCAAGAAAACCGCTGTTTATTAAACCACGGCGCGCTGATGCACTGCTATTCCTATTCGGCGGAAATGGTAGACGGCTTTTTAGGGCTTGGCGCGTATTTTTCCTTTGGCGGACCAAGCACTTTCAAAAATGCAAAAAAGGTACAAGAGAGCGTTCGTCGCGTACACGGTAGCCGCATTTTATCGGAAACCGATTGCCCGTATCTTACGCCCGAACCCTTGCGCGGTACGTTCCCCAACCAACCCGCGCACGTGGTACACGTGGTGAAAAAGCTTGCGGAGCTTACGCAAACGGACGAGCAAACGCTTAAAAAACAGCTTTTGGACAATGCGAAAGCACTGTTCAAAAAATTGCGATAACAGTAGGTAATATTATGGACGAAATCAAAAGCAATCAACAACCGCAACAAGGTCAAAATGGACAAAACGGACAGCAAAAAAACGGCGGCCGTTCCAGACGTCATCGCCATCATAAGGGCCACGGCGGGAATAAGCAAAATCAAAATCAACACGCGCAAAACAACCAAAACGCGCAAAATCAAGGCGGTCAAAACAAGCAAAAACAACCGCAAAACAATCAAAATCACCAAAACGCGCAACAAAAACAACAGCAAAAGCCCCAACAAAAACAGCCCCAACCCCAACCGCAACAGCAAAAACAAAAACAAAAACAAAAGCAGGGCGGTCAAAACAACCAAAACAACCAACCTGCGCAAAATAAAAACCAAAACCGCAAGGACACGTATTTGTACGTGCTGGACGGCAATTTGTACGTCAACTTGACCAACAAATGCTCCAACGGTTGTGATTTTTGCGTGCGTAACGAGTGCGATAGCTACTACGGGCATTATTTATGGCTGAAAAACGGCGACGTGACGGCGGAAAAAGTAATCGCTTCGGCAAAGGATTTCAACCTTTCGCAATACAAAGAAGCGGTATTTTGCGGTTTTGGCGAGCCGACCTATAAAATGAAAGAAATGCTCGCGCTTTGCGATTTCTTCCACGAAAAGGGCTTGAAAACGCGCTTGAACACCAACGGACAAGGCAGTTTGATCAACAAGCGCGATATTGCGCCCGAACTTAAAGATAAAATCGATTTTGTCAACATTTCCTTGAACTTTTCCTGCGCGGAAAAATATCAACCCGTGTGCCGTTCGCAGTTTGGCGCGGCTGGCTTTGATGCGCTTTTAGACTTTGCCCGTCAATGCAAGAGAAACGATATTCCTTGCCGTTTTTCCATTGTCGATTGTATCGGCGAAGAAGAAGTGGAAGCGTGCAAGCGTTTAGCGGAAAGTATGCGTGTGCCGCTTTATATCCGTTCGTATATCACGGACAGCGGCGAATAATAGGCGATAAAAAAGCGGAAATAAGATATGAGTGAATTGAAAGACGTTTTACAAAAACACGGATTTGCGTTCAAAAAGCAATTCGGTCAAAATTTCATATCGGATAGCAATTTGCTTGCGTCCATCGTAGACGCGTCGGGCATTGATGAACACACGGTCGTGGTGGAAATCGGTTGCGGCGCAGGCACGCTCACGCGCGCTTTGGCGGAAAAAGCCAAAAAGGTGTACGCTTTCGATATCGACAAACAGCTGCAACCCGTGCTTGCCGAAACGCTTGCGGGGCTGGAAAACGTGGAAGTCATTTTCCGCGATTTTAGCAAAGTCGATTTAAGCGAGTTGGAAAAGGAAATCGGCGCGTACACGGTGGTGGCGAATTTGCCATATTATATCACTACGCCCTTGGTAACCAAGATTTTGGAAGAAAGCCAAACGGTGCAGGGCATATCCGTCATGGTGCAGGAAGAAGTGGCGCTTCGGTTTTGCGCCAAGGAAAATACCCCCGAATACGGTGCGATCACGGCGGCGATTGCCTTGAAAGGCACGGCAAAAATCGTCAAAAAGGTATCCAGAAACTTATTCTATCCGCGCCCCAACGTCGATTCGGCGGTGGTAAAAATTACGTTCGATAGGGGCAGGATACCCGTAAAGAGTGAAAAGGCGTACCGCCAAACGGTCAAATGCGCCTTTTTGAACAGAAGAAAAACCTTGGAAAACAATCTTGTCAACAGCTTTTGTATTTCCCGTGAAACAGCGAAAGCCATTTTGGTGCAAGCAGGGGTAGACGAAAAGGCAAGGGGAGAAACGCTTTCCCCCGAAAGATTAGGCGTACTTTGTAACGTGCTGATAGAAAACGACGTTTTGCAAAGCGATTGAAGCAATTGCAGTGCGGCTCAAATAAAAAAGCAACCTGCAGTTGACAAAATGCAAGCGTAAGTTGGTGGCGGCAAGCGATAAAAAAGGGTATAATAACACCACGAAACCAATCGCATGGGAGAGAAAGATGAAAGGACAAAAAATAGATATTCGTCCGTATACCAAACAATTTTATAAAGGCAACGGTATCAACGTTGCCTTATTGATTATAGTAGCGCTTGGCGAAGTGATTATTTCGCTTGTTTGTTCGTGGCTGTTGCTGGCGCTTACCGATTTAATCAGCGGAAGCGACATCGGTTTCACGCTTTTCCAGCTTCTTATGATCGGCGTGGGGACAATCCTGTTTGCCGCTGTGGGCAGTATGCTGGCTTGCTATGCGCGCCCCCGATATTTTACGCGCGGTATTTCTCAATATAAAGCGCGCGTGTTTGAAGAGATAACCAAGAAAAACATAGCGGCGTTTTCAGGGGAAAATTCTTCCACCTACGTGTCGGCGCTCACCAACGATATTAAAACGATAGAGCAAGGATTTTTAGGCAATACTTTTACCATTATCACCAACGTATTGACGTTTGTCGGCGCGCTGACGATGATGATTTATTACAGTCCGCTGTTGACCTTGATTGCCATCGCACTTGCGCTGTTGCCCTTGATTGCGGCTTTGCTTACAGGGCAGAGTATGGCGAACAAGGAAAAGCAAGTTTCGTCCGCAAACGAATCGTACACGGCGACGATGAGAGATATGTTGGGCGGTTTTTCCGTTATCAAATCCTTCAAGGCGGAAACGCAAGTGCTTCGCATTTTCAAAGAGCGTATACAAGCGCTTTCCACCGCGGAGCGCGGAAAACACAAAATGCGCACTATTGTGGAATTTTTCAGTTTGATTGCGACGTTGATTGCGCAAATCGGCGTGTTTGTGGTGGGTGCGTATCTTGCCTTGTCGGGAAAGGGCGTAACGGCAGGTACGACCATTTTGTTCGTACAGCTTATGAACTATGTGCTTAGTCCTATCGGCACGTTACCTACGTGCTTTGCGGAGCGCGCGGCGGCGAAAGCGCTGGTGGAAAAGGTGGCGTCAACCTTAAATGAAAATGTGCGCGAAGAAACGCAAGGCGAGCACCGTCCTTTGCACAGCGGCATCACCGTGGAAAACCTTTGCTTTGGCTACGAACAGGATAAACAGGTTTTACATAACGTAAATTGCCGTTTTGATTTGGGCAAAAAATACGCGATCGTCGGCGCGTCGGGCAGCGGTAAAACCACGCTGTTGAACCTTTTGCTGGCGTCGTACACACATTATCAAGGAAATATTTATTTCGACGAAACAGAGCTGAAAGAAATTCCCACGGCGTCGCTGTACGAAACAGAAAGCATTATTCAACAAAACGTGTTTATTTTCAATGCGACCATTCGCGATAACATTACGATGTTCCGCTCCTTTCCCGAAGAAGAAATTGAAAGGGCAATTCAGCTTTCGGGCTTGTCCGCCGTGATACAAGCCAAGGGCGAGGGGTATTTATGCGGTGAAAACGGTAACGGCTTGTCGGGCGGCGAAAAACAGCGTGTTGCGATTGCGAGAAGCCTGCTCAAAAAATCGCAGGTGTTGCTGGTGGATGAAGCGACGGCGGCGCTGGACAGCGAAACGGCACGGCAGGTGTTCGACGCTATTTTAGGGTTGGACGGCGTGACAAGTATCGTCGTTACCCATTCGTTGGAAGAAACGCTATTAAACCGTTACGACGAAATTCTCACCATGAAAAACGGACGCATTGTAGAACGCGGCGCGTTTGTCGATTTGATGGAACAAAAGGGATATTTCTATTCGTTGTTCACGGTTGGACAATAAAGAAAAAAACATAAAAAACGAGGGCATATCGTGTTCAACGCGTACACGGTATGCCTATTTTTAATAAATATGCGGACTATATACAATGATAACGGCACCTTGTTTCTATAAATAAAGGCGGAAGATTTTCTTCCGCCTTTATTTATGGGTTATTTCTTATATAAAGTACTTTTGGGATAAGGCATTTCCATGTCGGTAAGACCAAGGATATAATCGGTGGAAACGTCGTAAAACTCTGCAAGTTGCACTAACGTTTCTAACGGTATTTGCCTTTGGCTGTTTTCATATTGAGAATACGTGTTTTGTTTTATGTGTAAATGGTCGGAAAGTTGTTTTTGTGTTAACTTAAATTCTTCCCGTAATTCTTTTAATCGAAAAAAACACATAACGTCTACCCTTAAAAACTTTTATATAACAATTATAGTAAATCTCAATATGAGATGTTGACATTTATCTCAAAATGTGATAAAATTAGCAATACAGGAAATTTTATCATGAAATCAAAATAAAAAAAGTAGGAGGTTTTATCATGAAAAAATATATTTCTTGGGTAGTATGTGCAGTTTTGCTGTTTTCAGCGATGTTGCTTCCAAAATTCAATCCGATAGAAATCGGGAAAGGAAGTGGCGTGGGGCAAAAGGTAGAAAGTGTAGAAGAAGTGGCGGATATTTTATGCTCGTTTGGGGCGACTGAGGATGAATTAAATCAAATGATGTCCACAAATACCGTCGAGCAAACAAATACGCATAAAAGCGTCACGTTAGAGTTTGAAATCAATAGATCGTTTAGTATGTGGCAAAAAAGCACACGAAAACAATTTTTATCTTCTCAAAGTAGAATGACAATGTATATTGATGATGAAAAAGTATATTATCGTGCGGAATCAGATACTTTTCAAGAGGCTCCTTTGGGAGAGGAGATGAAGAGAGTTTCTTCTTCTCCCGTATTCGATTTGTATGTCTTCGGCGAGCAGGTATTTCTTAAAGTTATGCAAGGAGCAGGGGAGGGTTTTCCCAAGGAATTATTAAATAAATGGGTTGATATGGGCGATGGGGCTGAAATGTTTCAAGCTGTAACAGGAATGAATTTATTGATAATGTCAACAATAGGGCAATATATTTTAAATTGCGAAGAGGATATTTTTTCGCGCTCAGGTAACACGTATACGTTAAACAGCACGGCAGCCAAAACGCTTTGGGGACAATTGAGTTTTGGGGAAATAAAAGAAGATGAATTTGACGAGGCGGAGTTTTTTGTGGATTTATCATCGAAACGTAGCCCTTTTTTTTCGGCGCGTTGTACAGTAACGGAAAAGGGAGAAGGGAGCAGCTTTTGGTGGGGGGAACACGTGAAATGCCGATTGTCGAACATCGATAACACGAAAGTAAATTTTCCTCAAAATGTAGAGATTTATAATCTTTTCGACTATTTATAATTAAAAACAAAGGAGAATATCATGGAAGCGGAACAAAATAAAGTAACAAAAGAAACGCCTTGGCATATCGGCAAGGCGTGCATATTGATAAATGTAGTAGGCGTAATTTTTGCGGCGGCGTATCTATTTGGGGCTTTTTCAGGAACGATGGAAAAGATAACTGTTATTTCCTGTATCAATAAAATCTTGGCGATTTTTTCTTTTCACAAATCCCTTTGGTACGAATATGTTGCCGCAACGGCACAAGGGATTATTTATTTGGTATTAGGTGTTTTAATTATTAAAGCAACTTGTCGCGGCTTTAACCGCATGAAAATGAAAGAGGAAAACGTCAAAATTGCCTCTGTCTTTATTGAGTTTAAAAATATTTTTAGATATTGTACTATATATGTTATTGCAAACAATATGTTAAACCAAGAGGGGCTTGCTGGCTGGGGAAGATTTTTCCTTATCGTTGGGCTGCTGTTTGTATCGTTGGGCGAGGTGTATAAAAATGCAGTTATTACTAAAAAATGGTGGTGGCAATACGCCCTTTCTTCGGGGGTATATACGCTTGTTAAAGGAATTCTTTTAATTGTTGTTGGCAGTTATATCGTTACGCCTTTTATAAAAGAAATTTTAGGAAATGTTCGCATCTTATTTTTTGGAACGTTAGATTTCTCAACGGGCATTCTTGCCGTACATACCTTATATAAAGCGATAGGCGTCAATATTTTCCATTTAATTTTAACGGTATATTTGTTTCAAAAGATGGATGAATTTTTCTTCTACAATAAATATGAAAGTGCCTGGAAAAAATTATTTATAACCGCTTGCGTGTATTTGGCTGTCGATTTGATTCTTTTTATGGCGTTAGTAGGCGGTGGGGCACAAATAGATATAATGCAAGCAGTTGCAGGTTATATGCAATCTGGAAATCATTTACCTATATCGATTATTTTAATCTCGGGCGCAGGGTGGGCAACAACGTTTTTTCCCACGTTTTATAAAAAACCGATATCACAAAAAACCGTGAAACAAAAAGAATAATGACATAGAATAAAAACGAGGGCATATCGTGTTCAACGCGTACACGGTATGCCTATTTTTAATAAATACGTATATAAAAAAGCCCATCGGAGGGGGACCGAGGGGCTTTTTATTTAGGGCAAAGAAAGATTATTCTTTCTTCGCGTTTGCTACAATTTTTTCTACAAGTTCGCCGGGTACGGGTTCGTATGCCAAGAATTCGGAAACGAACTTACCGCTGCCGCGCGTCAACGAACGAAGTTCCATCGTGTATTCCATAATTTCCGCAAGGGGAACTTCCGCCGTGATGATGGCTTTGTTGCCTTCGCTGTCCGTACCCATGATACGGCCGCGGCGCTTGGAAATATCGCCCATTACGTCGCCCAAATAATCGGCGGGAACGGCAATCTTCAAGCTGTGGATAGGTTCAAGCAAAATGGGCTTCGCGTTCTTCAAGCCTTCCTTAAATGCGATGTTTGCCGCCATCTTGAAGGAAAGTTCGTTAGAGTCAACGTCGTGGTAGCTACCGTCGTACAAAACAGCTTTCAAACCGGTAACGGGATAACCAGCCAAGGGGCCGTTTTCCATACTTTCGCGCAAGCCCTTTTCCACTGCGGGGAAGTAGTTTTTCGGCACTGCGCCGCCAACCACTTCTTCTTCAAACACAAATTCTTCTTCGCAAGGGGAGAAACGGATTTTAACGTGACCGTATTGACCGTGACCGCCCGATTGTTTCTTGTGCTTACCTTCCGCTTCCGCCGTGCCGCGGATAGTTTCACGGTACGCCACTTTCGGCGTGGAAAGCTTCATATCAACGCCGTAGCGCGCTTTGACTTTCTTCACCAGTGTTTCGATTTGAATATCGCCTTGACCGCCGAGCAAAATTTCGCCCGTTTCCACGTTCTTTTCTACGGAGAAAGTGTAATCTTCTTCGCGCAGTTTTGCAAGCCCTGCAAAAATCTTGTCTTCTTCGCCTTTCTTTTCAGCGGCAACGGACATAAACAGCGTAGGCTTCGGGAAGAAAATGGGCTTAAAGCGTACTTTCTTTGCAGGGTCGCAAAGGGTATCGCCTGTGTTGGTGTTGCTCAGCTTGTTCACTGCGCCGATATCGCCTGCCGCAAGTTCGTCGACGGGTTCCATCTTTTTACCGCGCAGTGCGTACACTTGGCCGATACGTTCTTCCGTTTCGGTGTTCGCGTTCCAAACGGTCGAACCGCTCTTCAAAACGCCGCAAAAGCTCTTCAAATAGGAAAGCTTACCCGAGAACGGGTCGATCACCGTCTTAAACACTTGCGCTGCGAAAGGTGCGGTTGCGTCCGTACGGATAGGCGTAACGGTGTCGGTCGCCAAATCGTCCGCAAGGGTATTGATACGTTCACGCGCAAGGGGCATGTACGTAACGATTTCGTTCATAAGGTTGATAACGCCGCGGTTTTGCAAAGCCGAACCAGCCATAACGGGAATAGTGGTAACCGACGCGATACCAAGACGAATACCGTGGATGGTTTCTTCACGCGTCAAATCGCCCGTTTCAAAATACTTATCCAAAAGCACTTCGTCGTTTTCAGCCGCCGTTTCCATCAAGCTAAGCTTCGCCGTTTCCACTTCGCCTTTCAAATTTTCAGGTACGGGAATTTCTTGCGGTCCGCCGTCCTTGAACAAATACGCCTTTTCTTGCAAAACGTTTACGTAGCCCTGCATCTTGCCGCCTTCCATGATAGGAATTTGAATCGGTGCGATTTTCCCTGCGTACTTATCGTGCAACGCTTGTACAGTGCCCAAATAATTTGCATTATCCTTATCCATACCGTTGATAAAAATAATCAACGGTTTACCAAGCTTCATGCAGTGCTCAACGATAACTTCCGCACCGATAGGAACGGAGCCGTTTGCGCCGATAACGAGCAGTGCGCCGCCAGCCGCGCGCAGACCTTCGTTGCGTTCGCCTTCAAAATCGTAATAACCGGGCAAGTCGAGCAAATTGATTTTAACGCTCTTGCCTTCGCGGTCTTTCCACATTACGTAGGAGCAAGAAGTGTAGATGGACATCTTCTTGGCTTTTTCAAGATCGTCAAAGTCGGAAACAGTCGTTCCGTCGGGCACTTTACCCTGTCTGTCGATCGCGCCACCGTTGAATAAGATGGCTTCGCACAGCGTCGTTTTCCCTTCGCCGCTGTGCCCTACAATGGCAATGTTACGAATAGTTTCTCCATGTATGTTCATATAATGAACCCCCTGTTGTTTATTACTTTCAACGCCGCAGCCCCCTTGGCGTATGCCTTTTCGCCAAAAAAACCGCGTTCATCGTTGATTTGTCCTATTATAATACATTTTCTCCCATTTTTCAAGGGGGTTTTTGAAAAAACTTTGCTTTTTTTGGAAAATTTTTTCAAACACTGCATATAGTGCGCGGATTTTACTTTGTAAACGGCGTTTTTTGCGCTTGACAAACGCGGACAAAGCATATATAATAATAGGCATGGAAAGCATTTATTTGGATCACGCGGCAACGACGCCGCTGGATAAAGCGGTGTTTGAGAAAATGGCGCCGTATTTCACGCAAACGTTCGGCAACGCCGATTCTCCGCACGCGCTTGGCAGAAAAGCGATGGGTGCGGTGGATTTGGCGCGCGATACGGTTGCCGAGTGCATCAACGCGCAAAGCAACGAAGTGTATTTTACGGGCGGCGGCACGGAAGCGGATAACTGGGCGGTGCTGGGCGTTGCGCGCGCAAAAAAAGCGGAGGGCAAAACGCACGTGATTGTGTCGGCTATCGAACATCACGCTGTTTTATACGCGGCGAAAACTTTGGAAGAAGAAGGGTTCACGGTGACCTATTTACCCGTAAACGACGGGGGCAGGGTTGAGATGAACGCCTTACAATCCGCGCTTACCAAGGACACGGCGTTGGTGGCGATTATGGCGGCGAACAACGAAACGGGCGTTGTACAGCCGATAAAGCAAGCGGCGGATTTGTCGCACGAATACGGAGCGTTGTTTTTTACCGACGCAGTGCAAGCCGCACCGTATATGCCCATTGACGTGAAAGCGTGGGGCGTGGATTTGCTGTCCTTTTCATCGCATAAATTTTACGGCCCGAAGGGTTGCGGGGTTTTATATATCAAAAACGGCGTAAAAATCCATCGCCACGTAGGCGGCGGCGAACAGGAAAGGGGTTTGCGCGGCGGAACGCTCAACGTGCCGTCTATCGTCGGGTTTGCCGAAGCGTATAAACGCGCGGTGGATACTATGCAGGAAAACAACGCCAAGCTGCAAGCGCTTGCCAAGGTTTTGGAAGAAAAGCTGCAAGCGGTCGGCGGTGTGACGCGTAACGGCGATAAGGAATATGCGCTGCCTGCGGTATGGAACGTGAAAATCGACGGTGTGGAAAACGCGTCGCTTCTTTTCAATATGGATTTGCAGGGCGTTTGTATGGCGGCAGGCTCGGCTTGTGCCAGCGCGTCCATTAAACCCAGCCACGTACTCACGGCGATGGGGCTTAGTGAAGAAAAAGCCAAACAATGCGTGAGAATTAGTATGGGCAAAAATAACACGCAGGAAGAGATAGAACGCGCTATGGATATTTTGCGTGCGTGCGTAACGCGTTTGCGCGGATAAAAAAAGAAAAAAATGGGCTGCAAACTATTTACAACGGACGAAAAATGTGATATAATATATGTCGGTAAAGAAAAACCGCTAAATAAAAAAAGAACACGGAGGTAGAATATGGCACACGTAATCAGTGAAGATTGCATCGCTTGCGGCGCATGCGCAGACGTTTGTCCTGTTGGGGCGATTTCGCTTGGCGCAAACGGTATCTACGTTATCAGCGACGAATGCGTAGATTGCGGAGCTTGCGAGGACGGATGCCCCGTAAGCGCAATCAGCGAAAAATAAGCAACAGCGCAATAAAAAACAAGAAGCGGTGCGTTAGGGTGAAAAACCCGCGCACCGCTTTTGCTATGCAAACCAAGTGAACAACCAACGCAAAACCGGCAAAAACTGTTTGAAAAGCTTATTCTTGTTCACAAAGCCAAGTTTGGCTATACAAGCCAAGGAGAAAACCATGCAGACGTTCGGCGGCGCCTGTCAGTTTCTTGATCCACGCTTGTAAAAACCGTTCAAGGGCGCGGAATACGTCCACCGCCCAGCCGAAAAGGCGCAAAAATTTCCAAAATGCCGCTTTTATCATATCAAAATCTCCTTTATAAAGGCTCCGTTCCATCGCTCAGTGTTTTTTTGCCTAAAAAATGCGTCGCAATACGGCGTGTTTTTTCGGTTACAGACCTTACAGGTATGCGCCCTCAAAAGCCACTTGTCTTGTTTGCATTTTTTAACGGCAAATCGCAAAATTGCTAAAAAACTGCGCTTGCTCCGTTACCCAAGATTTGCGTGGTGATATGCAAAAGCGTATTTCTTGCCTGCACGTTTTTTTGCGCAAGTAAAGAAAAAATTGCGTCGGCGAAAACGAAAAAACGAAAAAAGAACGTGGGGAAGCCGCCCCTTTTCCGCCCGTCGCGCAAATAGTATAGCATACAATTTTTGTTTGTCAAGGGGGCACTGCCAACTTTTTTTGTTTTTTACGGAAAAATTTTGCGAAATACTGTGTTGAATTGCGTTTTGCTCGTAAAATGCAAAAATTTTTCCGCGCTAGCGCGGAAAGGGTAAAAACAGGGCTTGACATTTTATAAAAAATGCAGTACAATATAAAGAGAAACTAAACCAAGGTAAAAAAATTATGATTATTGTCGGTTTAGATCCCGGGCTTGCAACGCTGGGCTACGGCGTTATCGAAAAGGACGCGCGCGGAAATTGCCGCGCGGTGGATTGCGGCGTAGTGCTCACTCCCAAGGAAGAAGGGTTGCCCGTGCGCCTTGCGATGCTGGAAGAAGGGATCAACAAAATATTAGAAAAATATAAGCCCGACGAAGTGGCGGTCGAAGAGCTGTTCTTCTCCAAAAACATTACGACGGGTATTGCCGTAGCGCATGCGCGCGGCGTGGCGCTGCTTGCCTGCGTAAAAAGCTGCGGTAAGCTGTACGAATACACGCCTATGCAAATCAAGCAAGCGCTGACGGGCTATGGCAAAGCGGATAAAAAGCAGGTGCAGACCATGGTCAAGATGCTGCTTTCCATGCAGGAGATCCCCAAGCCCGACGATGCGGCGGACGGTCTTGCCATCGCCATCACGCATGCACACTCCATCCACGCGCGGGCGCGATTCAGGATTTAACGGATATAGAAAGGAATTTTACAGCAATGTTTGCTTACCTTGAAGGGAAGGTCACGGAAAAAAGAAACACCGAGATGGTCGTGGATGTAGGAGGCGTAGGCTTTCTTGTCAATGCAACGCCCCAGACCATGAGCCGCATGAGCACCGACAAAAAAAGTCGTGTTTATACAAAGCTCGTTGTAAAAGAGGACGGCTGGGATTTATTCGGCTTTGCCTCGCGCGAAGAGCAGGAGATGTTTGAAAAGCTGACCAGTGTATCCGGCGTGGGGCCCAAGACGGCGCTGGGCGTGCTGTCGGTGCTCTCCGTGCGCGACCTTGCGCTGGCCATCGTCACCGGCGACGTAAAATCCATCAAGTCCGCGCCCGGCATCGGCCCCAAGACGGCGCAGCGCATCCTGCTGGAACCCAAGGACAAGGTCAGCGATGAGGAGCTCGTAGGTGAATATGCAGTAAA
>JAZSHX010000006.1:0-5299 GCA_045533485.1 Candidatus Scatosoma sp. | reverse complement strand
CCGTTTTGAGCGCCTTTTCTTCGTCCGTTACCGTTTGTGCGTACATCGTAAGCAAGCCCTGCTGTTTTTGTATTTCCGCATACGATTTGCTTGCGTCGTCTTTCCAAGCGTTCAATTGTTCTTCCGCTCGCTTTTTGGCTTGCTCCAACGCTTGAATTTGCGCCTTGATTTGCGCTTCCGTACCCAAGCCCTGCAACGCGCTTATCTTTTTCTGTGCCGCGTCAAACTGACTGCGCAACAGCTTACCCTGCTGTGCAAGCAACGCCTTTTTGCTTTCGTTTTCCTGATATTCCAAACGGCGTTTTTCCAAATCGTTGATTTGCTGTTTCAACTGCTTTCGCGTCGCTTCCTGCGCCTTAAATTCGTCGTTTAAGCGTTGCATATCGGGCGTTTGCGTATCGCCCTTTAGCGTGTATTTTTCCGTCAAAACGGCAATTTCCGCCTGCGTTTGCGGATATTTCACGGCAATACTTTGTAAATCCGTTTGCACTTGTTGATAGGTATCCGCAAGCAACGCGTCTTTGCAATGGCTTTTCAAAAACTCAAAGAAGGTGCCGTCTTCGCCAAGCGCGGCAAGCTGCGTTTGCAACGCTTGCAGCTGTCCGTTGAAATCTTCCGCCTTGTACGCGTTTTCTATCAATTTATATTGTTTTCTGCAATCGTCCAGTTGCCGCCAAAGCGTTTCGGCAATTTTCCTATCTTCGCTTGCGTCGCGCACTTTTTGCGCCTGCAAAGAAAGCTGTAAAATTTGTTCGTCAAACTTACTGTCTTGCAAAAATGCCGTTTGTTTTTCTATCTTGCCTTGATATTCTTGATAACGCGTCCTTTCCGTTTGCTCTGCCGCTCTAGCGTTTTTCTCCGCTTTTTGCGCCGCTTGCATTGCGCTATACCGTTCTTTTACCGTTTGCGCTTTGGGAGCGACGTTGAGCGCGCGTTGCAGCCGTTGCATCTCCGCAAGCCGTGCTTGCATACGCGCCGTTTCCGCTTGCAACTGTTCAAACGCTTGCTTTTTTTCGCGCAACGTTCCAAGCTGTTTTACCTGCGCTTCCACGGTTTGCAACGCTTGATTGCTTTGCACAAGCAACGCTTGCTGTAAAAGTATATCCGCTTGCTTTTGCGCCAGCGTTTCTTCGCTGCAATCGACGCTTTCTTCCATTTTTGCTTTCAGCAAATTGACTTCGTTATCCGCGAGATAAAAACGGTCGTTGACTGCCCTTGACAGCGCTTCGCCGTATTTTTCCAAATTGAAAAGGCGCGCCACCAGCTTTACTCTGTCGCTGGGTGTAGATTGCACAAGCGCGGCAAAATCGCCCTGCGGTAACGCGATACACATCTTGAAATCGGCAAAGCTCAAGCCGATGATTTCTTCCACCTTTTCGCTCACTTCTCTTGTGCCTTCGGCAAGCGCCAGCATAGAGTTTTCGCCCGTAAATTCATATAAATACGCTTTACTCGTGCCCGTTTTGCGCTTTCTTTCGCGTTGGACGCGGTAAGTTTTGCGTTCGCCGCCGTATAAAATTTCAAAATCAAACAGCACTTTTGCGCTTTCGCTACGGTGGTTGATACAGTCGTTAAAGGATTTGGGTACACGGTCGATTTCGCCGTACAGCGCAAAGTGAATACTGTCTAAAATGGTGCTTTTGCCGCTACCCGTGTCGCCGAAGATACCAAACACGCCGCCCGAAAGCAACGCGCGAAAATCAATGCGCGCCGTTTCCGAAAAACTGTTGATACCGCTAAATTCCAAATAGACGGGTTTCATGCAAAGCTCCTTGTGTTTTTTTACTTTTCGCTAAGTTCTTGTAAAATGCTTAAAAACAAAGTTTTTAACCGTTCGTCGGGGAGCGCGTTGTATTCCGCCTGATAAAAGGCGTCGAAGAGCGCGGAATCCGCCAAGCCCTTGCGGCTTTCAAACTGCATTTCTTGTTCACCGCTGATTTCCGTGAGCAGGGAAACCAGATTTTCTTTTGCCGCCAAGCGCGCGCTGTCGGCGCTTGTCAACGGCGCGGATAACAGCAATTTCATCTCCACCAAATTATCGGGATAGCCCTGCAACAGCGTTGCCGCATCGTCGACGTTGGTCGCTTGCAGACGAATGAGTTTTTTTCCTTTGGTTAAGGGTACGTCCTGTAAATTCTGCACGCCGTTTTCGTTAAGCGTGAATACCTTTACGCTTTTATCTGCACTTTCGTCAAAGGAATATTGCAACGGCGAACCGCTGTAATACACGTGACCTTTGCCCATTTTTTGTTTTTTGTGCAGGTGGCCAAGCGCGATATAATCGGCCTTGGGTAACGCGTCGGGGGGAATTGCCCTTGCGCCGCCCAAATCAATTTCCCGTTCGCTGTCGCTCACTGCGCCGCCCGCCACGAACAAATGCCCCATCAGCACGCTGGGTAAGCCGCCCGTGTTGCCTTGCATACTTTCCTGCAACCAGCCCTGCATACGCTCTGCGTAGGGTAAATCGGATTTTTCTTCCTTAAAGCGCGCTTCGTTGGGGTATGGCAGTGCGCCTACGTAGACCTTTTTTCCGTTTGCGTTTTCAAACACGACGAAGCCCGTGCCGGCTTGCACTGCGCGTGTGCCGCGGTTGCTTGCGACGATGAACAGCGTTCTGTCGTTTCCCATTACGTAGATGCCGTGTTCGCCCGAAAGGGGCGCGATTGCCGATAAACGCACGCCGTCGTCGTGGTTACCGCTTATGAAAAACACCGCTCTGTTGTCGCCTGCCACGCGTTTGATTTTCGCGTAAAACAGCTGTTCCGCTTCCGCACTGGGGGTATAGGTGTCGTACACGTCGCCTGCAAGCAAAACCAAATCCACTTGCTCGCGCTGACAAATATCCACGATTTCGTCAAGCACTTCCGCTTGTTCTTGCAAGCGTTCGCGCCCCATAAGCCGTTTCCCAACGTGCCAGTCAGACGTGTGCAATATCTTCATGCGTATCCCCCCTTTTGATTTTTCCGTTTGCTATTGCCCGTTCGTATTGCTTTCGCTTTTTTGCTTTTTTACGGTTTTTTATGCTTTTTTATCAAAATACCGTCGTTTTGGGTTGCATTTTTTTTGCGGAGACTGTATAATATTTCTACCGCGTTTCACAAGAGCGTGAACGGAATATACATAGTATATTATACACTATTTCTTTGAAGAAAGCAAGGAAAGTTGCTTAAAAGAAGAAAATTTTTCTTCTTTTTTCCCGTAAGCGTGTAAAAAAACTTGCTTTGTGGGGGCTTTGTGCGCGCGGATTTTGTCAAGGGGGAGCGTAAAATGGCGTTTTGTTCTTTTTCCAAGGATTGCGACGATAATTCGTACGTGACCGTGGAAAACAGGTTTATTACTAACTATTTACCCGAAGCGGACGGGTTTGCCGTCAAGGTGTATTTGTACGGTTTGTACGTATGCAAAAGCGCCGTTTCCGATTTTTCCTTGGCGGCGATGGCGGAAGTTTTGAAAACGGACGAAGAGAAAATTATGGGCGCGTTTGCCTTTTGGGAAGATTATGATTTGGTGCAAATTATTTCCAAAAATCCCTTTGCCGTGCAGTATTTGCCCGTCAAGGCGGCTATCGGTCGGCCGAAAAAGGTGCGCTATGAAAAATACACCGATTTCAACAAGGAATTACAGCGCAAAATGCAAAAGGTGGGCAAGCCCATCGACGCAGGTGAGTTCATCAAGTATATGAAATTTTTGGAAGAAACGGCTATGCAGCCGCAGGCGCTTTTGCTGATTGCGGAATATTGCATCAATAAGCAAGGCAAAGCCGTTTCCCCTTCGTATATCTTCAACAAGGCGAAAAAGTTGATTGCAGGCGGCGCTACTACCTATGAGCAGGTGGAGCGTGAGCTTTCGTCCTATAATGCGAACGAAGCGCACGTTTTAGCCGTGTTTGCCGCATTGGGCACGGTTGCCGCGAACGGATATGCGCGCACTCCCGATGAAAGCGAATATGCGCTGTACCGTAAGTGGACGGAAACACTCGGCTTTGAAAAGGCGGCTATCATCGCCGCGGCGAAGCAAATGAAACGTGGAAGTATGCGCGGTTTGGACGGGCTACTGGAAGATTTGTACGAACAAGGCGTGAAAGACGCCAACGCGATTGCGGAGTTTTTGGCTAATAGAGAAATGATGGCAAGCTTGACTTTCCGCATCGGCAGAAAGCTCGGCTTGAAGGTGAGCAACCCTGCTACTTATATCGAAGAATATGTTTCCAAGTGGATTAGTTATGGGTTTGAAGATACCGTGCTTTTGGACGTCGCGCTGTTCTGTTTGAAAAATGAAAAAGGCAGCTTTGAAGATATGCACTCGCTTATCGTTAAGCTTGTGGAAACGGGACGCGTGGACAAGGATGCCGTGAAAGCGTATATTAAAGAGCGCAACGACGATATGAAGCTGTTTGTGAAAATTCAGGATATTTGCGGCGCGATGCGTAAAAATGCAAGCCATTTGACGCTTATCCGTTCGTGGAAGGAAAGCGGATTTTCCGCCGATATGATTTTGGAAGCGGCAAAGCGCAGTGCGGCGAGCTCTAACCCCATGCCGTATATGAATAAAATTTTGTGCGACTGGCAAAAGGAAAGCGTGTTTGCTATCAAGGATATACCGCAAACGACGGGGACAGGTACGAGTTCAAGCGCAAAATCGACCGGTTTCATCTCCCCTACCGTGGCTGCGGCGAACGCAAAAGCGGACAGGGAAAGATATTATGCTTTGCTTAGAGAGCAAGCGCAAAAACGCGCGGACGCGAACATAGAAAAAGCCAACAAAAACCCGCGTTTTTCCACCGTGTCCAAGCAACTTTCCAAAATGGAATTTTCACTTGCCAAAGCGGAAATGTTTGAGCCGCATACTTTGCCCGATTTGCAAAAGCAACAAAAAACTTTGCAAGCGGAACGCAGTGCACTTTTGAAAGAAATGGGCATTGCGGAAAAGGATTTGTCGCCGCAATTTACCTGCGCGAAATGCCAAGATACGGGATTTTTGAAAAACGGGCAGGCGTGCGATTGTTATAAAGGTTAGTTTAAAAAGATTTTTTTGGAAATTTTCAAAAGCATAGCAAAAATGCTTGCAATTTTTGATAAAATACAGTAATATAAATAGGCGCTTGTGTGACAAACGCCTAAAAAAATGCAGAGATGTCTGAGTGGTTTAAGGAGCACGATTGGAAATCGTGTGTACGCCTGAAACGTACCGGAGGTTCAAATCCTCTTCTCTGCGCCAAGAAAAAAGATATGCCGTTGAGCATATCTTTTTTTTGTTCCCACGAATTTTGAAGAGGATTTGAGGGTGGGAGCCGTTTTGC
>JAZSHX010000004.1:0-7964 GCA_045533485.1 Candidatus Scatosoma sp. | reverse complement strand
ATACCAGATTGAACGGCACGTCGGACTGTTATTTGTTGGGCTCTAACGGCGGTACGGTAGACGGCGAAGCGGTTGGCACTCTTTACAAATATACGGTTAAGCTGACGAAAGATACTTGGACGACGTATAAAAAGACGGACGTGAATTATACCACAATTTACACGTCTATGAAGGAAAGGACGGACGTTTATTATCTTGATAACATTACCATCGGTGTGCCTGAACGCACGTTTTATGATTTTGAAACGGCAGAGCAAATTGCGCTGAGCGACTATTTTGCATCCGTCACGGGCAATACGGCAGGGGCAAGCGGTTTCGCGATTGTGGAAAACGTAGGCGCAACGGGCAACAGCGCGTTGAAAGCTGTATGGGGTTGGGAATCCACAGGCGTCAATCTTAATATTGACAATGCGTTCTTGGAAGAAGCGTTTGCAGACGTAGACAGCATTTCCTTTGATATTTACAGTACCGTTTCGCAAATGGCGTATACCAGATTGAACGGCACGTCGGACTGTTATTTGTTGGGCTCTAACGGCGGTACGGTAGACGGCGAAGCGGTTGGTTCATATTACAAATATACAATCGTAATGAGCAAAACTGACTGGGAAACGTACAAGAAAACAGACGTAGCGTATACCACGATTTACACGTCTATGAAGGAAAGGACGGACGTTTATTATCTTGACAATTTTGTTATCGGTAACAACGCGTAAGCAACGGTTGTAAACGGATAAAAATTGCGGTTTGGCAATTTTAGAAAACACATAAGCATAAAAGTCGCGGACGGCTTCGTCCGCGGCTAATATGCTTATAAAAGCAAGTAGTATTTACCGTGCAAACAATGAAAGAATATGAAAATTTTACAAGGATAAGCGTGGAATCGCATAGAAGCTATTATATTCCCTTTGCGCCGACGGATAAAATTAAATATACCTTTGGGATTGTGAATAGAACGGCAAGCTCACGGTTTTTATCGCTTGACGGTATTTGGCAAATCAAACAGCACGCAAATGTAGAGCTCGTAGACGTAAACGAAGGATTGGCAGAAGAAATCCCCGTGCCGTCTTGCGTGCAAATGCACGGTTACGATCAAATACAGTATCTAAACTGTAGGTATCCTATTCCCGTAAGACCGCCGTACGTTCCTTGCGAAAATCCTTGTTGGCATTATCGCCGTAAGTTTATGCTTGCAAAAAAGCAGGGCGAAAAATATTATCTTAATTTTGAAGGCGTAGACAGCGCGTTTTATTTGTTTGTCAACGGCAAATATAAGGGATATTCGCAAATTTCGCACGCCACGAGCGAGTTTGATATTACGCATTTGGTAAAGGATGGCGAAAATATGTTGGACGTGGTGGTGTTGAAATGGTGCGCGTCGACGTATTTGGAATGTCAGGACAAGTTTCGCTTTTCGGGCATATTTAGAAGAAGTAAGCGTTACCTTGACGGAAGCAATGGTAAATTCGTTGCAATCGGAAAAATGCTTAACGTTTATTTTGAAATCGGACGCATCGACAAAAACGGGTACGTACTATATTGACAATATCGTAATTCGTTAATCAACAAACCCAAATGAACAAAAAGCTCCCGACGGAGAAATCCGTCGGGGGTGATTTTATATCAAATTTACAAATTTTTATTTTCCATCAACGTATACCTACTGGACGAAGCCCAACCAAAACAACGGCGAAGGCATTGTCGACGGCACGCTTACGCTTACCAACAACCCCGGCTATGCGCAATACGTGGTCGTTGGCTAAACGCAAAAATACAACGTAAATAAAAATCAAGCAGATGCGTGCGTCTGCTTGATTTTTTTGTCAAAGCTGTGGTATAATAATGTCGCTAAAAAGTTGTAGCCATAAGGAGTTCGATATGATTACGTTTGCCGACGTTTTAATTACGGTTGTGTTTTTGCTTGTGTTGGCGTTGCCGGGGCTTATTTTTGCAAAGCTGAAAATGCTGCCCGAAAACGCAAGCGCTACGCTTTCTACAATCGTTTTATACGGATGCCAACCTGTGTTGATTATCACCAGCTTTCAAGGCTGCGCGTTTGAACCGAAAATTGCCTTAAATATGCTGTACGTTGCGTTGCTTGGCACGGCGATGCACCTTGTTATGTTCGGTCTTGGTAAAGTGCTTTTCCGTAAACACGCTAAGGAAGATAAAGTGAAAATTATCAAATATTTAAGCGTGTTTTCCAACTGCGGCTTTATGGGCGCGCCGTTTTTGCAATCGCTGTTTTCCGACGCGGGTATGCAAGCGGAAGTGTTGATTTATTGCGCCGTGATTTTGGCTGTTTTCAATATCTTAAACTGGACGATAGGCGTGTATATCATCACGGGGGATAAAAAAGAAGTTTCGTTGAAGAAAATTGCCTGCAATCCCGTGATTGTTTCCGTAGTAGTGGGCGCGGCGCTGTTCTTTATCTTGCGTCAACCCATCGCGACGATTGCGCCGCAAGGCACGGTGATGGCAAAGGTGCTTGGCAAGTTTATGAACAGCTTGAACTATTTGTCAAATATGGTCACGCCGCTTTCTATGTTCGTGATAGGGCTGCGGCTTGCCAACGTGGATTATAAACAGCTATTCACGGAAAAATGGGCGCTGGCTTCCACGGGCTTGAAATTGCTGATAATGCCCCTTTTGACGATGCTTACCGTAGCGTTCTTGCCCATTGCGTCTACCATTAAATACACGCTGTTCTTCTTGTTCTCCATGCCCAGCGCAACCAACGGCGTAATGCTTGCCGTGCAGTATAAAAAGGATAGCGATTTTGCGTCCGTTTGCGTGCTTTTGTCAACGGTTTTGTGCGTGCTTACTATACCGCCTTTGTACCTGCTTATGTCGCAAGGGCTGGGCGTAGCGTTGTAGGCGTGGAGCTGTTAAAAAGAATACTATAATGATAAAAAAATAGAGCAGGCAAACGGTCTGCTTTTTTTGCTTCAAACGTTTGCCTTTTTTGTTAAAAAGTGTTACAATATAAATATTAAAATTTACATAGGAGTGTTCTAAACTATGAACAAATTTGCAAAACTTGTAGGATTTGACAAGAAGCAATCGTCCGTTAAGACGGAAATTGTTTCGGGGATCGTCACGTTTTTGGCAATGGCTTACATTTTAACGTTGAACCCGCTTTTGCTGTTAAACCTGTTTGTCGGCCCTCAATACGCGCATCTCTATTCTTCGGTATTCGTAGCAACGGCGCTTGGCGGTTTCTTGGGTACTTTGCTTATGGCGCTGTATGCCAAGCTTCCTTTGGCGCAAGCACCCGGTCTTGGGTTAAACTCTATGGTCGGCGGTTTGCTTGGCGGCAGTCTTATCGGCTTCGCGCTTTCCTTTGGTAACGCGATGTTGCTTGTCTTGCTGTCGGGTATTTTATTCTTATTGTTGAGCGTTTTGAAGGTACACGGCGTATCCATTCGTGAAATTATCTATCGCGCAATGCCCGAAGCGGTTAGAAAGGCAATCTCCGTAGGTATCGGTTTATTTATTGCCATCATCGGTCTTGCAAACGCAGGCATCGTTGCGACGGGTAACGGTACGGTTATCGGTATGGTGCAATTCTCTTCTTGGGATATGGCTGTTGTCGGTCCTGCACTTGTTTGCTTATTCGGCTTCTTTGTTATCGCAGTGCTTTCGCACTTTAACGTGAAAGGCGCGGTGATTATCGGTATCGTTGCGGCAACCTTGCTTGGTATGATTCCTGCAATCGGCGTTACGCAATGGTCGAACGAAACGTGGAAATTCTGGGAACATTTCAAGGGCTTCTTCTCCTTTAAAACTGCAGAAGGCGGTACGTTCTTCGCGGCGTTCACCGAAGGGTTTAAGTTTGCCGACGGCGTTCCCGTAATGTCCCTGATTATGGTCGTAATCACCTTCTGTATGGTGGATATGTTCGACACGATGGGTACGTGTGTTGGTTGCTGTTCTGCGGCTGGCTTGATGACCGAAGACGGCGTGCCTGTAAACTACGACAAAATTATGGTTGCCGATTCCGTAGCAACGGCGGCAGGCGCTTTGATGGGTACTTCCACCGTTACGACCTTTGTTGAATCGGGCGCAGGTATTTCTGCTGGCGGTAAAACGGGGCTTACGTCGTTTACTACGGCGATGTTGTTCTTGCTTTCCATCTTCTTCTTGCCTTTGTTTGCGTCTATTCCCGGCGCGGCGGCTTCTTCGGCACTTGTTTGGGTTGGTTGTTTAATGTTGAAAGGCGTTAAAGACGTGAAAGTGGACAGTGTAAAAGATTTTGTGCCTTCCTTCCTTACGATTGCTATGATGCCTTTTGCATATTCCATCACTACGGGTATCGGCTTGGGCATTCTTTCCTACGTGCTTATCGAAGTTTGCAGCTTTGTTGCCAAATGGATTTCTTACAAATGCTCCAAGCAAGAAAATAAGGAAAAACCCGTTTGGGATTTGCACGTTGTCGTATTGATTATTGCGGCGCTGTTCATCGTGTATTTCTTCGTTCCCGTTTCCTTTTAAAAATAACGGTTTTAAGTAAAAAGAGCGTACCGTGTACGCAATCAATAAGAAAACGCACCCGTAAAAAGGTGCGTTTTTGCATACAATGAAGACAATCGCTGTCGCATTAAAGCGTGCGTTTGGGGCATGCCTTTGGAGTTAAACGGTAAAATGAAGAAAATTCCCTATGCTAATACTTTTAGCTATTTGGAATATGAAAAGTTTCATTGCAGTCAATGATAGGGCGCGTAAAAAATAATTTACTGCATTTTTTGAAAGATATTGCAACAAAAAAGGATGATAATATTATTGCTTTTATGCTTGTTTTGTTGTATAATAATATAAAAATACAAAATATAAGGAAAAGGGAACGATAAATGCCTTATTTATATTTAGCATTAGCAACGCTTGGCGTAGCGTCCACAAACATTATTGCAGGTTTTTATAACCGCAAAAACGCAAATGAGAAAAACACCGCGTCCATCTACACATTTTTGGTGCAAGTTGCCATTTTTGCGTGTTGGCTGATTATGTTCTTGTTTGATAGAACGTACGATTTGGCGGTGGTGCCGTACGCACTCTTATTTGCGGTCAGCTTTGCGCTTTGTATGATAGGGAATATTTACGCACTGAAAACTGGCCCCGTTGTTTTAACTTCGCTTATGTTGCAATTATCGCTTGTCGGCGTGACGGCGTGGGGATTTCTTTTTTGGGATGCAAAATTCACTTGGCTTACGGCAATCGGGCTTGTATTGATTGTAATTTCTCTTTGGCTGTGCTTGTATAACGGCAAGACCGACGAAAAAAAATCAGTTGGAAATGGGTTGTGTTTGCGGTGATGGCGTTTGTCGGTAACGCAGGGGCTTCGATTACGCAACGCACGCAACAAACGGCGTTTGACGGGAAGTACGGTAACTTTTTGATGGTAGTAGCCACCGCAATCGCGGCGTTGATTTGCGGTGTGGTATATCTCACAAGCGAAAAGGGCGATACGAAGAAGCTTGTGAAAACGTCTTGGTATTATCCCGTAGCTGGCGGTTTAATGAACGTAATGCTCAACGTATGCGTAATTTTGCTTGCCACAAGCACGCTTTCGCCCAGTATTATTTATCCCGTTTTGGCGGTAGGCGGTTTGATTATCGTAACGGTGTTTTCTAAATACATATTCAAGGAAGATATGCGCTGGTGGCAATGGGTAGGCGTTTTAATCGGTACGGTTGCCGTGGGTATTTTATCTATATAAGGGGTTAAACTATGGATATTATCATTTTTGGCGGACAAAGCAATATGCAGGGGCAAACGGAAGGATTGCCTGAAAATAACACGCCCGTACAAGGCGCTTTGGAATATCGCGTTAAAACGGATGAACTTATTCCTTTGCAACATCCCGTGGGGGAAGATTTGCGCGGTGAAAAGTGGTGTGCGGCAGCTCATCAAGGACATGGGTGCGTCGTTCCCGCGTTTTGCAGGGCATACGTGCAGGCGTCGGGCAGGGAAGTGGTAGCAATTCACGCGGCAAAAGGCAATACCGTGCTTGGCGACTGGTTGCAAGGTACGCAACACGCGTATAATGCGAGAAGAAAGATAGCAAAAGGCATTGAAAAGGCAAAAGCATACGGCAAGGTAGACCATATTTATTACGTATGGTTGCAAGGGGAATCGGACGCGCTTATTCATACTGGCGAAGAAGAGTATTTAAGCCGTTTGATTACATATAAAAATCAACTCAAAGCGCAGTTTGGGATAGAAAAATTCGGCATTATCAAAATGGGATATTTTTTGGCGCAAGGCGCGTGGAGTATGAACCCCGACGATACCGAAGAAGACAAAATTGTATACAATGAAAACATTATGCGTGCGCAGGAAAGAGCGGTAGAACAGGACGAAGATTTTATTATGCTTACGCGCGTATGCACGGAATTAAGCCAACAGCAAGCATATATCAATCCGCAGGCGGAAGGGCATTACAACAACGCAGGTATGGAAATTATCGGCGGGCAAGCAGGCGAAGCGCTTGCAGGAGTATAAGGTATGGATATCACGAAATTAGACGCTAACTTTTTAACGGTACGCATTAAGGAGCAAGACATCGTTTGGAAAAATCCGCTGGAACAGCCCTTTTCTTTGCACGGCATATATTACGATGAACAGGAAAACGCTTATAGAAGAATGCCACGCGATATTGCTAAGCAAGTGAGCGTGGGGGGTAGAAATTTTATCTGCAAATACCGCAGGGGGAAGATTGCGCTTTAAGACGGATTCGCCGTATATCGCGATTCGCGCGGAAGTAGCAAAATCCAAACCGACGGGCAACCTTGGTATGACGGCAATGTCGGCATTTTCGATATATTATAACAACACCTTTCAAGCGTTCAAAGGCCCTGATATTGATGAGTTTATACAAGCGGAAGGGGACTGGTACTGGACGGAAGGCATTTATTATGCCCGTCAACAAGGCGTGCAGGATATTGATATTTATTTCCCGTCGTACAACAGCGTAAAAATGCTGTATATCGGTGTGAAGCAAGGCGCAACGCTTGAAAAGGCGGACGAATATCCAAATAAAAAACCCGTCGTGTTTTACGGCTCTTCCATTACGCAGGGCGGTTGCGCGTGCCATTCGGGAAACGATTACGTGTCCATGTTATCGCGTTGGTTGAATTTCGATTATATCAATTTAGGTTTTTCGGGGAACGCGAAAGCTGAACAAAAAATGGCGGAATATATCGCGGATTTGGATATGAGCGTATTCGTTTACGACTACGACCACAATGCTCCAAAAATAGAGTATTTACAAGCAACACACGCACCCATGTACGAGATGATTCGTAAAAAACACCCGAATTTACCGATTATCATATTGTCAGCACCCGATTTTCAATATGCTGCGGCGGGCTATGCAAAGCGTAGAGAAATTATTTACGATACCTACAAGCAAGCGAAAGAGCGTGGCGACAACGTAGAGTTTGTCGACGGCGAAGCGATGTTTGGCGATGAGTGGGAAATGTGTACGGTGGACGGCTGTCATCCCAACGATTTAGAGTTTTATAAAATGGCAAAGGCCGTTGCGCCCGTTTTGGTGGAAAAGATAAAGTAAATGTAGAAGCAATTTGTCAAAGATGCGTAAAACTACTCCCGATGGAAATCCATCGGGAGTAGTTTTTTTATATTTTGTTGGTTATCAATAATTTTCCGCGCGTACTTCAAAATATGCTTGGGGATGCGCGCATACGGGGCAAACGTCAGGTGCTTCTTTATCGAATACCGTATGTCCGCAGTTGGCGCACTTCCACGTTGCACCGCCTTTCTTTGCAAATACCGTGTTGTTTTTAATGTTGGAGAACAACGCTCTATATCTTTCTTCGTGTTCTTTTTCAATGGCTGCAACGCCGTCGAAAAGGGTGGCGATATCGTCAAAGCCTTCTTCGCGCGCTACCTTTGCAAATTCGGCGTACATATCCGTCCATTCGTAATTTTCGCCTTCGGCAGCAGCC
>JAZSHX010000035.1:0-95629 GCA_045533485.1 Candidatus Scatosoma sp. | reverse complement strand
GCTTCAAATTCTTCCGTTTTCGTTTGCGCACATACCGTGCAGGTGTACGTTTTCACGCCTTTCGCCGTTGCCGTTGCGGGCGTCGTCACTTCGCCTGCGTTCCACGTGTGTTCCGCTTTGTCTGCCACTTCTTTGCAATCTTCGTCGTCGCCTACGCAAGCGTGCCAGTGGTGCGTTGCGTCTTTCGACCAGTCGGTTGCAAATTCACAGTCGTGTCCGCACGCCGCAAACATAACGCTTGCGGAAAGAAGCGAACAAAGAGATACCATCAAAGATACAATTTTTTTCATAAGTTTTCTCCTTACTTATTTTTTATACGCATCGCTTTCGCGATTCGTTCCAAGTAATTGTTTTTTTCTTGTGTTTAGTTTGTAAACACAAGAAAGGGGCGCGCCCCTTGTTTTTTGATTTTATGATTGTATTATAGCACTTTGATTTACATTTGTCAATAACGCAGAAAAAAATATTTGTATGTTTTTTATGTGACAAAATTATGTATCCATACGCGCAAGCACGTAATCTAAGATATGTTCGCTCATATCCACGCCCGTGCTTTGGTAGGTGCTTTTGAAATGTGGGTTGGAATTGACTTCGCAAACGATGGGCGCGTCGTTTTCGCCGAACATTACGTCTACGCCCGAAAAATCCAGCCCCATCGCTTTGCTTGCGGCAATCGCCGTTTGCTCCTGCGCTTTGGTAAGCGTCGTTTTTCTGGGTATGCCGCCGCCCGATACGTTGGAACGGAAATCGTTTTTGTTTTCCCTGAGCATCGCCGCCACCACTTTGTCGCCCACTACGTTGACGCGGATATCCCTGCCCTTGCTGGTGGCGATAAACTCTTGCATTAAGAAATCTTTATGGCCGATGCGCTCCACGATAGACAGCACTTCGCCGTAGGTTTTGGCAAGGTACACCTGCTTACCGAACGAGCCGTACGCTTCCTTGATAACCATAGGCAAGCCCAGCGTTTTGACGGCTTTTTGTAAAAAATCCGTGCTGTTGTGGCCTACGTTTTCAAAGGTCTTGGGCGCGACGATAGTACGCGGTGAACGAATACCTGCCCCCGACAAAAGCTCCGCCGTGCGGATTTTATTGTCGCAATTTTCTATCGCTTTCGCGCTGTTGAACGTGCGCACGCCAAGTCGTTCAAGGGAGCGGCATAAATACACGTCCTTATCCCAAAAAATGGCAAAATCGGGCAAGGAGTATTCGGGCGCACCGCCCACTTCGTGCATAAGCTGTGCGTTGGTTTTCATTTCCAAAACAACGCCGCGTTTTTCCGCCGCCTTTTTCAGCATTGCGTACAGCTCTTCGTATTTAATTCCGTGTAAAAATTCGTTGACGACCAACCAGCCCATTTTTTGCACTGCTTTTGCCCCCTGACATTTTGTATAATATCATTATAGCAAATTTTTCTTATTTGTGCAACACCTACGCTTTATTTTTTTAGCCATTCTTCCGCAATCTTTGCCAAAAGCGCGCTGCTTATCGGTAAAACGTCTTCGTCAAAACGCACTTTCGGGTGGTGTAACGGGTATTTGTAGCCCTGCGATACCGCGCCTGCCGACAGCACGACAAGCACGGACGGAATCTCTTGGGATATATACGCAAAATCTTCCGAACCGCCGCCTCTGCCGTCCGTGATCAGCACTTTTTTTTCGCCGAACAACTGCTCCGCGCACGATTTGGCAAGCGCGACAAGCGCTTGGTCGTTTTTGAGCGTGGGACAGCCTCCCGTGAAGGTCAGTTTGGCTTGCACTCCCACCGTTTTTGCCTGCGCCTTGACAATTTCGCCCATACGTTTTTTTATCCGCGCATGCGTGGTTTCGCTGTACGAACGCATAGTGCCTTGCAAAACCGCTTTGTCGGCGATTGCGTTGCCTGCGCTGCCTGCCTGCAATTTGCCGATTGTAAGCACAAAGGGGTCGTCGACGGTTTGTTCACGCGAAGAAAGCGTTTGCAAAGCCGTAACCGTATACGCGGCGGCAAGCAACGCGTCCGCGCCTTGATCGGGGGTTGCGCCGTGGCTGGCTTTGCCCTTTATCTCGATTTGAAAATAATCGGCGGCAGGGGCGGCAATTTTGCGTGAAGAGAGCACTACCGTACCCGTAGCAAGCGGCGTGCCTGCACTGACGTGCATCGCAAGCGCGGCTTTGGGCACAGGGTTTTTCAGCGCGCCGTGTTCTATCATATCGCTTGCGCCTTGTAAAATTTCTTCCGCCGGTTGGAACAGCAATTTGACCGTACCTTGCAATTTTCTTCGCTGTAAAATACGCGCCGCGCCAAGCACTGCCGCCGTGTGAATATCGTGGCCGCAAGCGTGCATTTTGCCCGTTTTGCATGCGTATTTTTCGCCCGTGTTCTCGTACATGGGTATTCCGTCCATATCCGCGCGCAGTAAAATTGCGTTTTCTTCGCGTTTATCCCCTATCCACGCAACTATGCCCGATCGTCCGCAGTTTTCAAAGGGGATTTGTAAGTCTTCAAGCTGTTTCTTCACGATAGCTACGGTGTTTTTTAATGCAAAGCCCGTTTCTGCGTGCGCGTGTAACGCTCGCCGAAGTTGTATTTGCCACTCTTTTTGCGCGATGGCTTGCGCGAAAATATCTTTTTGCATACTCTTGCTCCTTTTTTTCAGTATGCGCAAAAATGCAAAGCGTATATTTTTTTATGAAAAATATATCGTTTTGTATAATTTTTTCCGTTTGGCTGTTGACTTTTGTTTTTTTATGGTATATACTTATGCTAACGTTATAAGTTTTTTATAGGAGCAAGAGAATATGTTTGAAAAAATTACGCCCGAACAGGCAGGGCTTTCGTCGAATAACGTTGTTGCATTTATCAAAAGATTAGAAGAAATCGGTGCGTCTACCCATCAACTGCTTATGATGAAGGACGGAAAAATTTTTACCGAAGCGTGCTGGAAACCCTTTCATAAGGATTTTTTACATAGAATGTACTCTCAAACGAAAAGCTTTGTCGGCGTAGCTTTCGGACTTTTGTTAGACGACGGGCTTATCAAATCGTTGGACGATAAAATTATCGATTATTTTCCCGAAAAATTACCCGAAAACGGCGTAAACGACTACGTGGCACAGTTGACGATTAAGCAAATGCTGACGATGTGCACTGCCGGTATGAGCAAGCGCAGTTGGTTTTTGGCAGGCGATCCCGACAGAACGCATTTGTATTTCCACGAAGATAAGGGTTTCCATCCGTCGGGCACATTTTATATGTACGACAGCCCCGGTTCACAGGTGCTTTGCTCTTTGGTGGAAAAACTGTCGGGCAAGAAGCTGATAGAATACTTGCGCGAACGCATTTTTAATTATATGGGCACGTTCCAAAACGCGTACGTATTGCAAACGCCCAACGGCGATTCGTGGGGGGATTCCGCTATGATGTGCACGCTCCGCGATATCGCGTCGTTCGGGCAATTTTGTATGCAATACGGTAAATGGAACGGCAAACAGCTGGTCAGCGAAAGCTATATGCGTGAAGCCACTTCGTGCGTGGTTTCCAACTTTGAAGGGTTTTACACGCCACACAGCACACAGGGCTACGGCTACCAAATTTGGCGGCTTGCCGACAACGGCTTTGCGTTTATCGGTATGGGCGACCAGCTTACCCTTTGCTTCCCCGATAAGGGCTTGATTTGCGCGTGGACTTCCAACAACCAAGGCACTTCGTTTTGCCGTGAAGCGACCGTGCAAGCCGTATATGAATTGATTGAGCGCCCTATGCAGGACAAACCCTTGCGTGAAAATAAAACGGCGCAAAAACGCTTGGAAAGCGTGACGAATAATTTGAAATTGCTTGCTTTGAAAGGGCTGGAAGATTCGCCTTGGAGAGAAAAGCTTAATAAAAAAGTGTACGTTTGCGAAAACAATTCGATGGGCATTAAAAAGTTTTGGTTTACGTTTAGAAGCGCGAAATCGGGCACGTTCCATTACGTCAATGCACAAGGTAAAAAAGCCATTCCCTTTGGCGTGAACAAAAACGCGTTCGGGAAATTCCCGCAGCTGGGGTATTCCAATGATTTCGGCGCAATGCGCACGACGGACGGATTTATGTACGACGACGCCGTTTCGCTGGCTTGGACAACGGAAAATCAGCTGGTGATGCGCGTGCAAATCATCGATAGATATTTTGCAAACCTGCGTATGGTGTTCGGGTTTAACGGCGACGATTGCTCGGCTATGTTCTACCCTGCCGCGGAAGATTTCTTCCGTGAATACAACGGTATGCTTATCGCGCATAAAAAATAATCGTATACGTATATAGCAAAAATCGCAACCCCGAAAGGCTGCGATTTTTTTGTTTTTATGGTTTTTACAGGATAAACGCAGACACGCCCATCAACCGTTCACTTGATTATAATACGTCAGTTCATGTTGAATTGCCATCATATACGGTAACAATTCCGAACGGGTTGCCGTACGTTTTATCTTCACTTCTTGTCCGTTGTTATATACATTATAGAAAGGCGCCGCCGCTTCAAACGCCGCTTTTAAGCTCGCATACCCTGCTTTGTTTTGGTTGGAAGTGTTATATACGATTTTATACACTCTCAATAATATACCCGAATTGTCGATATCGTTATAAATATCTTGATCTTCCGCCGACATTAACTGTTCCAAAGTGTTATATTTATCGTACTGATCGCCTTGTTCATAACCAACCTTGTACGTTTTACCGTCAATAAATTCATATTCGTTTGCGGTGGCTTTCCACTTGGTATAATCAATCACGTATGCATCGGTTTCTCCATATTCCACTTTTGGAGCAGTACCTTCGTATAATTGTCCAAGCTGATACCAAGCTCCGTCCGCGCCGCCCACGCCGCCTTTTGAATAGGAAATGGCGTAGACAATCGCTTCTCCCGTAGGCGAATCTAACGGATCGACGGTAATATACAGCGTATATTCGCAACCGCTGGGCGCGTTTGTGCCGTCGTACGCGTCGCCTGTCGTACGGTTGTCCACGTTTTCACGGCGTATCATAATGGTAACGGGCGTATCTACCCCATTGATGTTAACGGTTAAATTTTCTCCCAGTAATTCATCGAAAAGTTTTTCGTCTTCGCCTACGTTCGCTAAGATTGTTGATTGTGTTTTTTGATACGCAGTATCGAACGCGTTAGAAAGCTTTTCATACGAAGTTTCGTTGTTTAACAGCGCCAAGAAATGGTCTTGAACAGCGTCCATTTTCATACCAAACTGCAAAGAAATGAGCGTGGATACGTCCCTGCCCACTACGTTTGGTCCAAACGTATACGTTACGTACAATTCGCGTTGGGTATACGGGGGCACCCAGTCGTCTGTATTGAAGGTTGCGCCGGTATCGTCCGCATGGTCCTTGGTCGTAAGCGTAACGCCGTTCGTCACGTTTAAATATGCGTTTTCGCGTTCCGTCTGTTCCCATTCTGCGCCCAAAAACCAGTAGGTTACGTCTGTGTTGTTATACACCGTTACTTTATATGTGACACCGCCGTTGGCACGCGAACAATTGACCGTAGTGGTTAAATAGGTTGGATGCGTAAAGGAAACGCCAACGTTGGCGGCGTTGTTGGTTCGCAATAGCTCTGCATGTATGATATATACCGTTTCGGGCGGAGCAAACGAAATTTCACCCATTTGCACGTTCATACCGTCAGACGCATCAAATGCAGGCCCCTCACTGAACATCCACGTTGCGTAAACGCCCGTAACGGTCGCAATAAGGGCTAAAATGATAATAAGAAACATACTTTTAAATTTATTATACATTTTATCACCCCCTTTTGTGTTTTTCTTGGTGTTTTTCTACGTCTTTATCCTTTGGTATTTCGTTGCTGTTGCCGCATGGACTATTGCTTGTTTTTTGCCTGTTTGCGCAAATTTTTACGTGCTTTTTCTCTCAATGCTTCTATACGGTAAGTTTCCGCGCGCGTCAGCCGTTTGGTCATCAATGGCGTGCCTACCATTTCCAAGATAAGCATAATTAAGCACAAATATCCGGCAGGCGATTGCAGGAACATAACGAAACTGCCCACGTGCTTGATACATTTTCCATTGTAAATCGCGCGCATTTGTGTATAACGCACAGGACTGCTATCAGGTGAAGATACAAAATCGCCCTGCAAGGTAAAAAGCCGTCCGTCAGGGTGTTCTTCGTTGGCTTCTTCAATATCGACAATACGATGTACCACCAACATATCGTTGACTTCGTATACAACGATATCATATAACTGCAAATCTTCTTCCTTAGGCAACGGGTTCGTAACAATTAAATCAAATCTGGAAAACTGATCGTTCAAATTATTTTCAATCAAATATTTGTTTTTATCGTGCTTTTTAGACATAGAGTCACTGTATACTACACGATATACCGGCATAGTAGCCGTTTGTTTTTCCATGATTTGCGAAGAAATGGTAAAGCCGAATATACAAGCCATAATGCATGCAAAAAAGACGGTGATGGCTTTGGAGAGCCAACCCGTTCGTTTTTTGCCGCGCTTTGCCTTTTTTACGTATTCCTTATACAGGCGTCTATCGTCCGCACCGCTTTCTATCAATCGCACGCTTTGCTTGGTTATGATGATGAGCATAGACGAAAACACCAAGGTCAATAAACCAAAGACCGTTAGGCATAATATAAAAACGTATTTCTCAAAATCTGTCATATTATTGCCTTATAGTGCGCAAAACAAGCTTTCCATACCAGACGGTATGGAGTTGATCTTTTTTGCTATGTATTCTTGTATACGAACCGCAATTTGTTGAAAAAGTTATTAAGCAATGTATTCGCTTACCGTCAACACGAAGTGCCCTTTTGCCAACTCTTCGTTCATTGCATCATATTTGCCTTTCGTGTCGATTTTTATGCCGGTCGTCGTGTTGGAAAATGCGTCCGTCAAATCAATACCGATATCCGCCGCAGGAATCGTCCACGTGAACACGCCCGTTTCGGGATCTCTCACTGCCGCCGCCTTATTCAACAGGATGGGCGCATCTTCATCGTTGTCGATTTCAAAAATTTGCGTGTCTGCATACTTCCAGTCTTCAAGATTTGCAGGGCCGCCCGTATACGGAGCGTACGAAATGACGCATTGTACGTCAATCCCGTTGGTTTTCACGTCGTCCGAAGCGCTTGCCGCAGGCGTAAAGGTAACCGTTACCACCCCTTCTTTTTTGATGTCGGCAATGTGGTCGCTGTTAGAATCGTCCACAGCCAAGGTGAACCCGTTTGCACCCATAACCATTACGCTAAGCGTACCTTTTTCCGTTTCTCCCGTTAGACCCGTCATAGCAACGTTTACCGTTGTGTTTGCCGACGCGGCGTTTTTTTGTGCAAACGTCCAGGTTGCGTATACGCCGCCGATCGTTACAGCCGTGCACAGAGTTGCAATCAATGCCATTTTTCCTTTCATTTGTTTTATCTCCTAATATTTATTCTTTAACGTTTTCCACGTTTTTTGTTTGTTATAATACATTATAAACCTTTACTCGAAGTTTGTCAATACTTTTAAAAAAATTTTAGGTAACAATTGTTTGTTGTCACTCCTTGCATTTCGCCAAGGTGATAAAAAATCGACAAGCGAATTGCCTGCCGATTTTTTTGTTTATTTTCTTTTTTTCTTACCAAGCGTCGCCTGCCCAGTCGGTGCCGGGGAAGAATACGCCGTTATCCTTGCTGGCTGCGTCGCCAAAGTAGCCGGAGTTATCTTGGTATGCGTACGGGATTACGTATGCCGCTTCGCCTGCCGCGTTTTCAATTTCCAACGCGTGGTTTTCGTCAAGCGCTACCAGCTTTTTCACGCCGTTGCGCCATACGATTGCGTGCGTGTACGCCGCGTCGAACGTAAGCGTTACCGTATCGCAAGCCGTGTAATCGGTTACGTACTTGCCGTACGTTGCGTTATACACTGCGTACATATATGCGTTTGCGCCGACAAATTCGCTGATCATCGTCAAGTCGCCGTCCACGTCCACGCCCGTCAAAGCGGTGAACGTTACGCTGTCGTTTTGATACAGCGTGTTGTCGGTGTAATCAATATCGTATGCAAAGTGCCCGAATACGCCGTTGTTTGCCGTCAATTCGTTATAATACGTTTTGGTGGATTTGATATCGAACGCGTGATAGGTGGAAGAGAACGCCTTGTTTTCCGCCATAATGTCTTGCATGAAATAGTACACGTCCGTCTTTTCGCCGTTCAAATCGACAAACGAGCTGTCCTTGTGGAAATAGCTTGCGCCGTCGTTGCCGTGCACGTAATAGGTGAAGTACACGATATTTTTCACGCCGAACGCAAGCAGTTGGTTGTTAAGCCAACGCGCTTCCTGTTCGTTGAACGCTTCCGTGTCGCTTTCTACGTGCTTCATCGATTGCGTAATCAAATACAAATCTACGCCGTATTTCGCCGCAACTTCCGCAACCGTTTGCATTTCCATCAAGTGTCTGTCCGTCACGTACGTGCGTTCCGCGGGATAGATGTCGGGCATGATATAGGGCGCGCCCGTGCATTCTAAGAACATTTCGCAATATTTACCGAAGCGTTCGCGTTGAATGGCAATCTTCATAGAATCTTCCATAAAGCCGTTGCTGGACGACGCGCCGCTCGTTGCGCCTGCTCTTTCGATATAGTATTCCAAATCGGTGTAGAACTGCGCGCCTACGCTTGCGATATAATCGGTCGTGCCGCCGTTCGTATAACCGCTAACGTCCATACCCGTGATTTCGCCGTAGCGTTTTACCGTGAGTTCGGGGAAACGTTGACCTGCTCCGTGACCGTAGGATTCCGTAGAATAGTTGCCTGCAGGGAGAATGTTCGCGTGGATGAAAATGTCCTTGCCGAACACTTCTTGCGCTACGCGTTTTACCGTTTTATAGGTGTAACCGAACGTACCTGCTTTGGTGTACGAAGCGTCCGTAGGCACTGCCAAGCTTTCGTCGAACATCCAAGCGGACGGTTCGTCAATCATCAACACGCCGTAGAACGCAGGGTGGTTGATATAGCTTGCAAGCTGTGATTTAATCTTGTTGTACATCGCCGAGCCCGATTGCGCCGCGCCTGCCCAAGTACCGCTCGTTTCCTTCGCGCTCGTGTAATATTGATAGAAATTGCTCCAGTTTACACCCGTCGAATCGTATTGCTTACCGCCGGAGAGATAGATAATGGGGTTATCCGTCAAAATAACCTTCAAACCGGCTTGCTGCGCCAAATCCAAAATGTCTAAATAGCTGTACGTACCTGCTAATTTACCGTCTTCGCCAACGGACGCCGCGCTTTGCGGCATAATTGCGTCAAAGCCTGCTTCTTTCAGCTCTAACATATTTTCCAACGTGGGCTCATCGTAATCGTAGTTTTTACCGTCGATCACGCCGTTGCTCATCGAACCGTATGCGTAGAAATTGAACGTTTCGCCTGCGTTAAATTCCAGTTCGCCGCCGTTGTCTTGTGCATACGCGTCCGTTTTGGTCACGTTTGCGCCAAGCGTTTTATCCGTACTTGTAAACGCGTCCAAATACACTTGACCGAACGCTTCCGTCGCCGTCAAAATTACCGTCAAATCATTGTTTTTATACGCACTGCCAACGCGAATTACATAATATTCGCCGTCTGCGTTGTATTTATATTGTACGTTTGCCGTAGAGCCGTTTACCGTCACGGACGACAAATCCTTGTCGGTGTACACTCTAAATTGCAACGCCGTTGCGCCGCTAACATTAAACACCTTGTTAGCGTACGTAGAATTCACGTTTACCGTCAGCGTATTTGCCGTGGGCGTAGCGCTCAACGCGTACCTGCCCCTGCCCTTTCCGTCTTGTACCTTTTCTACGCTGGACGTAGCGTCCGTCGTGATATAAGAGCTTGCACCGTATTCAAAGTCTTCCGTAACCGCGTCGTAAACGGGTGCGATTTCGTCAATTGTAAACGAGAACGTCGTCAAATGCGAGTTGTCGCTGGTAGCCACTACCTTTGTACCTGCAGGCAACACTTGCAAACGGAATTCAAACTTGGTAGACGCGTCTGCGCGTTTTGCAAGATACATATCGTAAGCCGCGCGATCAAATTGCAAATACAGCACGTCGCCTTGTTGATCGTAACGAATATAATCGTTAGATTGATAGCTGGAATAGTTCATAATGAACGTACCGATTTGATAGTTGGAAAAGCCCTTGATTTTGATACGCACCGCTTTCACTTGAGAGAAAGAGAATACCTTGGCAAGATAGTCGCTGTTCAGGGAATATCCTGCGGTTTTGGGTGCGCTTGTTACTTTGATTTTGTTGCCAGATACTTGACCTGTACCTGAAATCGAATTATCAACTTTATAAAACGGATACATCTTCGAGGACGTGTCGGAATATTTCCAGCTGAGAGTTGTATTCGACCAGCTGGTGATTGCCGTGGGGATGCTATCCTTTGCATAAACGGTCACAGTGCAGGTTTTGGTGAGCGTACCGAGCGTGAGCGTGATATTCGCCGTACCCGTCGCGTGCGCCGTCACTCTACCGTTACCGTCTACCGTTGCTACGCCCGTATTATCCGACGTGTACGTGATGCCGTAGCCGTACGGCAAGGTATTCGCAACGATGGTGTCGCTTGTACCCACTTCCAAGCCAAAGTTGAGGTTGGGGAGCACAATCTCCGTGATTTCGCCTGCGGTGATTGCTTGGTTGACGTAATTGAGCAAGAAATTCTTTTGATCGGTACCCGTATACAGGTTGTACGCGAGCGCCCAGCTTGCCGTTTCCGCCGCCGAATAGGTGCGCACTACCGTGTTCGCTTCGTACACGGTATCCCCGTTTTTATCCGTTACTTCTACAAACGACTGCGCTGTGATGTTCGCCGCCACCGCGCTTGTAGGGATATCCAAAAGGACGGTATTCCAACCTTCGCTATGCCAAACGGTAGCGTTTACTTCGGTGGTATACGACGTATATTCCGTGGTGCTGCCGTCTTTCAAAAGCTTAAAGCGGAGCTGGGTGTACCAGTGATAATTGTAATTATCGGGCGAATACACTGCGTGTAAATCGTCCTTAAAATCTTCTGCATACGTTTTGAAACGCAAGCCCTTTGCGTCGGGGTGCTCCGTCGTACCTTCTACACGCACGGACGCGCCCTTGAACATAGTGAATTTGCTCTCGTCAATCGTGCTTTGCGCTTTGGTTGCAACGCTTGCGCCAACGGACGCGCTGGCAAGCGCGAACACCGCCAACAAACTCAAACAACATTTTTTCATCGTTTTCATCGTAATCACTCCCTTGTTTTTGTCTATATAATTTACGCGCGCAAACACGCGATATTAAGGAAAATTCGCCTATTTTCCTTTTTTTATTATATCATATTTACCGCTTGCCTGTAAATAGTCAATTCCACTATAAAGTTGTTGAATATTGCTTTTTTTGTGCCTTTCGTTCGTTTTTTGATAAGCAAAAACGACGGCACTGTATATATATAATTATAAAATATTCTCTCCGTCTTTGTCTTGCGTATTGTATAAAAATGTATGCGATTTTTATAAAACGCGCGGTCGGTGTATCGGGGGAAGGCAAAAACCTTCCCCCTTTACACTCCATTTTCCCTCACACAAATCTGTGTTTATTTTTGCTTATTTGTTTACCGTGAAATCGTCCAAATAGAACGCTTTACCCTTGGTAAGAATACCGCTTGCAGTGTTCAGGTTGATACGAATAGAGCAATAGAACGGGCTATCCGCTGCCGCGTCCGACGCGATAGACGAATTATCTACCAAAGCCGAGCCCTTGCCACCGTTTTCATCGAAACGCGTGGTATAGAGCCACTTCGTAATTGTTATACGCAAAGTGCCGTCTTCTTGTACTACAATGTCAGTATTCCCTACGTCCGTTGCAGCAATGCTACCATCGGCTTTTTTATAAACAAGACCAATTTGGCACTTATTATACGTACCCGTAAGCGCTACGTCTGCGGAAATGGTAAAGGAAACACTTGCCGCGCCTTGTTGATAGAATACCCAGTTCATGTATTCATGCGAAAGGGAAACTGCAAACGTAGGATCGTTACCGATTTCAAACTTCAACGCTTTATCGCCCTTGTGATCAACCACGCCCACAAGCGAAGAATTTACCGTTGCATCCGTACCGAAATAACCATTTGCACCGTTTTCAAAGTCAATCAATTCTTTCAATTCGGGTTGCGCGGGAAGATTTGCAACAATGTCATCGATGTAAATATCGCCAACGCTAGTGTCGTGAGTAAGTGCCCCTTCGGGTGCTTTATCCGTCAAACCGTTGTTATATACACCCAAAACCATATAGATAAACAAATCAGACGTGCCCGTAGGATCACCGTTTTTGAAGATTTCCCATTGTGCTTTTGTAAGCGTTACGGGGATGTAACCGTCCACCTTGTCAGCTTTCGAAAGTACGTTGTCTTGAATAGATACCACAGACGAACCGTTATGATAACAAAGATCACCGTTACGAACATCATTACCCGTCCATCTGTGTTTTTCGCACCAGCCGTCTGCATCCGTATACAATTTGAACGTTACGCTTTCTGCTCCTTTCGTATCAAATGCGTTTGCAAGATACGTTCTGTTCAAACCAAGGTAAATATCATATTGACTGTCTGCCAAGTTGAATTTCACTGCGTTGTTGCCTGCCACGCGTTCTTCCAAGTCCACATAGGTGAGTGCACCAGAAGACGTTACAAGTGCGTTTACGCCGTTTTCAAACGTACCGTCTTGTTCCAAGGGGTTGTTGTTCACAGGGTCGTATTTAACGGGAACATCTGCAACAAGATTATCAAAATAGATTGCCTTACCGCTGGTAAGAATACCATTAGCATCCTTAAGGTTGAAACGGATAGAGCAATAGTAAGGACTATCCGCAGCTGCATCTGCCGCGATAGATGAGTTGTTAACCAACGCCGAACCCTTACCGCCGTTTTCGTCAAAACGGCTAGTGTACAAGTCTTTGGTAATGGTTATAAGCAACGTACCGTCGTCTTGCACCACATAAGTGAGACCGCCTATGTCTGTTGCATCAAATGTACCGTCACTCTTTTTATACACAAGACCCATTTGACATTTATTAAACACATCCGTAAGCGCCGTATCCGCAGACACCGTAAAGGAAACGCTTGCCAAGTCTTGTTGATAGAATATCCAGTTTAAGTATTCGTGCGAAATGGAAACAGCTACGGTGGGGTCGCCAGCTATGGTCACTTTCACTGCCTTGCCGCCGTTATGGTCTACCACGCCAACAAGCGAAGCATTTACCGTTGCATCCGTGCCGAAATAAACGTTTGCGCCGTTTTCAAAGTCTACGCTGTAAGGCATTTTGCTGGTCACGGTGTACGTAGCCGTTTTGCCTGCCATACTTGCCGTGACAGTCGTTGTGCCCACGCCGACAGCCGTCACTTTACCCGTATTGTCTACGGTTGCGATGCTTTCATCGTCGCTCGACCAAAGCACACCAAAGCCAGCCGGTTGCGTGGTTGCCGTAAGCTGCACGGTATCGCCTGCCGTTAAGTTACCGCTCGTTTCGTTAAGCGTGATGCTTTCCAACGCGCCTGCCGCATACGCTTTCAAGGTTGCGTCTTCAATGCCCGTTTGTTGCATAACAAGCGAAGCCGTTTTTGCGATGCTGGACGTTTCAGCTTCCGTTTCATACGTCGTCGTTTCGTTCAATTTGATAAACGATTGCGCCGTGATTACCGTGCCATAATCGCTTTCGGGGATTTCCAAAAGCACCGTGTTCCAGCTGTTTTCCGACGCCCATACCGTTACGGGTACGTTCGTGGAATAGTTTTGACCGCCAGACGTGAAGCTGATCGTCGTGTAGCACTCTGCGTTAGGATATTGCGTTTTCATTTCTTCCGTCAAGCTGCTTGCTACCGTTTGGAAACGAAGCCCACTGGGATTTGCTTTCGTGCCATTACCAAGACGTACGGACGTTGCCGTGATTTCAAAGCCCGTCCACGTAGCTGCGTCTGCGTTTACGTTTGCCGCGCCTACGCCTGCGCAAAGCGCTGCTGCAAATGCTAAGGATGCTACTAATGTGATTTTCTTTCTCATTGCCACGTATCCCCCTTGCCGTTTGCGTTACCCGGGAACCAAACGCCGTTGTCCCCTTGCGTTGCATCTTGGAATTCTGCGGACGCCGTCAAAACGTCTTCATCGTCCAAAATGACAAACTTGAGTTCAAGAGTTTCATAATTTCTCATTTTTTATATCCTCCTCGATATAATTTTTATTTTTATCTTCTCCGCTTTTCTGCGGATATTTTCGTTTTTTGGGTTGATTGTTGGATATACAATCCCCCAGTCGCTTCACGACAGCCCCCTTTACACAAGGGAGCCAAACTGCCTCCTTTATTTTAAGGGAGGTGACTTGCGACAGCAAGTCGGTGGGATAAACAGAGATTCTATCTCTTCGCTTTGCTCCGTTCCAGAATGACAGGGACGTGACATTTCACTCTTTCTAAAATGACAGTCCACTCTTTTCTAACTAAGTATTTGTTTGTTGTGTTGTTCCAACACAACAAAAGGAGCGCTCCTTTTGTGCTTTTGCGCACGCATACGCGCCACTATATTTATAACGCGTATACGCGTACCTGCCTACCGCATTTCGGCTTTTTTAGGTCTATCACAACCATCTTGACGAGAAAAACACAAGAAAGACAAGTGTTTTTTAAGGGCGCATACCGAAAGTATGTAACCGAGAAAAACACGCTGTATTTTCGCAGAGTTTTTCCGTCAAAAGCCACACGCATGAAATGCGGTAGACGTTTGATACGCTCAAAGGAGGGATAAATAACCGCTGACTGCGCCATGAGAAAAGCGCAAGCGGATTATTTCTTCATTTCCACAAACACGGCGTCGCCCACTTTCAAGGAAAGCAAATATTTGCCGTCTTTGTCCGCTTTTACGCGGGTTTTTTTGCCGCGGAAATAGAATTTCTTTTTACCTTGGGGCAATTCAACGCGTACCTGCATAGGTCCTACGCCGTCAAACAGCTCGCCACGAACGTTGCTGATATTTTCAATCATATACAGCTTGTCGTTCTTGTTTTCCAGCCCTGCTTGCTCCGTTACAAGCGCTACGCCCCTGCTTACGTCCATCGCAAACGGGCATTGTTTGTTTTCGTAAAGATACGTCGTCCACTCAAAATCGGTGTTGTTTTTGCCCTTTTCCGTAACGATATACGAATTTTCATACGCGTATTTCAAGCCCACCTTGGAAAATTTCTTGATCTCCGCGATAATGCGCTTGGTGTAGAAATACAGCGCCGTTTTAGAACCGTCCAAGTTGATAAACGCGCCGCAATCCGTTTCGCCAAAGCCCGTTTTATAATCGAAATCGGGTTTTGCAAAATACGTGTAGAAAGAAAATTCCTTACAGCCAAAGCCCAGCGCCAAGTTGGTTTGCCAGTACATATCGCTTTCCGTCATATAGCGCTGTTGCATACTGTGATTCCAAACCTGCGAAAAAGATTGCAACACCGTTCTAAATTCCAACCCGCGCTTTTGGCAAATTCTGCCGACAAGCTGATAGTTGGGAATCGTGTTTCCGCTGATGATGTATTCGCGTCTAAACGGGTATTCGTCGAACAGCACGTAATCTAAGCCCGTAAGCGTTACGAAATCGTTTACGTATTTTTCATACTCTTCAAACTTTTCGTGGGGGTGCGTCGTTTTCTTGACAAATTTCACCGTCGGGTCGGAATCGTCGAACTCTATTTCGGGCATCAAGAGCTCCACGGGCGCGCCGATAGGCAAAAGGTTGGCTTGAATTTCCGCCGTGGGGCATACGCGTTGAATAGACCGCGCCACCTGACCGTAGGCAGGGAAATTTTTGTATTGCGGTTCGTCCAAAAGCTGTACACCGAAAAAGCCCTTTCTATGGCAGTAGCCGTCCATACTTGCTTTCACCGCTTTATCCAACTCTTCTTCGCTCGCAAAGCGTTTGCCTTCGCCCACGACGTCTAAATCGTGCGCAATCCAGCCGTCCAGCTGTCTGTCGGTAACCCAAATTTTCTTGCCGCCGGCTTTGAGATATTCTTCAAATACCTTTTGACAACCCGAACCTTCCCAAAAGCCCTTATATTCGTTGCCTTTTTCACTGCCGCCGCGCGCTTGCACGATATTGAAACCGCAATCTAAATACTCTTTATACCGTTTGGCGCTTCTGTAATCTTCGCCGAACGTGTACGTGTATCCGTTGTGATAATATTCGCCGTTATCGGGACAGTGATAGCAATAAAAATCATATTCTTTACGCTGTTTCATAACTAAAAATTCCTATCGCCTTTATTAGTAAGGCAAAACGAACACCGCTTCGGTTGCCGCAAGCTTAATGGTGAGTTTATTGCCGTCTTCCAGCTTTTGCGGCGTACCCACGCCGTTTTTGTAGATGACTACGTGCGTGTATTCGTCGCTAAACGTAAGCGTCGTCGTTTGGAACGCACGGCTGCCTTCCGCGCCTGCGCCGATTACGTTCATAACCATATACATATAGTTATTGTTTTCCTTATCGTACAGCTCCGTCACCAAAGCGATTTCTTTATTGATGGTTACGTCCGTCAGCTTTTTGAACGTGTAGGAATTGTCCATCTTCAAAATTTGCGTGGGATCGAAGTTGGTGGGCGTGATTTTGTAGGATTTGCTGCCTTGGTATTCAAACTGCTTGATTACGGGCGCAAACTTTTGGTTGTTCGCCATAATTTCCTGCATATTGTACCAAAGGGGCGTTCGTTCGCCGCCGCGCGTCATAAAGGATGCGCCGTCGATGAAAAATTCGCCGTCCGTTTTATTGTCGCCTTTTGTCCAGTAGGTAAAGTAGTGAATTTGTTTCACGCCAAACCCAAGAAGCACGTTGTTCATCCATTGACAGTCTTGTTTGGTGGGGGCAACCCAGTGCAAGAAGCTGTCAGGGCCGCTGGTATACATACCGAACGCTTGCGAAACGATATGCAATTCCAAACCGCGTTCGCCTGCCACTTTCGCCGCTACTTGCAAGCCCGCGATATAATCTTCGTCGATAAACCCGTTGTGGATGGGATAATCGTCGTATTGCAAATACCCGATACCGGGGAGAACGTCCAAATATTCGTTTAAATATTTTTCGTATTGCTTCAAAACGCGTTCGTATTCCGTCCAGTTGGGATTGTCTTCTTCTTCCGTAAGTTCAGGGAAACGTTCAAATTCGTGATAACCCACGTCGCCGGGGAGCAGGTTATATTGAATGAAGGCGTCGGGCAATACGCGTTTGAGCGACGCGTACACTTGACCGTAGGAAACTACGTCGTAACTTCTCGGTTCGTCGCCAAGCATTAAGCCGTAGAACCCAGGGTGGTCTTTGTATAATTTCACGTATTCGGTGATCGTTGCGTCAAGCTCTGCTTCGTTGGCAAACGGATATTCTTTTTCCGGCGTTGCAGGGTCATCTTCGCCGATAATCGATCCGCCCCAACGGGAATACCATTGAATACGCTGGTCGGCAAGGATAACCTTTAAGCCGGCTTCCGTTGCGCGGTCCATGTATACCTTTTCCTGTTCCCAAACTTCCGCGTTAAACGAACCGTTGATGTTGATGCCCGTTTGCGCAAGATAGATATTAAAACCGCATTCCTTGTATTCTTTATAGCGTTCTACCGTTCTAAAATCTTCGCCTACGTCGTACACAACGTTGTCGATGTTGTACGTGCCGTCGTCAGGGCCGGAATAGCCGTAGGAATCAAAACGGTGGGTATATTTGGAATAATCGGGGGCTTGCAAAAGCTTGGGATCGTTGTCGGGCGAATAAGACGAAGAGTTTTTACCGCCCAGCATATCGCAAGCCGTGCACGCAAGCGTACAAACCGCTAATATAGATGCAACAATGGATAATTTTGTCTTTTTCATCTCTTTTCTCCTTTAGCCGTTATACGGGCACTACCGTGTATTCGATGATAAGTTTTTCCAAGGTGGTGTTTCTTTCGATGGGATATACCTTGAAGCAGGTTTGTTTGCCGAATTGACCGTGCAACGCAATACCGCCCGTGAAGTAGTTTTCAGGGAACGTTTCGTTGATACGCACGTTGTAATGGCAAACGACTGCGCCCGTGTCGATATTCGTCACGTACATAACCACCGTGCAACCCGTCGTGTCGCCTTCCGTGAAGCCCACGAACATACGGTATCTGGTGTTCGCGTTTTGTTCTTGCGAAAGAGTATAGATACCCATCGGCGTGCCTGCGCCCGCGATATTGTCTCTAAACCAACCCAAATCGTTTGCGCCGAATTTGTTGGCTTTCCAAGGCCCTGCAATCGTAATTCTATCGTTTACGCTGCCCGATTTGTTCCAAGGCGCGAACGCATCGCCGTTCATATCCGTTTGACCGTTGGAAATGACTAAGCCCTTTTCTTCTTTTGCTTTTTCGTTGAAGATTTCTTCGATTACGTTGCCGTCGTCGTCTTTCACGTAGGTGTTGTCGTATTTATTGAAGACGCTGTTGTTTGCCGCGTTGTTGAAGAAGGAAATGTACGGCATATTGTTGCCTGTAAATTCAAGCACCAAGAAATCGTTTAAGCCGTAGTTATCGTTGAACGCCACGTACGACATATTCGTTTTACAATAATCCGCAGGTACTTTGGACGGGTCGTCGTTTACGTACGTGCTTGCGCCAAGCACCACTTCCTGTCTTTCGTTGCTGGAAACTACGCCCGTTGCCGTTACCTTTTGGTCTTTCATCCACTTATACGGCGTTTCATAATATTTTACCTGCAAGTCTTTTAAGGTCGTATTTCTTTCAATCGCGTAAATTTTGTCCAGCTGCGTCGTTTTGCCTATCGCGCCGTACAAAGCGATACTGCCCTTGAACATATCTTCCGTGAATACGATAGCACCGTCCGTGTTGCCCTTGATTTGCGTGTTCAACACCGTTTTGCTTGCCGAATAGATAACGTTGCCCGTTTGCAAATCCATCACGCTAGTTGCCACGGTGAATTCCGTTGCCGACCAAGACGTAAAGCCCACGAATACGCGGTATTTTCTGTTTGCGTTTTCTTCTTGCCAAATGTTATATAAGCTTAAAGGGTTGGGCGTTTCTTCAAACTTCGTACGGATTTGCCCTTCTCTATCGTCGTCCGTTTTTACAATTTTGTTCGGTCCGTAAATTTTGAAACGCGCGTTGATTGAAGCGTCCGTTTGCCACCCTTCGTACGGTTGCCCGTTTTTCTTCGTCCAACCGCCCGAAAGCACGAAGCCCTTATTATATTCCGCCGCGCCGCCGTTGTTCCAAACGGTATTGTTGATCTTGTCGGCAAAGAACAGCATATTCGGCATATTCGTGCCCGTGAAATCGAATACAAGGAAATCGTTTACGCCGTATTCGCCGTTAAACGCGATATACGGAAGCGTTCTGTCGGGGCATTGATCAAGGTGTGTTGCCACTGCACCGCGGTGGTCGCCTTCCTGCAACAATACCTTTTGTTCGTTTTCCAAGCGCAACGCGCCTTCCGTCGTCACGTCGTTTTCGTCCATCCACGCAAGCATTTCCTTGTCTACGTAGCGAACGTTTACCGATTGCGAAAGCGAATAGCTTTGCCCGTCTTGGCTTTGAATGTGGAATTTGAACACGTGCGGTTTCGCTTGCGTGAACGTCCAAGCCGTTTGATCGGTGATTTCCGTTGTAACATCGTTTACGGTGATACTGTCCATTACCATTTCCCAAGGATAATACGACATCGCGGAAATGTTCATCGCGTTGAAATATTCGTCAAATTCCAAGGTGTAGCCCGTGTCGTAAATGGTGTTCATCAGCGTATATTTCCAAGTGAGCGTGGGTACCTTTACCACTACGTCAAAGCTGTTTTCACCTTTGAACGCACCGCTAAGCACCGTATACGTAAAGGTGTACGTACCCGGTTCTTTGGGCTCCCAGTATCTTTTCCTGGTAATGTCTTCTACGGTTTTTCCGTCGCTGACCGTGATCACGTATTCGCCGTCGGTTACGTAATCGATATAATCGGAAAGATCCATCCCGTCGCCAAGCTCCAGCTCGGTGTCGATACCTTCCAAAAACTGCGGCTTACTCGTAGCATCGTCGCCGCCACAAGCAACGCTGGTTGCCATCGCAAACGCGCCTATCGCCGCCAAACACAACCATTTGAATGTCTTTTTCTTGCTCATAACCGTCTCCTTGTTTTTATCTTTTTTTTGCAAAAACACGATATTTTCTCACTTTGCGCTCCTTTATTATATCACGGACGCGCATATCCGTCTACTTTTCTTTTTTTGTGAATTGTTGTTTTTTTAAGATTTTTCCTGTAAAACGTTGCCTTTTTTGGTTTTTTATGCTATAATTCAAATATGGCTACGTTTACTATACCAAAATTAAACCCTAACGACTGCGCCACGCATGAGTGGTACGCACCCACCGTTTTGCACAACCATACCGACTGGGAATTTACTACGCTTACCGAAGGTTCGGGCGAAAACGTAATCAACGGCGTTAGCTATCCTTTTTCCTACGGCACGTTTTTGTTGCTTGGGCCAAAGCACCAGCACCAGCAAACCGCCGTGGGGGCTGTGACGCGCAGGGATATTTGCGTTTCCACGCATAATTTGAAAAAGTTTTGCGATGAGTTAAAATCGGGCTTATACGAACAGCTCGCCCAGCAGGAAACGCCGATTATCATTACCGTACCCGTCAACTGCTATAAGGGGATTATTTCGCGATTGACGGACATTGACGCCTATCAAAAGCTGTTTCCCAAACACACGTCCGCGTTGCTCCACTCTATCGTTTTGTATCTTTTGGGGATACACTTAGAAAACGTGCACGCAAGCGGTAAGCACGCTTCGCCGCCGTGGTTTTTGGAATTTATCCGTAAAATTCAAAAGCCCGAATTTTTCTCCAAAAAGATTGAAGAGCTGGTTGCGCACAGCAACTACACGCACGCGCATTTTCTACTGCTATTCAAGGAGCAAACGGGGCAAACGCTCATTTCCTATATCACGGAATTGCGCTTAAATTATGCGGCGCAGCTGCTTATCAACACCGACGTTTCCGTGATACAAATCGCCAACGAAGTGGGCTATGATAACCACTCCTTCTTTTCGCAAAAGTTCAAACAGCGCTTTGGTGTAACGCCCATTGCGTATCGAAAAAAAGCACTTGAATAATTTATCCACAGAGAGCCAAACGGCTCTCTTTTTTATTTGCTCAGCTTAAAAATCGTCTTGTTTGCGTTTTGCGTTTGCGAAAGCACGGTATGCGCGCCCAAATCGTAGCTTATTTTCAAACCCTTGTCTTCCGTTACGCTAAGCAATATACTATCGTCCTGGTATTCCCAAGCCACCGACACTTTGCCCTTTTGCGCTTGGTAGCTGCCCTTTGCCCAAGTAAGCGACGGGGAGAACACGGGTTTTATCAAAATTTCGCCGTCACTGCCGCTCTTTTCGTTTAAGCGAATACCCAAAACGTAGGCATACAGCCAATATACACACGAGCCAAGCGAATAATGATTAAACGAGTTCATGGACGGATCGAAAAAGCCGTCCGCTTTGGTGTAGCCGTTCCAGCGCTCCCAAATGGTTGTTGCGCCATTTTCGATACAATAGCCCCAAGAGGGGAATTTGGTTTGAGACATCAGCTTATACGCAAGCTCTGTTTCGCCCAAATCGCAAAGCACAGGCAAAAGCAATTTTACGCCAACAAAGCCCGTAGTGAGCGTATCGTCACGTCTATGTATCGCGTTCAACAAGGGCGCTTTAACTTCTTCTGCGCTCATAAAGCCGATAGAATACGCTACCAAATAAATAGTTTGCGTATCCCCTATCACCGTACCGTCCTGTTGCATATAAGCGTTTCTAAACGCCGTCTTTGCCTGTTCGTACCACGTTTTATATTGCGCATCGTCTTCCCCCACGATCGCGCACATTTTGCCAACGAGCAACAACGAATAGCCAAAGTAGCACTGTGTCAACGCTTCCTTATCTGTTTCTTCGCCCACCGACAACCAATCGCCAAAGGTAAATAAGCCTTTCACCAAACCATCTTCCAAATGCAAACGATAAAAATCAATCCATTTTTTCGCCGCAAGCAAATTGTCTTGAATGATGGAAATATCGCCATACGCCAAATAATGCATATACGGCATAATGGCAATCACATCCCCCCAGCAGGGCACGCCGTCCGTGTTTTTCGCGTAGCACTCAAACGGAGCAAAGTTAACAACGCTGCCGTTTTCTTTGCTTTCTACACGCAATAGCTCCAAATAATCCTTATAAAATTTATTGCAGTCGGCATTATACATTGCCGTATCGCAAAATACCTGCGCATCGCCCGCCCAGCCCAAGCGTTCGTCGCGTTGCGGGCAATCGGTAGGCACGGCAATAAAGTTGCTGATTTGCCCCCAAAGCGTGTTTTGATAAATTTTATTTATAATTTCGTTAGAGCATTCGAAATAGCCCGTACGTTTTAAATCCTGCGAAAATACAAGGCCTTGGATATTTGTAAGCTCAACGTCGGCAATATTGCCGTTTTCTAAGCTAATTTCCGCATAACGGAAGCCATGATAGGTAAATTCGGGCGCAAAATGCGCAGTTTTATCTGACAAAATAAGCGTGTCAATACATCTTGCTTTACGTAAATTTTTTACGTACAATTCCCCGTTTTCGTCCAACACTTCCGCATGGCGAATAACGATTTTTTGTCCGCTTTTTCCTTTTACGTCAAAGGATACTACCCCTGCAAAGTTTTGCTTAAAATCTAAAAGCAGCTTCCCTGCTTTTTCCGTTATTTCAGGTTGCAGCGTATCTACGCATACAACGGGCTCCATAGGATACGGGCGAAGCGTTCTCGTTTCATTTGTAAGCACGGCGCAGGTCAACACGTCATATTCTTTTGCGATATCTATACGCAAACGCTCGTCAATATCCTGCCCATCGAAAAAGTCCGCGCGCAAAATTTCGCTCTTTTGCACTTTCCAGCTTTCGTCCGTTTCCAGCGTTTGCGTCGTACCGTCTTGATAGGTGATATTAAGCGTTGCGTACGCGCAAAACTGCGTGCCAAACACTTTGGCTCTGTGATAGCCCAGCCGTCCCGCGTACCAACCGTCCGCCACCGTGATCGTCAGCCAGTTGTCCTTTTGTATATCCTTCGTTAAATCGTAACGGCAAAGGTAGACAAATTTATTGTAGTTGGTGCAACCGGGCATAAAATATTCCTGCACCGTTCTACCGTTGATTTGCAAAGAAAAAATACCCAAAGCGGAAATTTCCAGCTCTGCTTTCACTACTTGTTCTTTGCTTTGCGACAGGGCAAAATTTTTCACAAAACGCGGTTTGTTGGTTGCCGTGCCGTCCGTTACGCCTGCTTGTTTAATCCACATACTTTCTAACTCCCTACGCGCCGAATTTGCTTTTTTATAAAAGGCGCGTTTGTTTTTGTTTCGCTTTTATTATAAAACACATTTGCCTTTCCTTCTATCGTTTTTTTAATACGACTTGTTGTTTTTTTAAGATTTGCCTTGTTTTTGGATATTATAATATCCACAAAACGCACGTCCTGCTTTTCCGCACGTTTTTTTGCGGTTTTTTATTTAAACAAAACATTTTTTAAAAACAAAGAAAAAAGAGCATCCGTTTTTGGATACTCTTTCGTCGTTTTTTCTTATTGTTATTCGTTTTTATTTGATTTCCACAAACACGGCGTCGCCCACTTTCAAGGAAAGCAAATATTTGCCGTTTTCGTCCGTTTTTACGCGGATTTTTTTACCGCGGAAATAAAATTTCTTTTTACCTTTTGGCAATGTAACGCGTACCTGCATAGGCGCTACGCCGTCAAACAGCTCGTCTTTCACGTTGGAAAAGTTTTCAATCATGTACAATTTATTTTGCTTGTTTTCAATGCCTGCCTGCGCCGTGATAAGCGCAACGCCCTTATCCACGTCCACCGCAAACGGACATTCCTGCTTGACATACGCAAATTTTACCCAGTCGAAATCTTCCAGCGTTTGCCCTTTTCCTGCTACCGCCCACGAATTTTCATACGAATAACCCAGCGCCACTTTGGAAAATTTCTTCATTTCCGCGATAATGCGCTTGGTGTAGAAATATAACGCGGTTTTTGAGCCGTCCAAATTGATAAACGCACCGCCGTCCGCTTCGCCGTGACCTGCTTTGTAATCAAAATGCGGTTTGGCAAGGTAAGTGTAGAAAGAAAACTCTTTTACGCCAAAGCCCAGCGCCATATTCGTTTGCCAGTACATATCGCTTTCCGTCAAATAGCGGTTATGTAACGCGCCGTTCCAGTAATGCACGAACGATTGCAGCACCACTCTAAATTCCAAATCGCGCTCTTTACAAATTTCGGCTACCAGCTGGTAGTTGGCAAGCGCCGAACCGCTGATGATGTATTCCCGTCTAAACGGATATTCGTCAAACAGCACGTTATCGATTTGCGTGGCGTCTAAAAAGTCGTTGACGTATTTTTTATAAATATCGAATTTCGTCGTCGGCACGGAATCCGTCGCAATTTTGAGCAGCGGATCGTCTTCCTTGTTTTGCAGCTCGCTGTCCGACAAAAACAAATCCACGCGAGAGCTAAGCGGCAACAGATTGCATTGCAAATACACCCCGGGAAGCACACGCGAAAGCGAACGCGCAAGCTGACCGTAGGCAGGAAATTGTGAGTATTTGGGCTCGTCAAACAGCTGAATGCCGTAAAAACCCTTTTGCTTGCAATAGGGCTTTACGCACGCTTTCACCACTTCGTCAAGCTCCGCTTCCGTCTTAAACAGCTTGCCTTCGCCTACGATATCGCGCTCGTCGCGAATCCAATGGTCGAAACGGGAATCGGTTACGATTACCTTTTTTCCGCCCGCTTTTAAAAACTCCTTGAACACCTTTTCCGTGTTTGAGCCAGCAAATTCGCCGCCGTGGAAAGCGCTGCCCTTTTCGTCGCCGCGCGCTTGCACTGCGTTAAAACCGCAGTCTAAATAATCCTTGTAACGTTTTGCGTTTCTATAATCTTCCCCGAACGAATAGGTGTACCCGTTGTGGAAATATTCGCCGTTGCCGGGACAGTTATAACAATAAAATAAATATTCTTTACGTTTTTTCATTTTTCACTCTTACTTATAAGAAATGGTAACCGGGCCAAACAAACCGCTGCCTTGTTCCATCGTGTCTTGACAAAATTCCAGTTCTTTATCAAAATATACCGTCAACTTATAGCGTTCCATTTTCTCAAACGATTTGGTGTGCACGTATTCGTTTGCAGGCGTGTTGGAAACAACGATTTGCAAACGGTTTTGCTTTTGCAGTGCGTAGATGGGCAAAGCCACACGGTACGGCGGCATTACCTTTACGCCTACCTGCTCACCGTTTAACCACACCTTTGCCGTGTGTTTTACATCGCCTAAATCCAGCACAGCGTTTTGCACGTTTTCAGGCGTAGTGAACGTCGTTTCGTACACGCAAACGCCCGAAAAATCTTCGCCGACGATACCCTTCCAGTCGCCAAGCGCAACGGCTTGCGCTTGCTCGTCATACGCTTGCATTTGCAGTTCGTTGTCGCCGATAATAAAGCGTTTTTCCTTTTTTAAGGTGAAATTTTGCAAAGCAATTTGTTTGTCCGTCGCTTGCGTCGCTTGCGCCGTTATTTTTTCGTCCGTGAGCAACACGCCGCCCGTTTCCCCGCTTTGTAAAACGAACGCAAATTTTTTGTTTTCAATGGGATAGATTGCGCCGTCCGTAATAGAGATAAAGTACGCATTTTTGTCGGTTTTTTCAAACTCAACGCATACCTGCCCTTGTTCTTTATTGAACGCAAGCAACAATTCACCGTTTGCAAACACGCGTTTTGCAAGCAATGCGCCGTCCGCTTTTAAGGGAATATCCTGCGCAACGCTGTCTATATTTTTCGCCGAATACACCTTGCCGCCGCCCTTTTCAAACGTGGCAAGCTTTTCTTGCGCTTGGGTAGGTACAATTTGACAAGCAGGCATAACGATAGCGGTATATTCAGCTAAGCCTACGCAAATTTTACCTTGCGCCAGCTTGCTTTCGTCCGCATTTTCCAGCACGTCGTTGTCGAAAATATCAAACGCCACGCCCCTGCCTTCCAACGCCTTTCCGCATTCATTAAACGACTGCGCCGCCGCGTCCTTCAAGGTGGGAACTACGTAATCCGCCGTGGGCATATACAGCGCCACTGCGTTCTTTTGCACGCCGAGCGACGTGATATACGAAAGACGCGACATATATTCGTTAATATGCCGTAAATCCGCATAATAGAACACGCTCTTGGAATAGTTGGGCAGTTCTCCTGCCATAAAGTGTCCCGTTTGCCCGTAGGAAATGAGCATAGGATTGAAAATATTGACGCCGCGAATGGCTTGCGCGCCGACCACGTAACGCATTTCATCATACGTAACGCAAGGACCGTACACAGCAAACGATTCGGTCATGCTCTTGTTTGCACCGTTTTGTGCCGCCGCAGACGACGCCAAACGGGGGAAGAACGGGTGCTTGGTTTGATAGCGCGTTTCTCTTTGGAAAATTTGCCGCCAAATCACGTCTACGCCGGGGATATCTAAAAAGCGAAGCGCGCGCAGAATATTGTAGTTATATCCACCGCGATACGAACCCAAAAGCTCGTCGTCCTTATCCACGTGTCCCGTGAAAGAAAGTCCGTTTTCGTTCGCCCACTTTTTACATTCCAGCATAAAGCTTTCGCAATACAGCGCACTGCACATATCGTAGAAATCGACAAGCGCCTGTTCATCGGCTTTCGTCGGTTGCACCGCGCCTTTAAGCACGGGGAAGAAGGGAACAATCGAATAACCGTAACGCTTTTCAAATTCTTCTTCTATGCCCACGAACGCAGGCACGATACCCGGGCCTACGGGTTCGTCTGTAAACAATGCTTTCGCCGTTTTACCAAAATGCTTGCGCGCAAACTTTTTATACCCTTCGTGCGTGCTTTCGATAAATTTATCCGCACTTTCCTTTAATAAAAGGTCGGGGAAATCGGGCTGATTTGGCGTTTGGAAAAAGCGAATACAGGAATAATATTCCGTCACTTCGGTATCTTCGTCAAATACCTGCCCCACTTGTACGCGCTGTCTATCGATAAACGCCGCCATAGCGTTTTCGCCCAAGGCATACGCTTGCCCTGCCGCTAAAAGCACCTTTCTCATTTCCAAAGTACGCTTGGCAAGGTGCGGATTTTCCTTTAACACTTTACCGCACGCACTGCCTGACGGCCAACCGCCTTCGTCGTAAATCCACGTGTACATACCGCGCTTTTCCGCTTCGTCGAACGCGAACGCGTATAACGCGAAAAATTCGTCGGATAAATACTCGGGAGCAAGCTCCGTAGGAATACGCTCAGGACGGAAATGCGCAGGCATAGGGATAATATAAAACGCCTTTATGCCCATTTCCTGCATATCGTCTAAACGCTGTAAAATGCCGTCTTTGGTGATTTCCGCGTTCCACGTCCAAGAATAGATAGGCGCAAACTCCGTTGCAGGTGCAACAAACTGCTTTTTATCAAAATGGTTGCAATTATTTTGATAAAACGACCGTTCGATTTTCATTTTTCTTGCTCCTTATAATTGCCAAAAATATATGTTTTACTATACTACAATTTTGTTATCTTGTCAATGGTTTGGCTTGATTTTACCCTACCCCATTGGATAAATGTAGCGGAATACGCGTTTAAGCGCACTCCGCTATAAGCTCTTTTTAGTAGGGCAACAGATATACAGCTTCACCGGGAGCAAGCTCTACGGTCAACTTATTGCCTTCTTCTAATTTTTGCGGCGTACCCACACCGTTTTTGTATATAACTACGTGCGTGTATTCGCTGCTGAACGTAACTTCGTTGGTTTGGTAAGCACGGCTGCCTTCGTTGCGACCGCCGACAAGGTTCATAACCATATACATATAATTATCGTTTTCAGCGTCGTACAATTCGGTAACGAAGCCCAGTTCCTTTTCAAACACAACGTTCGTCAATTTCTTAAATTCGTAGGAATTGTCCACAAGGTCGATATGCGTTCTGTCGAAGTTGGTCGGCGTAATGCGATAGGATTTGCTGCCTTGGTAGTTAAATTGCTTGATTACGGGCGCAAATTTTTGGTTGTTTGCCATGATTTCCTGCATCCAGTAGTACAAATCCGTCTTTTCGCCGCCGTAGGTCACAAACGACGCACCGTCAATGAAATATTCGCCCGTCGTCGATTGGTCGGCTTTCGTCCAGTAGGTAAAGTAGTGAATTTGTTTTACACCAAAACCAAGAAGCACGTTGTTCATCCATTGACAATCTTCTTTCGTCAGCGCGTCCAAATACAAATATCCGTCGGGACCGCTGGAATACATACCGCACGATTGAGAAACTACGTGCAATTCCAAATCACGTTCTTTACAAACCTTTGCCGCAATTTGCAAACCGCTGAGATAGTCCGCGTCGATATTATCGCTGTGGATAGGATAATCGTCAAATTGCAAGAACCCGATACCAGGCATTGCGTCCATGAACATATTTAAATATTTTTCATAACGCTTTAAGTCGATTTGCGTTTCCGTCCAGTTGGGATCGGTTTCTTCTTCCGTCAGCTCGGGGAAACGCACGTCGTCGTTTACGTTATCCACGCCACCTTTATCGTTGTATACGGTGGAGTTGGGCAACAAGTTGTATTGAATATACATATCGGGCGCTACACGTCTAAACGCGTTGTACATTTGCGAATACGCCGTCAAGTGATAAATTCTCGGTTCGTCGCCAAGCATCAACCCATAGAAACCGGGGTGATCTTTGTAAAGTGTCATACATTCTCTTACGTATGCATCCAACTCTTCTTCGCTGGCGAACGGATAATCTTTATCCGTTTCCACTTCTTCCGTCGTGGGATCGTCTTCGCCGTCCACACCGATCAAGCTACCTTGTTGCGTGGAAAGCCATTGTAAACGTTGGTCGTTGAGTACGATTTTCAAACCCGCTTCGTATGCCGCGTCCATATGCACTTTTTCTTCCGCCCAAACTGCTTCGTCGAAATCGTTAGCAATTTTTACGCCTACGTTTTGGGGCAGATAAATGGTAAATCCTGCCGCCGCATAATCTTGATAATTTTCCAGCGTTCTAAAATCTTGCCCAACGTCAAACGGCTCTTTGTCAATGCGGTAGATACCGTCCGAAGGTCCGCTATACGCGTACGAATCAAATCTATGCGTATATTTGGAATAATCGGGCGCTTGCAAAAGCTTGGGATCGTTCTCAGGCGAATACGACGAAGACGACGAAGAATTTTTACCGCCGAGCATATCGCAAGCCGTACAAGCCAACGTACATACTGCCAAAATAGATGCTACAATAGACAATTTAGCTTTTTTCATCTTGTTTCCCCCCTTATGCGTTCACCGCGTATTTGGTCTTCAACGCGGACATGGTAGTGTCTTGTTCGATAAGATACAATTTATCAAGCGTAATTTCCATACCGAAATGGCTGTACAACGCGATGCTGCCCGTATAATAATTTGCAGGCATCGTGAACGAAATTGCCGTTTCCACGTCGCAAACCACAGCGCCCGTATCACGGTTGATTACGTAAATAGCAACCTTAAAGCCCGTTGTATCGCCCGTGGTAAAACCAACGATTGCACGGTATTTCGTATCAGGATTTTGTTGCAAGGTATACATACCGATAGGCGCGCCGTTGCCGATTACGTTCTTTCTAAAGAAGTTTTCGTTATCTGAGCCCGATTTGAACATCTTGATAGGCCCGAACACTTGGTAACGGTCGTTTACGCCATTTGCCTTGTTATAAGACGCGATAGGATCGCCCGTTATCGTCGTCCAGCCGTTGGAAAGAATAATACCCTTGTTCTTCGACGCGTTCTCTGCGTTATACGCATAATTCGTATTTATATCGTTCGTGTCACAGTTATACACCGTGTTCGTCACTTGGTCGTTGAAGAAGGACAAGATAGGCATATTGTTGCCCGTGAAGTCGAACACCAAGAAATCGTTCAAGCCGTAGTCACCGTTGAACGCGATATAGGACATATCACGGCCGCGTACGTAGTCGGGACCTTGCGTTTGGTTACCGTTGTGCTTAGAACCCATCAAAACAACCTTTTGGTCATCGTCAGCATACGTTACGCCATACGTCGTTATCACGTTGTCTTTCATCCATTGATACTGGCTTTCCAAATATTTGAGCTTCAACGCCGCAACCGTCGTATCTTCTTCGATTGCGTACACTTTATCAAACGTAATCGATCTGCCGAACATACTGTACAGCGCGATGCTGCCCGTGAAGATATCGTCGGCAAAACTAATGGTGCCGTCGTTAAATACGTATTTCGTTTGACCGTTTTCCACCTTTGTACCCACAACAATTCTTGTGTTCGCGATGGTGATGGAATCTTCGTACACTGCCGCACCCGTTACACGGTCCATAAGATAAATGGTGTACGTGAACGATTCGGCGCTTGCCGCCGTAATACCTGCAAACATACGGAATTTTCTGTTTGCGTTTTCTTCTTGGCTAAGCGTATACACACTTGCAGGGTTGGGTCTTACGGAGAAGTTTTCACGGAAGAAGCCCTGCTTCGTATCCGACATTTTAAGCGTTTTTGTAGGACCGTACACCGTCAAACGCCCGTTCATATGCGTTTCCGTTTGCCAAGCCGTTACGGGAATACCCTTTTTCGTCGTCCAACCGTTCGCAACAAGAATACCCTTGTTTTGCGCCGCCGTAGCATCGTCTTTATAATAAGGCGTATCGGTAATTTCTTCGCCGAAGAACAGCATTGCAGGCATATTGTTGCCCGTAAAGTCAAGCACCACGAAATCGTTTACGCCGTATTCGCCGTTGAAATCAAGGTGGGGAAGCGAATGGTTTTTCGCGTTATCGGGACTGGTCACGTTGTCGCCGCCGTGCGTACCTGCGTCCAAAACCACTTTACCGCTTTTTTCCAGGCGCAACGCTCTGTCAACGGTCACGTCGTTGTCGTCCATCCACGTGAGCATTTCTTGGTCTACGTAGCGCACGTTAATCGCCTGCGACAGCGAATAGCTTTGTCCGTCCGTCGCTTCGATATGGAATTTGAACACGTGTTGCTCCGCTTCCGTGAACGTCCAGCTGGTTGCTTGAGTCAAATCAATCGTTTCATCGCCGAGCGTAACGCTGTCCATCACCATTTCCCAAGGATAATACGATTGTGCGGAAATGTTCATATCGTTGAAATAATCTTCAAACTGCATCACGTCGCCCGTGTCGAAGATTTTGTTGATGAGCGTATATTTCCACATCATCTTGGGCGCGGAAACCTTCAATTCAAAGGAGTTCGTACCTGCAAATTCCCCTTCTTCTACCGTATACGTAATGGTATAAACGCCCGGTTCGTCAGGTTGCCAGTAGCGTTTTTTCGTGATATCGGCGCTGTACCCTTCTTTGGTAACGGTGATGGTATATTCGCTGTCCGTTACGTACACGATGTAATCGCCAACGTCAATACCGTCGCCAAGGTCAATTTCCTTGTCGATACCCTTCAAAAAGCGCGGGCCGGGGCCTTCTACCTTCGGTTGACAACCGCCCAACGCAACGCCTGCCGTTAACATACTCATAACGGAAAGCGTCAACAACAATTTTTTCACTTTTTTGGTCATAGTTTCCCTCCTATTATGGAACTATCTTTATTGTATCATATACAATACGTATCCGTCAATAATAAAATCTACCATTAAGTTGTTGAAAGTTACTTTTTTTGCTTGACAATTATTTCCTTTGCGTATATAATAAAGCTATGCAAGAGAAATTTTTTTACAGAACAAGAAACGGTATGGATTTCCACCATACGCGCACGTATTACAAACAAGAAGCGCTGGTAAACGGCTTATTTTTGCAACAGCCGGAAGCGCACCACACCTGCGAAGTGTTTTTGCTGTTGAACGGCAGCGTGCTGTATAATATCGAAGGGCAAACGTTCCAAGTCAATCCTATGGATATGATCATCATCAAGCCCGGGCAAATCCACTCTATGCAAATTGACGGCACGATGCCGTATGAGCGTATGGTGCTGCACTTTGCGCCCGATTTATTCCCGTCGTTCAACGATTTGGATTTGTTCGCGCCCTTTAACGCCGCGAAATCGTTTGCGCATATTATCCCCAAGGATTTCACCAAGAAATACCGCTTGGACGAACGTATGCAAAGCATCAAAAACGTTTGCGCCGCACCTGACAGGTATGTGGATTTGAAGCTGGTTGCCGAAGTTATCCAAATCGCCACTGCTTTGAACGATTGCGTGGAAGAATTGATTGCCTTGCAGGACACCGATATGACCAGCCCTACGCGCGTGCACCAGCTTTCCTATCTTTGCATACAGTATATCAACGAACACTTGACGGAAAATTTAACGGTGCACGATATCGCCGAAGCATTGAACGTGAGCGTATCGCATATTAGAAACACGTTCAAAAAGCAAACGCATATCACCGTGCAAAATTACATATTCTACCAAAAAATGCAGTTGGCGCAAAAACTGCTCACACAGGGCATGTCGCCGCAAACGGTGGCGACAACGCTTGGGTATGAATATTATTCCACCTTTTATCACCATTACCAAAAACGGTATAAAATGCGCCCCAAGGCGTTCGTGCATTTGAAAAAACAACTGTATAGCCAGGAAAAAGACCACATGGTCAATTTGGATGAATAAGCAACCCCGCCTTTTCATCACGAAAAAGCGGGGTTTTAAGAGATTCTATCGTATGCTTCGCATACTCCAGAATGACAAATCACCACACTGTCATCCTGGAGTGTTAAGCCCTACACTGTCACTCTGGAAGGAGTGAAACGACTGATAGAGTCTCGAGAGATTCTATCACTGCGCTTCGCTTCGCTCCAGAATGACATACGGGGGAAAACGTGCGCTTCGTTCCAAAAGGACAATACGGGAAACAAAAAAACCGCGGTGGAAAATCCACCGCGGTCTTTTTATTTGCGCTTTATTCAAGCGTTTTGGTTGTTCTTAAAGTACGATAGTGATATCGTCAATGTAGCAACCCGTCGCGTTGGTACCTTTTACAGGACGGAACAAGTTTGCGAAGCCTATCGACGTCCAGCCTTTCTTGGAAGTACCGTCCGTGTTGAAATACGTGAAGTATTGATTTGCACGGCATTCGCTCAGCCAGAAACCGCCTTCTGCATCGTACGTTTGGAACCATTGCGTATCGGTTGCCTCAAGATTGCCTTGGTCATTGTTCCATCTGCTTGAACCATCGAAGAATGCGGAACGGTTAGCTTCGGGATTGGATAAGGTTTGACTTTCAAGTGCATAAAGCTTGTAGGTAATCTTTTGTGCGCCAAGTTCGTTGAATACGTAGCTCAACCATTCCATAGAAACACCTACGGGGTTGTTTGCTGTGCTGGTCGTAACTTTCAACGCCCAGTTGCCGTTTTCCATTTGTACGACAGCCGTGGTGCTCTTACCTGCATAATCGCCGATTACTGCGCTGGAAACGCCGTCTTCAAAGTCGATAACGTCCGTCGTCTTTTTAAGGAATATGGGAGCAACATCGTCCATATAACCGCCTGCCTTATAAGCGCCTGCAGCACCAACGTAGGTGTAAAGCGAAAGTTTGGTGGGAGCAGCGCCGTTCAATGCGTTGATTGCTTCAACGTAGGAAGATTTGTAGAGCTTGCAAAGCATATAGGTGCCGTTCCAGCTCCACGTGTTATCGATACCGTATTGGTCCACTTGCGTATACAAACGAACAGCTTTGGGAATCGTGCTGGTAACCGTGCTTGTATCATCGGGATAGAACTTCCATTCAAGATATTCTGCATTCAACGTGTTGAATACGTAATCCAAATATTCTGCCGTGATACCTACGCCGTTGTTACCGGAACCCGTTACGTACAACGCTTTGTTGCCGGGCGTTCTTTCTTTGACACCAACGCTGGTACCAAGGGTTGCAAACCATTGGAAACCAAATTCATGCAAGTTGCCGTCTTCAAAGTCGATTACGTCGGACGTATAATCGTGTGCTTGAAGGTTATCGAAATACAATACGTCGGTAGCAACTTGGTCGTTGAGATAGTTGGTAACGTTCGTCGTACCAAGCAAGGAGAATCTAAACGAATAGTCGGTATCCTTCGCTTTGATTGCTTTGTACATTTCTTGGTTGAGCGTGATAGAATACTTATAAAGACCGCCGTCTAACGCTTCGCCTTTCAAGTGTTTAACCGGGTTACCCTTATCGTTTGCACCGTGCAAATAGATAGACCAACCGCTTTCACCTTCGGGAATATTCACGCGTTCTGCGCGGATGTAACCGATATAAGGAACGGTTGCATAGAAATCAAACGAAACGTAATCGTGGTTCGTCATCGCCCAGTCGATATAATCATGGCTCAAATGGAAGAAGAACGTCAACATAGTGTTGTTGCCTTCACCGTCACGCGAAATACCGCTGCTTGCATCCAAAACGGTGGTACCGTTTACGGTCGTATATTCGAAATCGCTTGCAGGTGCGTTAGCAACTTTAAGGATAGGCGAACCCGTTGCGCCGTTTTCAAACGTGTAGTTCGTGCCGTAGGTTGCCGTAACCGTACAGGTGTCTTTCACTGCGTCAACTGCGTTACCAACGCTTGCCGTGATGGTTGCTTCGCCTGCGCCAACTGCCGTTACAACACCGTTCTTGTCAACGGTTGCAACGCTCGTGTTGGAAGATTTCCAAACCACTGCATAACCTTCTGCGTCAGCCGTGAGCGTCGTCGTTTGACCTGCTTCCAAAGCTACCGTTTCTTTGTCAAGTTCTACGGAGCTAACCGCGCCTGCTACGTATGCGTCTAATTTCGCGTCTATCGTACCGGCGTTCATAACAAGCGAAGCCGTTTTTGCGATGCTGGACGTAACCGCCAGCGTTTCATACGTCGTCGTTTCGTTCAATTTGATGAACGATTGTGCGGTGATTTCCGTCGTGTAAGCGCCTGCGGGGATTTCCAAAAGCACCGTGTTCCAGCTGTTTTCCGACGCCCATACCGATACGGGTACGTCCGTGGAATAGTTTTGTCCGTCGTACGTGAAGCTGATCGTCGTGTAGCATTCTGCATCGGCGTATTGTGCTTTCAAATCTGCCGTCAAGCTGCTTGCTACCGTTTGGAAACGCAAACCGCTGGGATTTTGTTTCGTGCCTTCGCCAAGACGTACGGACGTTGCCGTGATTTCAAAGCCCGTCCACGTAGCTGCGTCTGCGTTTACGTTTACGTTTGCGCCTGCGATACCTGCGCTGAGTGCTGCTGCAAATGCCAAGGACGCTACTATTGCGATTTTCTTTCTCATTGCCACGTTTCCCCCTTGCCGTTTGCGTTACCGGGGAACCAAACACCGTTATCCCCTGTTTCTGCTTCCGTGAATTCTGCCGACGCCGTTAAAACGTCTGCATCGTCAAGGATAAGCAATTTGAGTTCAAGAGTTTCATAATTTCTCATTTTCTTATATCCTCCTCGATATAATTTTTATTTTTATCTTCTCCGTATTGCTACGGATATTTTCGTTTTTAGGTTGTATTGCAATCCCCCAGTCGTTTCACGACAGCCCCCTTTACACAAGGGTGCCAAATTGCCTCCTTTACATTGTGCGAGAAACCGCTTGCGGTGGATGAGTAGTCAACACCCCATCCGTCACACTACGTGCGCCACCTTTCCCCACTGGAGAAGGCAGTGTCCCGTCATCCTGGAGCGTTAGCGATAGGATCTCTTTTCTAACTAAGTATTTGTTTGTTGTGTTGTTCCAACACAACAAAAGGAGCGCTCCTTTTGTGCTTTTGCGCACGCATACGCGCCACTATATTTATAACGCGTATACGCGTACCTGCCTACCGCATCCCCACTTTTTCAAGTGACACGCATAGGATACGGTAGGAATAGATACGCCTAAAGGAGGAGAGTTCCGCCGTCATGAAACAAAAACGACGGAAACTAATAAATAAGATTGCCTTTTACGGCTCTTTTTTATTATAACAAACAAACCGCTACACTGTAAATAGTGAGCGGTACTATTTTGATGTTGATTTTAACTTTTTTCTTTGATTTCTACAAACACGGCGTCGCCCACTTTCAAGGAAAGCAAATATTTGCCGTTTTCGTCTGCTTTTACGCAAGCGTCATCCCACTTACCCCAAGTGAAAACCCAGCAAAACGCCCTTCTTTCATCAGCGCCGCGTAGTGGACGGCAAAGAACTGGACCCTTCCCCCCAACAAACGACCGACCGTTTGATTTTCTTGGAAAGCATTAAAGATAAAATAAAAACACAGATTAGGCGATTTTTCGCTTATCACAATAACGACAGCCGTTTGAGCGTATTACGTAAACGGCTGTCATTATATATTATATGAATAACCATTTCTGAATATATCAATCAAAAACGCTTAGAATATGCGTCAATGCTTATTAAAACTACAGACCTTACAATTATGCAAATTGCTGAAAATATAGGATATCAAAATTATTCTTATTTTTTCCGCAAGTATTTTGAACACAAAAAAACAACGTAAATCAAACCTTTCGGTTCAACTTCCGTTGTAGGTGGTGCGGTCGACAGGACTTTCGCTTGTAGCAGCGCGCCCCGCTCCGACGTTATTAACGTCGTCCTTTGCCGTCAAGTCTTTCGTTATCCAAGTTCCGTAAGGCAAAGCGTTTTGTTCTCACAAAACGGCTCCCACCTTCAATTCCTGTCGAATATTCGGTTGTTACCAAACAAAAAAGCACCCACAGGGGTGCTCATTTGTTTGGTGCGGTCGACAGGAATTGAACCCAAAACGGAATCGCTGAAAGCCTTTATTTATAAGGGGTTCAGGCACTTCTTGCCCAAAAACACGCCAATAATTTTATACGTTGTTTACTTCAATTTCGTAAATCATTTTATCAATTTTAGGTTGCTTAATAAACATCATCATATACCAAGGCAGGTATGTGATTTTTTCTTTTTGCTCGACGTTGCCTTTGCATAATACAAACGCCTTGTCTATATTCCAATCGCTTACTTTCAATACGTTATTGAGCGCGGTATGTTCAGTGTAATCGTTGCCCGATTTCACTTCCACAACCACGACTTGATTGCCCATTTTTACGACGAAATCCACTTCGCCTAATTTATTACTGTCGTAATAACGAAGTTCAAAGCCGTTGCGCTGCAATTCTTGTGCAATCGCGTTTTCAAGAATGCTCCCTAAATTCACCGAAACGTCGCCCTGCAAAAGGTCGAATTGAATATCGCTCATCGACGACGCGCAAAGCAACCCTACGTCGTTAGAGAACAGTTTGAAAAGACTGCGTTTTTCGTTCAATGCAAGTGGCATAATCGGTGCGCTCGTGTTATAACAAGGCAAAGCCACGCCTGCATCTACAAGCCAATTAAAACTGTCTTGATACCGCAAAAGCCGAGCGTTTTTATCCACGCTATTCACCATAAAACGACGATTCTTTTGCGCCAACTGCGCGGGAATGCTGTCAAAAATCGCCTTGATTTTTACTTTGTCCGTCTTGGGTGCATACTGCGAAATGTCTTGACGATATTTGCTTAAAATAGAGTTTTGGTATTCGATTACGCGCGCAATATCGTGCGTATCTAAAAACACCTGCACAGCTTCGGGCATACCGCCCACCACCAAATACGCGTAGAACAGCTTCTGCATCGTCGTATGAATAACGTCGGAAACAGGTTTAACGTTGTTGAAACAATCTTCTAAATATGCAAACGTTTCTTCTTGAATACCATTTGCCGAAGCAAACTCACGAAACGACATAGGGTACATATTGTGTTCTTCTTCAAACCCGACAGGGAGCGATGGAATATCTTCCACGTTCACGCCCAAAAGCGAACCCGATTCGATATAATCAAACCGCCCGTCTTCCACGAGAAACTTAATCGCACAACGCGCGTTGGGACATTTTTGAATTTCGTCCAAAAAAATGAGCGTCTTTTTCGGCTCTAATTTCATCTTCGTGAACGCAGAAATGCCCATAATAATGGTGTCCGCGTCTAAATCGCCGTCGAAAATCTCTTTTGCCTTGGGCGTTTCAAAGAAATTGATTTCGCAAAAATGCTTGTAATGCCGTTTTGCGAACTCTCTCACGGTCGTGGTTTTGCCGATTTGTCTTGCCCCAAAAATACAAAACGCTTTTTTACGCGGATTGTTTTTCCACGCTAAAAGTTTCTCTTCAAAATCCCTTTTTAACATAATTCCACCTCTTTTCAAGTAGAATTATAACATTTTATTCTATGTTTGTCAACTATTTATAACATTTTAAAAAATAAATTAGAAATGTTTTTAACATTTATTAACGAAAAGCTATTTCAGGATAAAGAGGTATTCTAAAGAATACCTCTTTATCCTGAAATTAATAAGTTATAAGACTTTGAGCATAGTGCAACTAAGATTATAGTAAAACTGAGAGAATATTCATACAAAAAGCAAAGAAAATATAGCTTTATGGGATATTTCTTTCATAAAAGCCAGGTTTTTATGGGTAGAGCTGGATTCAAACTTAATAGTTTTTAGAATAACAGTTAATCACTCTTACTTTTTTTGTCCTTGGGAAAATATTTATTCACATCTTTTTTAATCGTTGTCCACACAGTTCCACCTAGCAACAACATATCAATAACGAGACAAATAATAGGTAGAATATCTGTTCGATATTTCTTCTCGAGATATACTATAACAGCAGTAATTAAACCTATTATTGCTATTTTCCATAAAAGACTGAACGAAAAAAGTGTAATACGTTTAATTTTATTCTTTCTATTTTTTCTTTGTTCTTCTTTTTTCTCTAGAACTTTCAGTTTCGATTGCAACTTTTGATTTTCTTCCTGTTGAGATTCAATAATTGCATTTTTCAATATAAGTTCTTGATCTTTGCGTTTTAATGATTCCTTGTCAAATCGTGATTCTTCTTCATATCGACTTAATATCTCTTCGGAAAAATCCATACTATCTTCAATTGTTTCAGCCTGCAATTCCTCTGGCAACATAGGTTTATTTTGCAGGGTAAGAATTCTCGAAACAAGTTGTGATTCGGTAATTATTCCTTGATTAAATTGTTCACGAGCTTCTTGGTATGTGCTTAATATATTATGTGAAATAACAGATGATAGCGCAACTTTTGCTTTTAAAACTGCATTGACATTGAGGGGAAGCGCTTTTTTATTAAAGCTATTACCAAGCTTATACCAAAGCAAATTAGTGATATAATCAACGCTAACAGCATAATCGTTAATCCAATCCAAAGAAAATCTCTCTTTTAAATCGTCCGATTGTTCTTTTGAAACACGCAAAGTAGAAGTCTTATTAGTTACAACCAAAAACTCTGAATCAAGATTGTCTTCAAATCTTTGTCCTTTTCTCAATTTATTGATATGACTAACAAATTTCCATTCATCTTGTAACTGAGGCTCGTGTTCTAGACTTTCCAAGTTGTAGGGATCTAATGCAGGAATATAATAATCTGTTTTATCTTCGTGGATTCCATAAATGTCTTGCATTAAATGATAAAAATCTGCTTTTTTAACTCGCACATCCACCTTACTGCCGCAACCGTTAATTATCTCTTTCATCGCAGGTTTGCCAACAGACACACTTTTTCCTTCAACAATTGATTCGGCACTTGTGAAAAAATCCTCAATTTCCCTTTTTATCTCATAGAAATATCGCAGATGTATTTTTTTACCGCTTATATTTGCATTTCGTACTTGCTTTATAAAATCTTCTGATAGCTGTTTATGTATTTCTCCATTATATCCAGCCAAACTAAATAAAACTTCCGTTCCTAAAAATAATGTAAGAGGCTTTGTTAAACTTCCAACGTCATTTATATTATAATTGATCCCGATGTACAAAATGCTTCCTTCGCGAATATTATCTAAACACTCTTGAAGCTCTTTATCATTTTCAGAAGCAATAATAAACTCCCCGATCAAATTTAAGTGCTTTGCGAAAACTTTTTGGCGATTATCAATAAGAAAGGAAATAAAATCTTGTTCTAAAGCACCTAAATCCAGCTCTATATCTGGTTCACGTTCTTTAATATAAGAAACCAATCTTTTTAATATTTTAGAACTTTGACTTTCAACCTCGATTTTTGTTTGATCTATTATTTTATTAATAGGACGAGTTTTTTCCTCAAGAGCAAAAGCACCTTTTTCTTTCTTAGTATAGGATAGCGTATCCGTAGCTCTCTTTACAACAACTTCCGGTAAATCAAATCCAAAAATATCAAACAAATAGTTTTTCATTTCAATTGCAGTAAACATAACTAAATCTTAAATTATACCCCCAGTTATTTTAGGCTCGGCTTTTTATTTCGCGTTTGGACGGACAGTGTCTAAACGCTTTTATTATAATTTTCTTTGCTAAAATTTTTTATAACCTGAAAATAGGTTGCAAGTTGAAAAATTATAATACTAAAAAATTTTTTCAAATGGACAATTAGGCTGGCTGTTTTCCCCTTATATTAAGAAAAATTTTTGTAAAACATCCAATTAGGTTGTACTTTTAGTCTCTATAATATAAAAAAATTTTTATTCGTGCAATTAGGTTGCACGAATAGTCCTTATAATCGCTATAATAAAAAAATTTTGAAATGGGCAATTAGGTTGCCACAATAGCTATTATAATAAAAATCCTTAAATGGGACATTAGATGTCCTATTTCAAATTATAATACTGCCCAAGTTTTTAGATTGAGACGTAACCCGTTGATGTCTCAAACTCTATATAATACCATTTACGGAGGTGATGAACTATGATTGTAATTTTGTCTTTCTAACAGACGTTAAACGTTAGAAAAAGCTCCCTGCAAGGGCGAACGGGATACATAAGCATCGCGTTGTATCTTAGTGAGATATGGATATATTCAAATCCAAACATACCCACCCGTGTATGCGATGAGATTAAAATTTAGGAGGATTTTATTATAAGTTGTCAAGTTATTAGAGTAGAAAAATTTAGCAAAGGTTCGCTTGGAAAAATTGGTGGTGAAACGGAACGGACAAGCCGTCATCACCGCAACGAAGATATTGATAACACGCGAACGCCACTCAACTACTATTACAAAAAATCGGACGGCGGACTTATCTCTCAATGGAAATCTATCGTCGAAACCACCCGCGCAACGTTTAAGGAAACAAAGAAATCCGTCGCTTTTGAAGGAATCATTATTACGTCGGATAAATCGTTTTTTGAAAAGCTCGGCTACGTTCAAGGTCAACTGCCACCGCAAAAATTAATTGACTTTTTCAATAGAAGCTATCAATTTGTTTTACGGCAAATCGGTTATCACGGCACGGACGAAAATATTTTATCCGCCGTCGTGCATTTGGACGAAACGACACCCCACTTACAATTATATTACATACCGCTCATTGATACGAGCAAGAAAAAGGTTTACGCCAAAGCGCCCGACGGAAAAGTTTTACGCAATGAAAAAGGCTCGCCTATTCAAGCGAAAGACAGCCACGGGAAATCCATATATGAAGAAGTAAAACTCCCCCACCCGAAAATTTGCAGTTCAGATTTTTGGGAACAACGAGGCGGACAGTTATCGTTTGGAAATTTGCAAGACGATTTTTACGAACAAGTTTCTATCCGTTACGGGTTAGGACGCGGAGAAGTTGGTAGCAATAAAAAGCATACGACCAAATACGAATGGGAAAAGCAACGGCAAGAAAAAGAATTACAAACCTTACAAGAAGAAATCAAGCCGATGCAAGAATACTTACGTGCGTTCCAAGACGCGATAGACGGCAAGAAACCGTTTTCTAAAGCCGAACTTCGTAAACAAATCGTTGGGCTTATTGCAAGCTATAAACAACTTGAAAAGGAAAAGGCTATCAAGGACAAAGACAGCGATTTTCTTTTTAGTGAACTTCGTAAACTTGAAAAGAAAATCCCTGAACTTGAACGATATAAGGAATACGTTGAATTTATCCACACGCACGCACCCGATAAACTTTTAGAAGCAAAACGGACGGCAAATGAACGCGCCTGTGCGCCCAAACCGCCGAAAAATAAAAATTATCAATGGACAAAATAAAAAAACTATAAAAAAACATTTGCATTTTACGAAAATTTATGGTAGGATACAAAACCCAAAACACCGAAATTTTCCACAAGGAGGACAATGAATCAAAAAGAATTAGAACAAATTACCCAATGGATTAAAGAAGCAACTACTAAACCAAACGCCGACGAAAATATTCAGCTTATCTTGAAACTTGCATCGAACAGTATCACGCAGGACAAAGTTGAAAATCTCGTCAAACCCACAAACCCTGACACAAAAAGTTTTATTACCCACTTCACGAAAAAGGAGATTGCCAAGATGTCGAAAACGTTCAAGAAAGAATTTATCGCAAACGGACTTGCCGCGCACGTTCTCAAACGCCAAAACAGTAAAAACGCTTTCATTTTTGAAATCCGCTATCGGCGGAACGGTTATCATATCCACGTTTCGGGCGCAACGCTTGAAAAGGCGAAAGAACGGTTTATCCAAGAAACGATGCCCGACCAAATTCAAAAGCACCGCAGGCAGGATTACAAGGGCGAGCCAAGCTCGTTTATGCGGATTGCCAACGAATGGTTGGAATTCAAAAAGGACAAGCTCAACGAGCGTACGCATAAAAATTACGTAAGCTATTGCAAACGGTACATATTCCCTGCTATCGGCGATATGCGGATAACCACCGTCAAGACGATTGACGTTAATAATATTATGACGAAAGCCGAAGGGCGGGTTTACGAAGATTTACGCGTAATTTTCAATTCTATTTTCAAATACGCAATTGCAAGCGGAATACTCACGCACAATCCTATGGTTTTAATCCCTTTCAAAAGAGCCGAACGGAACACGCGTAGAGCGTTGACCTATGACGAGCAAAAAACGCTTATAGAACGCTTAAATTCGCCTGAATTTGAAGAATATAAACGCACCTTTCTCATTCTTTTATATTTCGGTTTGCGTCCTTGTGAGTTGGAAGACGCACACTTTGAAGGCGATTTCTTAATCGCGCGGAACGCCAAGCGCAAGAACGGGAAAATCGAGTATAAGAAAATCCCCATTTGCCGTCAAGCTCGGGAACAACTCAATTTAGACGAGCCGATTGTCTTTCCTCACCGAACGGACGTACTCAACCGAATTTTCAAGCGGATTATGAACGACGAAGAAATCACGCAGTATTATTTGCGCCATACGTTTGCAACCGTTTGTCAACAATACGTTCGCCCTGACATTGTGGATATTTGGATGGGCGATAGCTCTGAAAGATTGGTTGGAAGAGTATATACACACTTCCCCGATAAATTTATGATTGAGCAAATGCAAAACGTTGTATTTGATATTTAAGTAAAACGCCGAGCTCATTTAAAATGAGCTCGGCGGTAGAAGTTCCATAGCCGCTATTTAAACATTTCGTCACTAAACGCAAAACTAATATCATGCGTAAAGCTGCAGATCGTGAAGCACTTTCATGTCACGTGGCCTATTTGTGATTAACGTCGGGTTCAGGCGTTACGGCGTCAAACTTCTAAAACGCGCCTACCTGTGTCAAACTTTAAGGCTATACCCGCCAATCAATAGACATAAAGAAAATCATGATTTTTCACCCTGCTTAATTAGTATCGCAGTCGTCCTCTTTGCAATAAAGCTGATTGGGCATTACGAAGAATGCAGCCTAAGTATATAATAAAAACAAGGAAGTTGTCAAGCATTTTTAATTAAGCAAATGCAAAACGTTGTGTTTGACATTTAAAATTAAAAATACCGCTGGGTTTTATTCCCGGCGATATTTTAATGCTCTCCAAAAGCAATCCAAGTCGATTTAATTTTCATTGAAAAAATGTAAACGTCAAAACCTTTATTTATAAGGGTATAAAACGAACGGAAACATTGCCCAAAACATACACCAATCGTTGCGATTTTCGTGAAAAACGGCGATTTTGCTGTGCATAAACCTATCAAATATGCAAAAAAATCGGGTATTTATGCGTTTATTTTGCATAATTACCCGATTTTGGTGCGGTCGACAGGAATTGAACCTGCATGGAGTTACCCACAAGATCCTTAGTCTTGCGCGTCTGCCAGTTCCGCCACGACCGCATTAACGAACATTATTATATATCATGCGTGCGCGTTTGTCAACTCATTTTATCCTGTTTTTATAAAAAATCTATCGTTATTTTTTCTTTTGTCTTTTTTTCTTGCTTTTGGCATATTTTTCTTTTCACTTCACACAATACTTAATAAAAGGAGATTTTTTATGAAAGCAACTGGTATTGTTAGAAGAATAGATGAACTTGGGCGCGTCGTTATTCCCAAAGAAATTCGGCGAACGCTTCGCATAAAGGAAGGCGATCCGCTGGAAATTTTCACGGATAGGGACGAGCTTATGCTAAAAAAATATTCCCCTATCGCTACTTTGGAGCGTTTTAGCAAAGCCACCGCGCGCTCTTTGAACGATTTAAGCGGTAAGCTTGCCGTCATTTGCGATACGGACGGCGTATTACACGCCTACGGCGAAGGAAAGCGCGATTTCGACGGGCAAAAGCTTTCCCCTGAAATGGACAAGGTATTGAAGGACAGACGAAGCTACCTTGCCAACCTTGCCGACGGGGGCGACATAATACCCGTTTCCACGATTAGAGAAAACGATGTGACGGCGCAGGTAATCGTGCCGATTGTGCTGGGCGGAGATTGTCTTGGCGCTGTAGTGCTTTTATCCAAAGAAGACGGTGCAAAAATGGGCGCAAGCGAACTCTCTTTGGCGCGCTTAACCGCCGACATTTTAGCAAATCAATTTGAATAAACCGCCTAAAAATAATGGGGCAGGTACGCGTTCATCGCATACCTGCCCCTATCGTTTAGTGTTTTTACAGCTTAAACCCAGCAATAAATCCTTTCACGGTTTCCTTTGCCGTTTGCAAAAGTCCTGGAATGGTTTTTTCACAAACATTGAAAAATCCTTCCGCTAAATAACCGCCCGTTATAAAGGGGGTGAAATCGAAAACTGCAAGATAGGAGCTAAGGTACATAACGCCCAAAATCGCTACGCAAACCACACAGCCGATCACGCCGTATACCACGCAGGAAAGCACACCGTCCATAACGCGGAACAGCGCAATATCTTCCACCGAGTCCGCTAGCTTGATAAGCAATTTATTCAAAAGCCAAAGCGCTACAAGTGCAAGCGCGTAAATAACAGCGCCACACACAAGTCTTCCCGTGAACGGAGCAGCAAACGCAGGCACGCCGACGCTTTCCACAAGCGACATAAAGCGGTTGGTGGTAGAACAAAGGAACGCCACGCCGTCTTCCGTTGCATATTTAGAGAACGGGATATAGAACGCCGCCACGCCTGCCGCCATAATGCCTATTCTTATAAACAGCACGCGCAAGCTTTCGATAAAGCCCTTATCATAGCCGCTGTGTGCATTTTTCAATATAATACCGATAATCGCAAAATCAATAGCATAGCTGTACGACCACGTTTTAAGGTTGTTAACCCAGCCCTTTTCAAATACGGAAGCAAACGTACTTTGATCCATTTTCAAACCAACGACAATGAACATAGCCGCCGCCACGCTCAAAAACAGCACGATTCCCACGTTCAAAGTGCATACGAGCCCACCAAGCAAACGCCCGAAGAAGTTGGGATCTCCCGTGCCTTTTTTTACTTTCATTTTTGTGGACGCGTATTTTTCGTAGTCGTCAAAATCTTCTTTTTCGGAATCGTATTCTACGCCGTTTTCGTCCTTAAAGAATTTATCGCCCTTTTTCTTTACGTAGCGCACCTTAGGACGGCGCAGCCAAACGACAAATTTTTGCGCCAACAAGCAGCCGAAAACGCACCCCACCGCCAAAACGGCGTCGAAAATAAGCCCTTTCAAATCGGTTGCTACCGCGCCCTTACTAAATTTTTTGATAAGGATAAACGCCGCTGCGCTCACCGTCCAGAAAAAGCCGAACAGGTTGACACGGCGAAGTCCTTTCTTTGCGCCTATGCAAAACGCAATCAATAACAAAGCCGCCGCCGCGCAAATTGCCATGGCGGGAATTTTTTGTATAAATGCGTTTGCCGAACCGGCTAATAAAGTGTAAAGCATCCTATTTGCTCCTTATAAATTATCTACCTTTACGTTGTTGTTATTTATTGAAACTGTCTTTCAAAGAAACGATTTCCGAAAGCACCAGCTTGCCGTTTGCGTCTTGGTATTTTTTATAATATCCCACGCGCATAAGCTGGAACTGCTTGCCGTCTTGGCTTTGCGCCAAATACGGTTCGGCTTTGCCTTGGTAAATGCGTTCGCTGTCCAAATTCATTCTTTCCGTAAAATCTTGCCCAGCGTATTCTGCGTCCTTCAAAAGCGGCGCGTATTTTCTGATTTCCGCGTCCACGCCCGTCTTTCCGTCTACCCACTGGATAGTCCCTTTCACCTTGATACCGCTGGTATCGTTGGACGAACGGCTTTCGGGAATATAGCTGCATTTCAGCTCGACCGCTTCGCCGTTTTCGTCCAAAACCACTTCGTCGCAGTGGATAATGTACGCGTTTTTCAACCGCACGTAGCCGTCTTGTTTTAAGCGTTGGTATTTGGGCGGTGGATTGAGAGAGAAATCCGCCTTATCAATATATACTACGCTGGAAAACGCAAGTTTTCTCACGCCAAGTTCGGGTTTCAAGGGGTGCAACGCCGTTTCCAGCTCTTCTTCGCCTTGATAGTTGGTAATCGTCACTTTGAGCGGTTCTAAAACCGCCATAGCACGTTCGGCGTTTTCGTTCAAGTTGTCGCGGATACAAGCTTCCAAATAGGAAAGCTGGCATTCGGAGTTGGCTTTGACTATCCCGATTTTCGTGCAGAAATCCAGCAAAGCTTCGGGCGGAACACCGCGGTTTCTAAGCCCTGCCACCGTCGGCATACGGGGATCGTCCCAGCCGTGCACGTGGCCTTCTTCCACAAGCTTTTTCAAATATCTCTTAGACATAACCGTGTTGGTTACGGCAAGACGCGCAAACTCGATTTGACGGGGCTTGGGCGCAAACCCAAGGTTGATACCCACCCAGTCGTACAAAGGGCGGTGGTCTTCAAATTCCAAGGTACAAAGCGAGTGCGTTACCCCTTGCAAATAATCGCAAATAGGATGCGCGTAATCGTACATAGGATAAATGCACCATTGATCGCCCGTGCGGTGATGCGTGTGGCGCAAAATGCGGTAAATAACGGGGTCGCGCATATTCATATTCGGCGACGCCATATCGATTTTCGCGCGCAAGCACTTGCTGCCGTCGGGATATTTCCCTGCTTTCATTTCTCTAAACAGCGTCAAGTTTTCTTCCACGCTTCTGTTTCTGTAAGGACTTTCCTTGCCTGCTTCCGTAAGCGTACCACGCGTAGCGGAAATTTCTTCGGGGGATAAATCGCACACGAACGCTTTGCCATCCGTAATTAATTTTTCCGCGTAATCATAGATTACGGGGAAGAAATCAGACGCATACACTTCTTTCGCCCAGTCGTAGCCCATCCACGAAATATCCTTGCGGATAGCGTCTACAAACTCCGTTTTTTCCTTGGAAGGGTTAGTGTCGTCAAAGAAAAGATTGCACTTGCCTTCGTATTTATTCGCCGTACCGAAATTGACAAGCATACTCTTGATATGCCCGATATGCAAATACCCGTTGGGTTCGGGGGGAAAACGCGTTTGCACTGCGGAAATTTTCCCGTTTTCGATATCGTCGTTGATGATTTGTTCAATAAAGTTAGTTGCTTCTATCGTTTTCATAAATCCTACTCTTTTTTATGGAAAATTTTATTTTCTGTTCGCGCACGAAGTGCAATGCACTTGTTTACGACAGCCCTACAATCGTGCCGTTGGAAAGCAAGTCGATCTTTTCCGCCGCAGGGTGTTCGCCTAAGCCCGGCATCAGCATAATTTTGCCTGCCACCGCAACAATAAACCCGGCGCCGCCTTTTAAGATTATATCCCTTACGGAAATTCTAAAACCTTGGGGACGGCCGATAAGCGCCATATTGTCGGAAAGAGAATACTGCGTTTTGGCGATAATCACAGGCAAATCGCTTTCGCCGTGCTTTTCAATGAACGCGATTTTTTCCAACGCTTCTTGGGAAAAGTCCACGCCGTCCGCGCCGTAAATCTTGGTTGCAACGCTTTCGATTTTTTCGCAAATGCTATCCGTCAATTCGTAAGGGAAGCACAGCTTCGACTGGATATCACACGCTTTAGCCACCGCTTGCGCAAGCTCTTTGCCGCCTTCGCCGCCTTTTAAAAACACGTCGGTGAATACGGCTTCCGCGCCGGCGTTTTGCACTGCCTGCATCACCGTTTCAATCTCCGCAGGGGTGTCCGTATAAAAACGGTTCATCGCCACCACTACGGGTTTTTTGTATACGTTTACGATATTTTCGATATGCTTCAAAAGGTTGGGCATACCCTTTTTCAGCGCGTCTACGTTTTCATTAGAAAGCGTAGTTTTATCCGCGCCGCCGTGCAGTTTGAGCGCTTTCACCGTCGCTACGATTACCACGCAATCGGGCTCGATGCCCGCTACGCGGCACTTTGCGTCCAAAAATTTTTCCGCCCCCAAGTCCGCGCCGAACCCTGCTTCCGTCACAGCATAATCCGCCAAGCTCATTGCCGCATACGTTGCCTGCACGCTGTTGCAGCCGTGCGCGATATTCGCAAACGGACCGCCGTGGATGATGGCAGGCGTATGTTCTAAGGTTTGCACAAGGTTGGGCTTCATCGCGTCCTTTAATAGTACTGCCATTGACCCGACCGCGCCGGGAATTTGGCTTGCGCGCACGTATTGACCGTCCTTGTTTAAGCCCACGACGATATTGCCCAAACGCTTTTTCAAATCGTCGATATCCGTTGCCAAGCACAGCACTGCCATAATTTCGCTTGCCGCCGTAATGTCGAAATGGTCCACACGGTTGACGCCCCTGCCTTCGCCGCCGATGGTGACGTTGATAAGCTGGCGTTCGTTCATATCCATACAACGGTGGAAATAAATATTGTCGGTGTCGATATTCAATGCATTGCCGCGAAAAATATGGTTATCCATAAGCGCGCAAAGCAGATTGTTTGCCGAAGTGATGGCGTGCAAATCGCCCGTGAAATGTAAGTTGATATCCGCCATAGGCACGACCTGTGCATATCCGCCGCCTGCGGCGCCGCCTTTGATACCGAAGACTGGACCAAGCGACGGCTCTCTCAACGCCAAACAAACGGATTTACCGATTTTGGCAAGCCCGTCCGCAAGCCCGATTGCCACCGTCGTTTTCCCTTCGCCCGAAGCGGTGGGATTGATTGCGGTGACCAAAATAAGTTTCCCGTCGCGTTTTGCGTTTTTCGGTAAGGAAATTTTCGCTTTATATTTTCCGTAAAGCTGTAAATCGTCTTCCGTCAATCCCAGCTTTTTCGCCACTTCTCTTATATCGTCAAGCTTTGCTTGTTCCGCGATTTGAATATCCGAAAGCATAGCGTACCCCTTTTGCAAATATTCGTTCACTTTATTATAACACATTTTTTCATAAAAAGGAATAGCTTAACCTATATTTTTTAAAAATATTTTTAGTTTTTTTTGAGTTTTTGCTATGCAAAAGGCAAGTGCGCGAAAAAAATTTCTTTATTTTGGCAAGAAAACGTTTTTTTTGCAAAAACACGCGCGCAAAGGTTTGACTTGCAACGGGAAAATATCGTATAATAGCTTTGTTATCAATTTTTTCAAAAGAGGTTTGTTATTATGGCAGAAAAAAGAGCTGTAACGATGGAAAAACTCGTTTCCCTTTGCAAAAACAGAGGGTTTATCTTCCCCGGCAGTGAAATTTACGGCGGCCTTGCCAACACTTGGGATTACGGTCCTTTGGGCGTGGAGCTGAAAAACAACGTAAAGAAAGCTTGGTGGAAAAAGTTTGTGCAAGAAAATCCCCACAACACGGGTGTCGACTGCGCTATTTTGATGAATACGCGCACTTGGAAAGCGTCCGGCCACCTTGGCGGTTTCTCCGATCCTTTGATGGACTGCAAGAGCTGTAAAGCGCGCCACCGCGCGGACAACCTTGTCGAAGCGTACGTTGCGAAAAAGGGCTTGGACGTAAAAGTGGAAAGCATGGACAACGATGCGCTGGAAGCGTTTATCAATGAACACAAGCTGGTTTGCCCCGTTTGCGGTAATCACGATTTCACTTCTATCCGTAAGTTTAACTTGATGTTCAAAACCTTCCAAGGCGTAACGGAAGATTCGGCGAACACCGTATATCTCCGCCCCGAAACGGCGCAAGGTATTTTCGTTAACTTCGCCAACGTGCAACGCGCAACGCGTATGCGCGTGCCGTTCGGTATCGCGCAAGTGGGTAAATCGTTTAGAAACGAAATTACGCCCGGCAATTTCACTTTCCGTACCCGTGAATTTGAACAAATGGAATTAGAATTCTTCTGCAAGCCCGGCACCGATTTGGAATGGTTTGCGTACTGGAAAGATTTTTGCAAAAACTGGCTGTTGTCGCTGGGCATGAAGGAAGAAAACCTGCACCTTCGCGACCACTCCCCCGAAGAGCTTTGCTTCTATTCCAAAGCAACCACCGACTTTGAATATAAATTCGCGTTCGGCTGGGGCGAACTTTGGGGTATTGCGGACAGAACGGATTACGATTTGTCCCAACACGCGAAAGAATGCGGTAAACCCATCGATTACGTAGACCCCGTAACGGGCGAACGCTACGTTCCCTACGTAGTAGAACCCTCGCTCGGCGCCGACCGTGTGGTACTTGCGTTCCTCACCGACGCGTACGATGAAGAAGTAGTTGACGCGGAAAAGAACGATATCCGTACGGTGCTTCGTTTGCACCCTGCCCTTGCTCCTTACAAGTGCGCTGTGTTGCCTTTGCAAAAGAATTTAAGCGAAAAAGCCGACGAAATTTACGCAAAGATGATGAAAAAATTCCCCACCACCTACGATATCACGGGCTCTATCGGTAAGCGCTACCGCCGTCAAGACGAAATCGGCACGCCCTTCTGCGTAACCGTCGATTTCGACACCTTGGAAAACGGCACGGTGACCGTGCGCGACCGCGACACGATGGAACAAATCCGCGTGTCCGTAGACGAAGCGATTGCCTATATCCAAGAAAAACTTGAATTTTAATAGGTTTTAGCCAACAATTAACCCCTTTCGGCGTTATACCGAAAGGGGTTGTTTTTTGCGATAATCGCGTACATGGTACGCCCGTTTTATGTTTTTTATGCGTCTACGGCTACGCTTTCCGTCATTTTTGCCTTAGCAAAGGACGGGTAATTTTTTTCGATAAATTCCCCTACCATCGGCATAGTGAACTCTTCGTAGAAACGCCCCAAGGGATGCAAGCCGTCCGCCGTGTACGTGGGGTTGGTGAAATCAAAACCGCCGTCCACGTAAAGGTTCAAATAATCCAAACCGTATTGATCGCACAATTCAATGATAATATTCACGTAATCGGACAAAATCAAACCTGCTTGATTTTCCTTATCGTACGCGCGCCCGTCTTTCCATTGACACTTATACGGCGTCATAAAGAAAATGTACGCGTTTGGACAGCGCGCTTTCAAGCCCTTGATAAGCGTATCCACAGCGCCGTAAAAGGTGGCCGTGTCGGTGAAGCCCTTTTTGCCTTTGGGTGCGGAATAAAAAAGGAAATCGTTTACGCCAGCCAAAACGGAAATAATGTCGCTGTTTTCGTCCACACGTTCGATTTGCTGTTGTAAACTGTTGCTTTCGTTGAGCGTCGTAATCGTCGCACCGCTCTTTGCATAGTTATTCACTTCTTTATAGCCGTATTCCTTTCTAAGCATCGTGGGGTATTTTTCTCCGTTTGCTTCGTCTGTGATGCTATCCCCCAAACAACTCATTACGATATTTTTATAATCGATTACCTTTCCGCTTTTCGGGGAAGACGACGAATTATCGCCAAACAAATTGCAGGCAGACAAGCTCAGTGCCAGCACAGCCGTCACCGTTGCAAGCAGAATAGAAAGCATCTTTTTCGGTTTCATATACCCTTTTCTCCTTTACATTATTATATAATGCTGTCTTTATTATATCACGCGCGCGCAAGAAAAGCAACCGTTTGTCAACTTGAAATAATAAAAAATCACCGCACCCCTTTTAGAGTGCGGTGTTGATTTTTTACGAAAGATTAAAGTTCTGCGAAGTATTTAATCGTTCTTACCATTTGGCTGGTGTAGGAGTTTTCGTTGTCATACCAAGAAACTACCTTTACAAGCGTGTTGCCATCGCCCATAGGCATGCACTTCGTTTGCGTAGCGTCGAAGAGCGAACCGTAGGTGATACCAACGATGTCGGAAGAAACGATTTCTTCTTCGGTGTAGCCGAAGGATGCGGAAGCCGCTGCCTTCATTGCTGCGTTTACCGTAGCTGCGTCCACTTCGCCTTCGCAAATTGCAACAAGTTGGGTAAGCGAACCGGTGGGAACGGGAACGCGTTGTGCGCAACCGTCAAGCACGCCGTTGAGTTCGGGAATTACAAGACCGATAGCCTTTGCTGCGCCCGTGGAGTTGGGAACGATGTTTGCAGCAGCTGCTCTTGCACGACGGAAGTCACCCTTTCTGTGGGGACCGTCAAGTACCATTTGGTCGCCCGTGTATGCGTGAATCGTGGTCATATAACCTTTTTTGATTTTCGCAAGCTTGTTGAGCGTGTTTGCCATGGGAGCAAGGCAGTTGGTGGTGCAGGAAGCTGCGGAAATGATCGCGTCGCTCTTTTGAAGCGTCTTTTCGTTTACGCTGTAAACGATGGTAGGAAGGTCGTTACCTGCGGGAGCGGAAATAACAACTTTCTTTGCGCCTGCTTTGATGTGCGCTTCGGATTTTGCTTTCGACGTGTAGAAGCCGGTGCATTCAAGCACTACGTCTACGTCCAAAGCAGCCCAAGGGCAGTTTACTGCGTCTTTTTCTGCATAAATTTTGATCGTTTGGCCGTTTACGGTGATCGTACCTGCTTCGTCGTCAGCGGAAACCGTATCGCCAAGCGCGTATCTGCCTTGCGCAGAGTCATATTTAAGAAGGTGCGCAAGCATGGAGGGGCTGGTAAGGTCGTTGATTGCTACTACTTCGTAACCTTCTGCGCCGAACATTTGTCTGAACGCAAGACGGCCGATACGACCGAAACCGTTGATTGCAACTTTTACGTTTGCCATAATGAATTTCTCCTTTATTTGAATAAAATTTATTTATCTCTTTTTTTGGGCACGCAAAAACAATGGAGCTCTGCTTGTCCGTGTAATATTCTACCACACTTTTAATTTTTCGTCAATGATTTCAACGCGGTGTACGTCACTTTTTTGCCGTTTTTTCGCTTTTTTTCAAAAAGTTTTTGCCTACCCAAAGAAATGTGATAGATTTATGAAAATTTTTCTAATTTTTTTAAAAAAACTTTCAATTTTCTCTTGACAATTTATATAATGTAATGTATAATAATTACACAGTATACTAAATAAAGGAGTTTTATCCATGGCTAAACAACAAAATACTCATCAACAAAACATGTACAACAACTTCTACTCCGTGCTTCCCACGAGTGAATTTGACGGCAAGTTGGGTGGCTTGATTGGCAGAACGGTCGTTGCTTTCTTGGCATTCGTATTCGCTCTTGCAATCTTCGCAGCTCCCCTTCTTCTCGGCGTTTTGGAAGTTATTGAACTTACCACGGTCGTTCTCGTTGTCGGCGGCGCTCTTGCGTTCTTCGGCTTCGTATTCGCTTGTGCTTGGTTCTCCAACATCCGTCAACGTTGGTTCGTTAGACACACGAGAGTAAACGGCTACCGTTTGAAATTCACGGGCAAAACGTGGAACCTTACCTTCAAAGGTATCAAATGGTTCTTCGCAACCGTATTCACGGTTCTTATCTTCGGTTTGTGGCTTCCCATCAAAGTGAAACAATGGAGAACCGCTCATACCGTTATCGATGAAGAAGCTCCCGTAATGGAAATGCAAACGTACTACAACGCTCCCGCACAACAAAGAGCATTGAACGCAAGCTATCAACCCGCTTACTTCAGCTATCCCACGATGAGATAATCTCAACCAAATTGTACATCTTTACCGCGCAGTGCAAAACACTGCGCGGTATTTCTAATTTTTTTCTTTTTTTCTCCGCATTCCCTATTGACTTTTTATTTTATATATAGTATACTATATATAATGAACTTTGTGTAAGGAGAAGTTATGTTCTATCCTAATCCCGCTATCGACAATCCGGTTTGCGTAAACACCGTTATGCCCGTCAAGAAAAGCCGTTTCGAAGGCAAGCTTAAAGGGTATATCGGTTCGTGCTTCAAAGCATTTTTCGCCGCCTTGCCTTTTGGCGTGCTTGCAGGCGTATACAGCGCCGTCTGTTTACCCTTGATTATCATCGGCGCGGCGTTCTCCGAACAAACCGTTTTATTTCTTCTAATCGTCGCGCTTTCGGGAATTCCCATTATCGTCTTGGCTTGCATCGGTAGCGCTTGGTCGATTATCATTATGCTTCGTTGGGAAACAAAGCACACGGTTATCAGCGGACACCCCGTTTATTTTAACGCAAAGGTTTTCTCTTTTGCTTGGACGGTATTTAAGTGGGAACTGTTTGGTATTTTGACGCTTGGCATTTACTGGCTTTGGCAACCTATCCGTTTTAGAAAATGGAAATGGGCGCACACCATCGTTGACCCTTACGTACAAGTGGTTGACGTGCAACATATTTGCCAAAACGGACCGATACCCATGAAGAAAAAATAAAACGCTACAATAAAAATAAACGGCATCGCAAAACTGCTTTGCCGTTTTTATTTTCTCACGCGTGCGCGTACTATATACAACAACCAACAATAACCGCCCCTTTTTCAAGGAGCGGTTTGTTTTTTTGTTTAGATTTTGCCTGCAGAGCCAAGCACGTTGACGATTTTGTGTTTTACCATTTCCTTCATCCATGCACGCGCGTCGCCAAGATATTGACGGGGGTCGGAGTGGCCGGGGAAATCGTTGAAATGCTTACGAAGCGCCGCCGTGAACGCTACGCGAAGGTCGCTGTCGATGTTGATTTTGCAAACTGCCATTTGCGCCGCTTTTCTAAGCTCGCTTTCGGGAATACCGATTGCGTCGGGCATGTGACCGCCAAATTGATTTACGATCGCAACTTTGTCTTGGGGAACGGACGAAGCGCCGTGCAAAACGATGGGGAAACCAGGCAAACGCTTGCCGATTTCTTCCAAAATATCCAAACGCAATTTGGGATCTTGACCGGGTTTAAACTTGTATGCGCCGTGGCTGGTACCGATAGCGATTGCAAGCGAGTCGATACCCGTGCGTTGCGTAAATTCTTCCACTTCGTCAGGGGAAGTGAATTGCGCGTCAGCCGCGTCAACGTTTACGTCGTCTTCAATGCCTGCAAGCTTACCAAGCTCCGCTTCTACCACTACGCCGTGGTCGTGTGCGTATTCAACAACCTTTTTGGTGATTGCGATATTTTCTTCCCAAGGATGCGAAGACGCGTCAATCATAACCGACGTGAAACCGCTGTCGATGGACGCTTTGCAAATTTCAAAATCCGCGCCGTGGTCAAGGTGCATTGCAAGGGGAATATCCGTCGTTTCCGCCGCTGCCGCTACCAAGTGTCTTAAATATACAGGGTTAGCGTATTTTCTTGCGCCTGCGGACACCTGCAAAATTACGGGCGATTTTTCTTCGTTCGCTGCTTCCACGATCGCTTGAATCATTTCCATGTTGTTCACGTTAAACGCACCGATTGCATATTTGCCTTCGTACGCCTTTTTGAACATATCTTTCGTTGTTACTAAGGGCATTGTATAATTCCTCCAAAACTTTTTTCTTTGTCTACCTGTTTATTATAGCCGATTTTTACAAAAAAAGCAATTATTCTATATGTATTTCCGTGCTTTTTTTATTTTTTCGCTAACTTTTCACTTGTTTTATCTTCCCCACATTTCCTTTGCAATTTGCAAAATTTCTTCGGGCGTAGTCGCTTTGAAAAGTCGTTCCTTACACGCGCTTGCACCGCGCTCTCCCTTTACGTAAAACGCAGCCATCTTGCGCATAAACACCGTCGTGAAGCGTTCGTCGCATACCTGCCTTGTCCATTGCATTTGTTTTTGGAACATAGTCAGCTTACTTTCACGCTCTTTTCCCGTCAATTGACAAAAGATTTGCGGGTCAAAAAGCGCCGCACGCGCCACCATTACGCCGTCCGCGCCCGTTTGGGCAAGCAGGTTTTCCGCGTCTTTATCGCTAAACACGCCGCCGTTAGCGATTACGGGTATTTTCACCGCGTTTTTCGCCGCCGCAATTTCCGCGTAGTCCACTTCGCCTGCGTACATTTTATCGCGCGTGCGCCCGTGTACGGTGATCAAACTTGCGCCTGCGCCTTCCATACGCTTAGCAAATTCTGTAGTGATATGCTCCTTATCGCGCACGCCGATGCGCATTTTCACGGTAATGATTTTTCCGCTTTTTACACACTCTTTGACGATTTTTTCTGCCAAAACAGGGTTTTCCAAAAGCGCGCTCCCTTCGCCGTTTTTATAAATTTTCGGCACGGGGCAGCCCATATTGATATCAATTATCGGGAACGGCTGCAACGCTTTATGTTCGCATGCAAGGCGCATCGTGTCCGGCTCACTGCCGAAAATTTGCGCCGCGCAAAGCCCTTCGTCCGCGTCCGTGTACAGCAACTCTTCCGTGTTCTCACTGCCGTATTTTAAGCCCTTCGCGCTTACCATTTCCGTGTAGCAAAGTCCTGCGCCGTAGCCTTTGCAAAGCCGACGCATCGCATAGTTCGTGTAACCGGCAAGCGGCGCTAAAAACACGTTATTTTCAATTTTCACGCTCCCGATAGAAATCGGCTGTAATCGCATACCTGCCCCCGTCGTTTTGTGTTTTTCGTTGGTTTTTATTTGCTTTTTATTCGTTTTCCTGTAATTTCTTTTTCGCCGCCAAATAGTAAGTATCCCACGCACTTTCAGTCAGCTTTGTTACGTCTTTTCCATCCGCAATCGCCATTTGTTCGGCAAGTGTGAACCGCTTTGCAAAACGCTCCGTGCTTTCTTTGAGCGCCTTTTCCGTGTCGCATCCTGCCTTTCTGCCTACGTTCACCACGGAAAACAACACGTCGCCAAGCTCCTTTTCTATTTGTTCCTTGTCGCCCTGTTTTCTTGCCTGCAAAAACTCTTGCAGTTCTTCCTGCACGCGCACTGCCGCGTCTTCCACGCTGGCAAAATCCAGTCCTGCTTTCGCCGCGCGCTTGCCTACTTTTTGCGCACGCATCGCCGCAGGGAAACATTTCGGCACGTCGTTCACGCTATCGCCAAACGTTTCCTGCTTTTTCTCTTTCATTTTATTTTTTTCCCAAACGGACAGCGCGCTGTTTTCGTCCGTAGCCCCGTCCGTACCGAACACGTGGGAGTGCCTAAATATCAGCTTCTCACAAACGGCGGAAATAACGTCGGTCAAGGTAAACGTGCCCGTTTCTTCCTTTAATACCGCGTGGAATACCACCTGCATCAACACGTCGCCCGTTTCTTCTAAAATTTTATCGTCGTCCTGCGCGTCAATCGCGTCAACAAGCTCATACGCTTCTTCCACCGCCGACATTTTAATGCTTTCGTGCGTTTGCACTTTATCCCAAGGACACCCGTCGGGCGCGCGTAACCGCATCACGATTTCGTGTAAATCGTTTAACGTGAAACGTTTTTTATGCAATAAGTCGGTTTTTTCGATAACAAGCGCCGTCGAATAATCGTAATTTTTTGCTCTGTCCAGCTCAAAAAGCTGTATTTTTTTGATTTTTCCGTCTTGTACGAACTTAATTTTGCTTTCTTCGCCGAATAAATCCCCCAAAAGCAGTTTACAATCGCTTGCAAACGCCCTATCGTCCAAATCGTAGACAATCAAAGGCAGGGAAAGCGTCCCTTGCGCCGCTTCGTCGAAAAGCTCATACGCGGAAACGGCGGTGTACGAACAGCCGACAAGATTTGCCGCGCGCGCAATTTGCGACACTTTTGAAACGCCGTCAATCACCTGCACTTTGCCTTTCAAACGTTTGATAAGCGCTTTTGCCGACACGTCTTCCGTCACGTTTCCGTCCACCAAATACACCGTGTTTTCGCCGCTGTCTATAACGGCTTTCACCAAATTTTTAGTAAGCGTAGCGAAATTTTTGCTCTTCTTATAAATTTCGTCCAGCGTTTGGTGTTCCACACCCAAATCCAGCACCGATTGATAGGATTTGGTAAGCGCCGTGCGCACGAAAATTTTCGCGTGCGACTTCGCCGCCTGCAAAATACACGCTTCGCCGCGTTTGGTCAAATCCCCTTGTTCGTTTCCAAGCCCGATAATCGTAATCATATTACTTTTTCCTTTTCTTGTCCTTTCGCGCGCGTCGGTTTTTCTCCGCGCGGTCTTGATACAACAAAATTATACACCAAATCCATAAAAAAAGCAACCAAATAACCGATATTCGTCGCATACGCCAGCCCAAAAACGGAGATTTGCGGATTTTTCAACAGCACGGCATACACCGCCGTTTTCACCGCCATCCCCACCCCCATCGACAGCGCGGAGTACTGCGGTTTGCCTTGCGCCGTCAAACACGCCGACAGCGTTTGCGCGCAGGAGAGTGTGAACGCCGACAAGGAAAAGGCGCGAATAAGCGCGGACAGCGTTTGCAATTCGTCTTGCTTTAAGTTTTTGTAAATAATTTTTGCTATCGGCTCGGCAAACAAGTACAGCCCCACCGCCGCAGGTAGAGCAATCGTCGCCGTGATAATAAGCGAAAACAGCCATTTTCTCCGCACCGTGTTTTTCACGCGCTTTTTTACTGTGGTTTGCTTTTCGCCCTGCAATCGCTCCGTTTGCGCTTTCGCCAAAGCCACCGCAGGAATACTTGCCGCCGCGATACCGTAGCAAATAGACACGGGCAGGTTAATCACCGTCACCGCACCCCCTGCAAAAAGCCCGTATAAGCTCACGCTGTCGCTTGCATATTTTCCCAAAAGCCGCACCGCAAATACACTGTCGATAAGCGACGAAAGGGGGATTAACCCCGCACTTACAGTGACGGGTAAGCTAATGCGTAAAATGTGTTTCATCGCAACCCTGCCCCCGTCGTTTTGCGTTTTTAACGGCGTTTCCCTGCGTTTATGACGACGATAAACAAGCACCATAAAAAGGCACGCAACCAGCTCCGATATAGACACTGCCAAAAGCAAATACACCACGGCAAGCGCAACGTTATCTTGAAATTTCCACGCAAAAAACAGCCCTACGCCCACCTTGACAAGCTGTTCGATAATTTCGCTTGCCGCCGTGGGAAACATTTTATTCTTGCCTTGAAAATACCCACGAAAAACGGAAATGAGCGCCACGATAAACACCGACGGCGCTAACGCGTAATACCCAAACAGCACTTCTTCGCTGCCCTGCGCTTTCACCAGCAACGGCGACACGATACACATCAACACCGTACCCAGCGCGCCGATAATCAAAAACAGCCGCATCGCCGTTTTTAGAAGCGTCTGCGCGCTTTCGCCGCGCCCGATTTTCTCCGCCGTGAGCTTGGCAATCGACGACGGTATTCCCGACGATGACACGGTCAATAAAAGACAGTACACGGGGTACACCATTTGATATAAACCGATACCCTTACCGCCGATGGCGTTGGTGAGCGGAATACGGTACAGCGCCCCGATCACTTTGGCGACAAATCCGCCCAGCGCAATCCACGCCGCGCCTTTGAAAAGCGCGCCTGCGCCGTTTTTATTCTTTGTTTTTGCCATAGAAAAATCCCCCCACGTTAGTTTGGGGGGATTTGGCTTTTCCTATTCCTTACAACCGCTGTTCGATGATGTCTAAAAACTCTTCAAAGCGGTATAAATCTTCGGGCGAATAATAATCAATGTAAATGCGGCCTTTTTTGTCGTTTCCGATAAGCGACACCTTGGTGCGGTACACGCTCCGCATACGCTCCACAAACGCTTTCAGCTCCGCGCCCTTTGCGTTGGCTTTGGCTTGCGCTTCCGCTTGCATCACTTCGGGCGGCGTTAAAAACACCTTTACCGCGCGTTCCATTTCACGCACCGAATAGCCGCGCTTTATCGCTTCCTGCGCAAACGCAAGCTGTTTGTCTTTGGGTACACGCACAAGTGTACGCGCGTGGCCTGCGGATAATTGACCGCTTTCAATCAAGCCCACCACCGTCGGCTCTAACGTCAACAGCCGCAACGTATTCGCCACGGCAGGGCGCGAACAACCGATTAAAGCCGCCACGTCTTCCTGCGTAAAATCAAATTCCGCAAGCAAGCGTTTCATTTGATACGCCTGCTCCATAGCGCCCATATCCCCTGCTTTCAAGCGTTCGACGATGCTAAACGATTCCGCGTGCTCTTCCGTGAACGCATACGCGCGCACTTCGCACTCTTTCACGCCTGCAAGCCGCGTTGCGTGAAAATCCTTTTCGCCCGAAAGAAGCGTAAACCGCCCGTCCGCCTTTTCGTTGACGGCAAACGTCGGCGCGCCGTTGAGCATAATATACGCCGCGCGTGTTTTTAACTCCTTTTTATCAAACGCGTCCAGCGCACAATCCGTATCTATCAAGGAAATAGGCACTTTTCTTTGCTGAAAATCCACGTTGAAAGATTTGCGTTTTTTGGGTTTGTTCATATACTTTCCTTTTTTTGCAAGCAAGGGGCAACTTTACCCGTCGCCCCCTTACTTTTGCTTATTCTTCGTCTTTTTCTTCGCTGTTTTCCACGCTTTCCTGCACTTCCACCGCTTTTTCAACAGGTTCTTCAACCGCTTGTTCATCCGCGGTTTGCGTTTCTTCCGCAGGTTGATTTTCCGCAGCTTCGTCTTGTACGACGTGTTCCTTGCTCGGTTGCGTAGCGAACATAAACGGATTGTCTTTGTGCGTATTTTCCTTTTCGTCCATGTGCGCAATCACTTCTTTATACGACGCGCCTTTCATGAGCATCGCCACTTCTTCCGTGTAAATGGTTTCCTTTTCCACAAGCACGCGCGACATATTGTCTAAAATTTCGCGGTTTTCTTTAAGCATTTTCACGGCGCGCTTATGCGCTTCGTCGATAATTCTTCTAATTTCGTTATCAATCGTGCTTGCCGTTTCCTGCGAATACGCACGTTCGCTGTGACCGTATTCCATACCCATAAACACGGGTTGGTCGCTGTCGTACGCCACAAGCCCAAGCTTATCGCTCATACCCCACTGCGTTACCATACGGCGCGCCAACGAAGATACGTGCTGTAAATCGGCGCTTGCGCCCGTCGTTACGTCTTGAATTACCAGCTCTTCCGCAACTCTGCCGCCGAGCGCCATACAAATGCTGTCGACAAGCTTATTATACGAAACGTCGTTGTCGTCCGTTTCGGGGCGCGTCATCGTGTAGCCAGCCGCGCGGCCGCGGGGAATAATGGAAACTTCGTGCACAGGGTCGCAATGCTTGCAAAGACAAGCCAAAATCGCGTGACCTGCTTCGTGGTACGCCGTGCAGCGTTTGTCCGATTCGGTAACGACGCGACTCTTCTTTTGCGGACCCATAATCACTTTGTTGATACCGTCGTACAATTCCAAATTGCCGATGGTCTTTTTGCCTGCGCGCGCCGCCAAAATCGCCGCTTCGTTCAAAAGGTTTGCAAGCTCTGCACCCGAAAAGCCTGCCGTAATACGCGCCACCGTCTTAAAGTTGACGTCAGGCGACATGGGTTTGTTTCTTGCGTGCACCTTCAAAATTTGTTCACGGCCTTTCACGTCGGGCAGGTTGACATTGATGCGTCTGTCGAAACGACCGGGACGAAGCAGTGCAGGGTCTAAAATGTCTTCGCGGTTGGTTGCCGCCATCACGATAATGCCTTCGTTGGCTTCAAAACCGTCCATTTGCACCAAAATTTGGTTGAGCGTTTGTTCGCGCTCGTCGTGACCGCCGCCAAGACCTGCGCCGCGGCGTCTGCCCACTGCGTCGATTTCGTCGATGAAGATAATGCAGGGCTGCGCCTTTTTCGCCATATCAAACAAATCGCGCACACGCTTTGCACCCACACCCACGTACATTTCTACAAAATCAGAACCCGACACGGAGAAGAAGGGTACGCCTGCTTCGCCTGCAACGGCTTTGGCAAACAGCGTTTTACCCGTGCCCGGAGGGCCTACCAGCAATACGCCCGACGGAATACGCGCGCCAAGCGATGAGAATTTTCTGGGATTTTTCAAGAAATCGACGATTTCCTGCAATTCTTCCTTTTCTTCTTCCGCGCCTGCAACGTCCGCAAAACGAACGTGTAAATTGTTTTGCACGTGCGCCTTGTTTTTGCTGATGCTCATATTCGGCGCGCCGCCGCCTGCCGCACTGCGCATAATCCAAAGGAAAAGCACGGCAACCAAAACGATACCCAAAATGGGGAATAAGCTGGACCAAATACTGCCTGCGTTGGGGTCTGCCATTTTGATGCTAACTTTGCTGATATCAATACCCGAACCGCTTACAAAAGTAACAAACGATTGAAAATCGTAAACGCTGGGCATAGTTGCCGTATACGCGGCAGTACGCATACCGTCCGCATTTAAAGTGTACCCCGTCCAGTTATAAGCGTCGATATAAAGTTCGTGGATTTCACCTGCGGCAAGACGCGCGATGAACTCCGACGAAGAAACTTCCTTTGCGCCGTTGAGTGCATCAGCTATAAAAAATACGACAAGTGCCAGCGCAATTAAGCCAAGCACCACCCAAAACCAGGATTTTTTCTTGTTCAATGTAGTTCTCCTTTTTTCGCTTTATGTAAAGCGCAGTTGTCTATTTATACCCCACACGCGCGCATTGTAAACAATCGCACTGTGAAATTTTGCCATTTTTATCCGTTTTGTCGAAAAATACTGTTGTATTTCTTATACAACAGTATTAGTATACTATATTTTTCCTTTGTTGTCAATTTATTCCAGCACGTTGCTTGTAATAAAATCCACGCCGCAATCGCGCATTTTTTGCGCTTGATCCATGCTATCCACCGTCCACACGTTGACTTTTAATCCGTGCGCGTGCAGTTTTTCCACCTTTTCTTTGGTTACGCACCCATCAAAAAGGTCGGCGTCGAAGTGGTTTTCTATCATAAACGCAAGCTCTTGCTCTGTTGCTGTTTCCGTTAAAAACTGCGCGTTTGTCGTGGGGTATTTTTCCCGCAAAAACAACAAATTTTCCGCGGAAAAGGAAATAAAAATCACGCTTTCCAGCATTTGCATTTGCACTGCTTTTTCCGCAATCGCCCATACCATGTCCTTATCCATCGGGTTTTTTAGCTCTAAAACTGCCGTTTTTTGATAACGCTTACAAATGGAAAAATATTCTTCTAAGCTCGGCAAACACAAATCTTCCCTTTGCAAACCGTTGCTGTCCACAAGGCGCACCTTTCTAAGCGTGGCGAAGCCGGTTTCTTCCACAACAAGGTCCAACCCTGCTATGCGTTTCAAATTGTCGTCGTGCACGCAAATAAACTGCTTATCTTTCGTCACGTGCACGTCCGTTTCAATACCGAAATAGCTTTTCACGCCAGCCGCGACAAACGCCGCGCAGGTGTTTTCCGTTTCCAAGCCCGAAAGCCCCCTGTGCGCAATCATTTGCACTGCGCCCTTGTCGCCGAATTTTATGCTGTCCGTTTGTTTTTTCATAATCTTGTCAATCGCGCCGCGAACGGTTACCGAAAATCATCAACACCCAAACGGCAAACCGCAAAAAGTATACAAGCGAAGTCGCCAACGCCGCCACGTACGTTTTCGCCGCCGCGTCCAGCATTTGCTGAGCATACGGCAATTCCTGCTCCGTGATAATGCCTTGCTCTAAAAGCATTTTCTTGGCTCTTTTGCTTGCGTTGTATTCCACGGGCAGAGTTGCAAGCGCAAACACCGTCGAAAGCCCGTACAGCGCCACGCCTGCCATCGCCAGCATATACCCAAGCGTTTGTTCCTGCGTAAAGCCCACGGCAATATCCAAAATAAGCCCGACGAGCACAAGGGGCAACGCCAAACGTGAGCCGAAATTCGTGATAGGCACAAGCCACGCGCGCAGTTTATAGGGCGCATACCCACTCTTTTTTTGCATTACGTGCCCGATTTCGTGCGCGGCAACCGCCACGGCGGCAATCGAATCGTTCGCGTACACGCTTTGCGATAAATTCACCTGCTTTTTGGTGGGGTGATAATGGTCGGTGAGCGTGCCCTTTACGCGGTGTACGGAAATATCCGTCACGCCGCCGGCTCGCAACAACCGCACTGCCGTATCGTAGCCCGTCATGTGCGAACGCGTACCGATTTGCATTTGCGCCTGAAAGGTGCGCTGTACTTTCGCGCTTGCCGCATACGACCAGCCCCCGACAATTAAAATGAGTATCATAAAAAATATATAATATTCAAACATATTTTTTTTCTCCTTAAAAGAGTATACGGCGTTTTTTGCTTTTCTATGTCCTTTACAAATCGATTGCAAACGGATACAACGCCGATTTCGTCACGCCGCGATCCTTCGCCGCGCGTTTGAGCGCTTCCTTTTTGTCCAACCCTTGGTTTATATAATGTAAAATGTGCTCCTTTTCCGTCAAGCTGTTTAAGGGGTTTTCCTTTTGCGTTGCGCCTTCGACTACCAACACGTATTCGCCGCGCTTTTCTCCGTCTAACCCGTCTTGCAGGTTAAAAATTTGCGTTTCTTCGTGCAGCTTGGTGATTTCGCGCACAGCCGCCGCTTTTCTGTTGCCAAACACTTCCGCCATCGCCTTGATATCCTTGTCGACGTCTTGGGGCGCGCTGTGGAAGGTAAGCGTCAAGTCTAAATCCTTATATTTTTCCAAAACCGCGCGTTTTTCGCTTGCCTTGTCGGGCAAAAACCCGATAAACGCAAATCTGTCCGCTTTGAGCGACGACAGCACGAGCGCCGCCACGAACGCGCTTGCGCCGGGGATGAGCGTATACGGCTCACCGGCTTCACGCAAAATTTGGCATACCTTATTGCCGGGATCGGACACAACGGGCGTACCTGCGTCACTCACCACCGCTACCTTTTCACCGCGCCGCGCCGCTTCTAAAATTTTTTGCGCCGCTTGCGTTTCGTTGAATTTATGGCACGCTTGCAAAGGTTTTTTGATTTCGTACGCGTTCAACAGCTTTAAGGTGTGGCGCGTATCTTCGCAAAAAATCACGTCCGCTTCTTTAAGCGTTTCCAACGCGCGAAGCGTAATATCCTTTAAGTTTCCTATCGGCGTTGCCACAAAACTAATCATCGTTTTCTCCTTTCGCGTTATGCGCCGTGTTATAAACGGTAGGCAAAATTTGGCAGTTGGGCTTGCCGCCTTTCACACCTTCCACCATCACCAAATACGGTTTCGACGCAACCCTGCCCCCTACGAATTGAATTTTCTTCACTTCGATATTGCTTTGCTTTAAGGTGTAGCACACTTCCGCCAACCTATCCGCGCGATGCAAAAGACAAAACCTTCCGCCAAATTTCAACACGCGCGCCGCGGCTTTCGTGATATCTTTGAGCGTTACGGTAATTTCCTTTCGGCATATCGCCTTTTTATAATCGTCGTTTTCAATACCCCCGTTTTCGTAAGGCGGATTGCAAAGCACAAGTGAAAAGCTTTCGTTGTATTTTTTGCTCGTTTCCTGCAAAGGACCTTGCTCAAAAGCAAACTCGGTAAAGCCGTTATATATTGCGGTTTTTTTAGAAAGCGCAGACAATTCTTCCTGCAGCTCAAACAGCGTATAGCTTAAATTTTTCTTGTCGTGTCTATTAAGCGCGTGGAAATGAAAAGCCACGATACCGCTGCCTGCGCAAAAATCGGCTACCGTATCCCCATTTTTTGCTTGGGCAAATTTAGAAAGCAGCACGGAATCGGACGTAAAGCGGTACAGCTTGGTGTTTTGCACGATTTTCAGCCCGTCCAGCATCATGTCGTCCAGCACTTCGTTTTCTTGTAATACGATTGCGTTTTCCACCTGCGTTTCTCCTTGCTTTTCTCTTCCTATTAAGTGTACCACGCACGCGCAAAAAAGTCAATAAAAAGCGGATAGTTTTCATCTAATTTTAACATACTTGGATTGTGAATACCTTAAAAAATAATTTGCAACAAAATGTACAAACAGTCAAAAAAGCGTTGCCGTCCGAAGACGTTTTGACCTATTCGTTTGCCACGCAGGACGGCGTGGCTTGCGCGCTTGTCTATGCCGATGGATTAGTCAACAAACAGCTTTTAGGGGAGCTTATCGCGCGCCCGTTTTCCTTTTCTCAGCTTTGCTCAAAAACGCAAAAAAACAACGAAAATACGGAAAAAGACGGGGGCAGGTATGAGATGAAGGAGCAAAGCGTTATGCAAACGGCGCAGTTTCCCGAACTGAAAATCGTGCAAACGTTGGGCGAAGCCGTGCAGGAAGTTTTAGACGGCAATTCGCTTTTGCTTGTAGACGGACTGCCCACGCTTTTTATCGTTGGGGCAAAGCTTATCCCCGTGCGAACGATTACCGAGCCGCCTACGGATATTGCCGTGAAAGGTCCGCGCGAAGGGTTTATCGAAGATATCAAAACGAATATGGCACTGGTTAGACGACGCTTAAAATCGCCTGCGCTCTCCTTTCAAACCGTGCGCGTGGGAAAACAATCGGACACGGCGGTGAGCGTGTGCTGGCTAAACGGCACAAGCGATAGCAAGCTAAAAGACGAAATTTTGAAAAAATTGCAATCGCTGTCGATAGATATCGTGCCCGATTCTTCGTACATCGCGGCGCTGTTAGCACCCCGAAAGCACTCCGTTTTCCGTGCGGTCGGGACAACGGAAAAGCCCGACGTATTCGCGGCAAAAATAGCGGAAGGGCGCGTGGGTATCCTTGTCGACGGTTCGCCGATCGCGCTCACTTTGCCGTATATTTTAACGGAAGATTTCCAAAGCAGCGAAGATTATTTCGTGTCGCCGTTTATGGCAACGATTTTCCGTTTTTTGCGGCTTTTTGCGTTGCTTGTCGCCATTTTATCGCCGGCGTTTTACGTTTCCGCACAGCTTTTTAAAATGCAGCTTTTGCCGCTTGGCTTGATGCTGACCATCGCAAGCAGCGTGCGCGAGCTTCCCCTATCCCCCGCTATGGAAATGTTCGTGGTGCTCTTCCTTTTGGAAATTTTGAAGGAAGCGAGTATCCGTATGCCCAAATACGTGGGTATGTCCTTATCCGTAGTCGGGGCTCTGGTTTTGGGTGAAACGGCGGTGTCGGCAGGGTTTTTATCCACGCCCGCCATCATCATCGTCGCGCTGTCGGGGATTTGTCTTTACACCGTGCCAAACTTTGTGGAAACGGGCTCTATTTTGCGTTGGGTTTTCTTGCTGGTCGCAGGCGCAATCGGGCCGTTGGGTATTGTCATTTGCACGGCGTTCTTGCTTGTGTATTTGATTTCCGCCGACAGCTTCGGCACGCCCATTTTAGCCCCGTTTTCGCCGCTTATCCGCCGCGATTTGCGCGACACGGTTGTCAAAACGAATATGCAAAACTTAACCAAACGCCCGAAAACTTTACGCTCGAAAAATAAAACACGCATGCGTTTGAACGACGAATAAAACTTGAAAAAATAAGGAGAGTTTTGATGAACGCTTTATTAAATCCCCCTGAAAATTCGCATATTTACGGCAGACAAATTGCGCTTTTCGCCGCGTTCGTGTTGCCTATTTATAAAATGTTAGAGCTTCCGTCCCTGCTTGCGCAGTTTGCAGGCGGCGATTTATTGCTCCCTGCTTTTTTACAGTTTTTATCGCAAACGGCGGTGCTTTTGGGTGTTTTATACACCGTTTCCAAATCAAAAAAACCGCTGTTTGTGCGCTTGGAAGAACGGCTTGGCAAGGGCATTTACGCGTTCTACTTGGTGTACGCGCTTTTCTTTTTGTTTACCGCCGTTTTACCGCTTTTGGATTTGGAAAAGCTGGTTTACGCCGTCTTTTTCGACACTTCGCCCACGACCTTTGCTTTTGCGTTTTTCTTCTTTTTTTCTGCGTTTTTATGTATGCGCGGAGTGAAAACGCTTGGACGGTTTGGAGATTTATCGCTGTTTTTGTTCGTAATTCCTTTTGTCATTTTGATGGTTATGTCCGTCTTTGAAGCGGATATAACATCGCTGTTTCCGCTGTTTGAACGCAAATTCGGGGATACCATGTACGCAATCAAATATACAGCGCCCCATTTTGCAGACGTTGCGCTTTTGTTGCCGCTTTTGGGAAATATGTCCTATCAAAAGGGCGACGCAAAAAAAATCACCATCGGCTACGGTGTAGGCGCGCTTTGCACGCTTTTGTTTTTGGCTATCTTTTACGGCTTGTTTTCGTCCGTTGCGCCGCGTGTGCACTACGCCTTTGCAAAGATTGCGCAATATTTTCCGCCCCTTACCCTAATCGGGCGCGTGGATTTGATTTTCGTGTATCTTTTATGCGCCGTTTTATTCGTCTACGTGGCAACGCCGATGCAGTACGCGTCCAACTTCACCGCGCGGCTTTTGCCCATCAAACACAAAACGCTCATTTCGCTTGTTTTGAACGTCGGCGCGTTTGTGTTCGTACTGTTTTGCAATAAATATTACAACGCCATTTACGGCTTTTTCGGGCGATACGGATTTATTTTCTACACGCTGCTTGGCAATCTTTTGCCGTCGTGCTTGGCACTGTTTTTCCTTGGCGGTGGACGAAAAGACGGAAAAATAAGCGAAGCCCAACAAAAACCCACCGCGCAAAAGGAGAAAACGCATGCTTAAAAATACGCATCAAAAAAACACCGTTCGATATTACGCTTTGATTTTAGCGCTATTATCTTTCCTATTCTTTTCGGGCGATTTGGGTATGATCGACGTGCAAAAAACCGCTATCGTTATGGCGGTGGGCGTGGATAGGCAGGACGATACGTTTATCGTCACTTCGCAAATCGCGATTCCCAAGCCCAGCAAGCAAGGCCCGTCCACGCAAACGGTGCAAATCGTCAGCCGCGGCAAAACGGTCGCGGACGCGTTTGAAGAAATTAACGCAAAAACGGGCTGGTATCCCAAGCTCGTCTTTTGTCGACTTATTCTGCTTGGCGAAAAAACCGTGCAAACGGACGTGTTTGAAGCGCTGGATTTCTTCCTTTTGGACGAATACCTATCGGACAACTGCCTAATCGCCACCTGCGACACGGCGGCAAAGGAGCTGTTAAACGTATCGTCGCTGGTCGATTCTTCCAGCGCGCTGGCTATGGAAAAAGTGCTTTCGCCGCACGCCGAACGGGTGGGGCTTGTCTTGCCCGCTACCCTGCGCACCTTTTTCATCGGCTATTTTGGCGACAGTCAATCTTCCTATTTGCCCATTATTAAAACTCAGCCGCAACAGGAACAAATAGGCGAAAACCCCAGCGAAAACATTCAAGGAAGTCAAGAAAATCAAAACGGTCAAAGCGCGCAAGGCGGTCAATCGGGCGGTCAGGGCGGAGCAAGCGAACAAGACAGCCAAAGCAGTCAAGGCAACGCACAAACGGACAAGCCCGTGTTTAGCGCAAGCGAAACGGCACTGTTCGTTCGCGGAAAACGCGTGGGCACGCTGACGAAAGACGAAACGTTTGCTTTGGGCGCAGCGAAAGCGCATTTGAAGCTTGCGGCTTTTTCCGTCGGTATTGACAACGCCGCCTGCACGTTGAATATCAAAAACAACGCCGTCAAGCGCAAGCTGCTCGTTGGTCAGGACGGCACAGCTACGCTCCGTTTACAAATCAAGCTGACGGCAGGGCTTTTGGATTATTCCAAAACGCAACCGCTTTTACAAACCAAGGACGCAGGCGATTTGCCCGGCGGCGCGTTTTATTCGGCGGAGCGCACACTCACGGCACAGCTCAATACGGCTTTTGAAAAGTGCAAGGCGTGCGGCTGCGACTTGTTCGGCGTGCAAGAGCACCTGCAAAAATACAATAAAAAAAGCTATAAAAAGTACAAGGAAACCGCGCTTAAATCCGCCGTTTTAGACGCGTCCGTTCGCTTTATTTCCCTGCGCTGACAGACAAGCTTTATGCGTTTATGCTCTTTTCTTTACTCTTTTGGCATTGTGGATAACTTTGCCCCTTTTTGACAAAAAACATTTGTTTGTGGATAAATTTCGCTTTTTTTATGTAATTTTCCTTGTTTTGGGTGGAAAAAACACTGTTTTTTTGATGCGTTTTTATGGTTATCCACAGTGTGTTTACCGTTTTGCTCTTTGTTGTTTTTGCGGTTTTAGTAAAGTTATCCACAGTTTTTTGCCGTCTTTCCCTTTATTTTGGCACAATTTCGGCTTTTTTCCTTGTTTGTCTGTGTGTAAAGCGGGGTGGGTTATCCACATTTTTATTTTTTCTTGTGTGTATAACTCCTATTTATGCACAATTCTTGTCTTTTTTTATCGATTTTTGTCGTTTATGCGTTTTTATAATTGTATTTTTTTACACACGGAATTTTATCCAAGGTACGGTTGTTTGCCGTTATCCACAGCCTTATTTTACTTATAAAAAGCGTAAAATACGCCCGTTTTGCTATGTCGCAAAACGGGCGTTATACGTTATTTAATTTTTTACGCCAAGAACCAACTAAAAATTGCGTGCACTACGTTGCGGTTGTACAGCCACTTAATAATCAGGCCTTGTTCAAAGAACTGCGCCATCGAACCAAAGGGCAAAATGGCGAACACAGCAATCACTACGCTGACAAGGAAAAATCCTTCAATCAAGCCCAAAAGCAGCCCCAGCCAACCGTCCAGCTTGCCGATTACGGGGAGCTTCGGGATAAGATCGCCCAGCACGCGTTGCAAAATTTTGATACCGATTTTCAAAATTACGTACACGATAGCAAAGCTTACAAGCGTCGTTGCAAATTCCCCGATTTTTCCGCCTACGATCATCGCAAGCGTAGTGCCTTGGGGTACGCCGTCCACGCCAGCGGAAATGATGGCGTTTTTGATAAACGCAGGCAGGGTTTTGCCTTCCATCAACACTTCCAAGGACGCGCTGGACACGTCGATATTAAAGCCGACCATTTTAGAAAATACGCCCACGATAGGATCAGTGATGGCGTTTTGCAGCCCAAACCAACCGTTCGTCGCTTTCATCATCGGCGCGGCAAGCACGAACGCCAAAAACAGCGCCGCTATCCCCGAAATAAAGGAAAAGAAGCAGTTGACAAACCCTTTTTTCCACGATTTGATGGCGTATATCGCGATAATACATAAAATCGCCGCGTCGGCAATCAGCGTTGCCGTTGTTACGTTCAATATATTGAGCATGCATTTCTCCTTTCATTGTAAGCCTTTTTATAAGGCTGTGTCAAAGCGCCTTTTTTATATTATACCATATTTTATTTGGTTTATCAACCCCCTTTTTTATTTTTTTCGTTTGAATTTTTATTTTTTGGCAATACTTCCTTATATACTTTTAAGCCGCATAAAAAATCGGCTTGTTTGGGAGAGTTTTTATGGAATATGCTTTTCACGTTTTTAACCGTTTCGCCGCGGACGGTATGTCTATCGCTTTACAATCATTGCTTTCTTCCTGCGTTGCAAGGAAAAGCGCAAGCAAACGCAGTGCTTGGAAAAATAAGCAAACGGACGGGGCAGGTACGCAATCAATCGCAAAAACGCCCGTGTCCGCAGCGGAAAAAGCTATGCAGGAGCAGGCGCTTTTTTGCCAGCCGCCCGTCATTGTTTGCATCGGCAGCGACCTTGCCATCGGCGACTGCGTAGGGCCTATTTCCGGTTCGCTTCTTAAATACAAAACGCAGGGCGTAAAATCGTTTATCTACGGCACGCTTGCTTCGCCCGTGACGGCAAAGGAAATCAAATACCTGCGCGCGTTTTTGAAAGAAACGCACCCCTTTTCTCCCGTAATTGCCGTGGACGCCGCCGTGGGCGCGGAAGGGGATATCGGGCTTATCAAGCTTGCGGATTCACCTTTGTTCCCCGGGGCTGGCGCGAACAAAAAGCTGGGCGCAGTGGGAGATGTTTCCATTTTGGCTATCGTTGCGGAAAAATCGGTGGCGAATTACGGGCTTTTTAACACCACGCGGTTAAACTTAGTGTATTCTATGGCGGAAATCATTGCCGACGCGCTTGCTTCTTTATTATACAACAGCAAAAAAAGTGTTGACAACGGCGAAGAAAATATGCTATAATAGCTTTCGCAAGGAAGGTTTTCGGAAAACACTTCCTATTAAAAAAACCGAGGTAATTTTTATATGAAACGCACGTTTTCCACAAAACGTCTTTGCCGCGCCGGCGTTATCGCCGCTTTGTACATGGCAACGACGTACGCATTTATGCCCTTTGCTTTCGGTCCTTTGCAAATCCGTCCGGCAGAGGCGCTTTGTATTTTACCGCTATTTTTCATAGAAGCCGTGCCTGCTTTGTACGTGGGCTGTATGCTTTCAAATTTGGTGTCGCCGTTCGCTTTTTACGACGTACTGTTCGGTTCGCTTGCCACGCTTTTATCGGCACTCATCACGTACATGGTAGGGGTATTTATCAAAAAAGACGCAAATAAACTGCTTTTAGGCGGTATTTCGCCCGTGCTTTTTAACGCCGCGATTATCCCTTTGGTTATCCTTTTTTTATACCCGTCAAACGGGCAGGAGAGCGCAACGCTAACGCTATACGTATCCTATGCGTTTTCGATTGCTTTGACGCAAGCCGTTTGGGTGTACGGCTTAGGCACGCCGCTTTTTTACGGCGTAAAATCCTTGCAACGCCACGGCGTTTCCTTTTTACGAAATTGACACGTTTACATTTTTATTATGCAACAGCGCGCCCATCAAAGGCGCGCTGTTTTTTGTATAAAGAATACCCCGCGTTAGACGCGGGGTATTCTTTATACAAAAAAAACTCGGCTGAAAAACCGAGTTTTTTTACTTTTTATTACAATTATTCTTCGTCGGATTTGTTGCCAGAGTTACCAAGGAAAATACCAAAGAAATCGGAACTTGCTTTCATCGTCGTGCCGCCCGTGCTCTTGCCGCCGTTTCCGCCGCGGTTAAAGCTCTTTCCGCCGCGGCCGCCGCGATCCTTATTAAAACCGCTCTTGCCGCCGTTTCTTGCGCCTCCTTTACCGCCGCGACCGCGATTTCTGTCTTGACGGTCGTTTCTTGCTTCCAAAGCAGGTGCGTCTGCATCTTCCAAATTATCGGGAATAATCACGATATAACGGTTAGGTTCTTTGCCTTCGCTTTCCGTTTTCACGCCGTCTATTTTAGAAAGCGTTGCGTGAATAATGCGTCTTTCATACGGGTTCATCGGCTCTAAACGGATTTTTCTGCCCAAACGGATTGCCTTTTGCGACAAGTTATCCGCCAACTTTTTCAGCGTTGCTTCTCTGTTTTCACGGTAATTTTCGCAATCGACGACTACGCGTTTATAATCGTCTCTGCCCGTGTTCGCCACAGCGCCTGCAAGCGTTTGAATGGCGTCCAGCGTTTCGCCGTGCTTACCGATCACAAACTTGCTGTTTGCCGCGGTAACGTTAATTTCGATTTTGTCTTTTTCGCCCACAAGCTCCGTGCAAGCAGTCACGTTCAAAAGAGAAAACAGTCCTTCCAAAAATTCCACCGTTCTTTCGCCGTCCGTCGCGTTTTCATTTGCCTTTGCTTGGCAAGCCGTTTTTTCGCACGCCTTATTTTCACAGCAAAGCGGAGCAATTTCCACGCGCGCTTTCACTGCGCCGAATAATTTTTTTCTGCCTTCTTCCAAAACGCGGACGTCCGCTTGTTCCTTGGTCAAGCCCAGCTCTTTGAGCCCGTTTTCAACGGCTTCTTCTACCGTTTTGCCCGTAAATTCCGTATAATTCATAATAACTCCCTTTTCCGCTTTTTTTGCGGAGTTCGTTGATTTTTCTTTACTTTTTCTTGCTTTCGTCCGTGGCTTTGTAGCCCTTGCTGTACTTATTTCTAATCGCTTCCGCTTCTCTCTTTTCCGCGGATTTATCCACGATTTTATTGATAATCACGGTAGACGCCAAGGACGTAAGGTTGCTCACGACCATATAAATAGAGAACGCCGCGCTGTACATAAACGAGAACACGGCAAACATCGCCGTCATAACGAACAGCGTGGTTTTTTGTTGCGCCGCGCCTTGCCCGTCTACGGACGAGAATTTTTGTTGTTCCTTTTGCGAACGCATAGTTACCACTTGTTGCAAAACAATCGTACCGATAGACAGCACAATCATAATATAGTAACCGTTCGCTTGTTGTTTTTGCGCTTCCAGCTTACCCGTAATCACGTTGTACGCGTTTTCTTCGTAGGGCGAGTTTTTCGTCGCGCTGATTACGTCCGTTAAGCTGGCTTCGTCGTTTTCGTCGGAAAGCACAAATTCTTCTCTGCTTATTTCCGATTTGAACGTCGAATACTCCAAAACGGGGTGCTTATAGCTTGCGTCCGTTGCCCAAATATTTTTAATCCACAAAAACTGTGTTTTTTCCGCTTTTACCTGTGTTTCGTACACGGAAACCACTTCATCCTGCGCCGCGTTTTGATAATACGCTTGCGCCGCCGCGCTCAAATCCCCGTCGCTTGCATTTTCCAAAGCCGTTTTTAAGCCTGCGTCTTTGTTTTTTGCCGCTTCGATATTTTCCGCTTTGATGATATATTGACTGTTTTCCGCGTCAAATTCCACCAAATTATCCGCTTTCAAAGGCGAAATCATTTGTTCTACCTTTGCGTTGTACGCGTTCGCCATCAGGTTATAATTTTCCACGTTGGAATATTGCGAATACGCGTTAAAACCGCCGATAGCCACGATAAAGATAACCATCGACAAAATCATAGGCAAGCAAGAGCTCATCACGGAAAGTCCGCTTTCACGGTACATTTCCATAACTTTTTGCTGATATTTTTGCTTATCGTTGGCATACTGCTTTTGCAGTTTTTCCATCCTTGCTTGGTTTTCTTTCATTTTAATGTTTTGCTTGCGCATATTGATGCGTTGATAAATATCAAAGGGCAAAACGATAATTCTCAAAAGCAACGAAAATACGATGATACCCACGCCCACGACGCCAACACCGCCGATAAGCCAACGGATAAGCTTCGCAATAATACCAAGCGACACTTCATACGTGCTTCCGTAGACAGGAATATATAAATCTGCCAAAAGGTTGAAAATTTCCATTTTTTATTCCTTTTTTAACTCTTTTTACTATAACCTATGGTTATAGTAACCAGCGTTTTCTAAAATAGTTTTCCGGAGCGGGATCGTATCCGCCCTTGGTAAAAGGGTTGCACCGTATAATACGCCAAATGCCAAGCGCAATCCCGATAACAACACCGTGGTTGTTGATACATTCCATAGTATATTGCGAACAGGTCGGTCTATACATACAGGTGTGCTTGGATAAACGCCTTTGGTAAAACAAAATGGCTTTCATACAAAAAATTTTAAGATACGGCTTGAACACCTTTTTTCTTAAATAGCGCCAGTTCTCCCCGACGATGGCAAGAAAGGGCATTTTTACAAATTGTCTTTTTTGATGATCCATTGTAAATGCTTTTTATACGTTTCAAACGCATACGTTTCGCTTACCTTAGGCACTAAAATAAATTTATACGTGCCGTTCACTTCAGGCAAAACGCTGCGGAACGCTTCCCTTAACAGTCGTTTAATTTTGTTTCTTTGTACGCTTTTGCCGTGCTTTTTACCAACGGAAATGCCCATCGTCGTTTTTTCCGCTTTGACGTACAATACCATCAAAGACGGCGCAAACGCGCGTTTGCCTTTTTGAAACAGTTTTTGAAAATCCGCTTGTTTTTTAAGTCGTAAATATTTCATCTCCGTTTCTCCAAATGGGGCGATTTGTTGCATTTTTTTTACTTTGTAAAAAGTCGTACAATAAAAGGTAAATCCTTTCCTTATGTTTATAGCAAGGAAAGGAATACTTTTTTATGCGTTATCTTTTTTATTTTTAATAAAAGCCAAAGATAAAAAATTACCGACAATTAGTGGGTAAGTCTCTTTCTGCCTTTATCTCTACGGCGCTTCAACACCTTTCTGCCTGCCGTCGTTGCCATTCTCTTGCGGAAACCGTGTACTTTGCTTCTTTGTCTTTTTTTAGGTTGATACGTTCTTTTCATGATATTTCTCCTGCTTTCGGCTTCTTGCCGAATATTTTATTTTTCTATTTTTATCGGTTGCGCTTTTTCGCAAACCTTGTTTATTATAACGAAATAAACGCGTACAGTCAAGCGTTTTTACGCCGCTTTGCGTTTTATTTCACTTTTTTTACGCGCGTTTATTGCGCGGACGCGCTCGTTCTTACGGGCAACACCAAATATTGCGAACGCTTGTCCGTCTTGTTTTCCACGGTGAACGGGGAGATGGAAGTGTTAAAGGACAGCAAAATTTGCTCTTCTTCCAACACCTTCACAGCGTCAAGCAAATATTTTCCGTTCATGGAAATTTTCAATTCCTTGCCTTCTACGTTGCCCAGCAGCGTTTCTTCCACTTTACCCATTTCCGAATTTGCGGTAATGTAAATTTTGCCTTGCTTGATATCGAAAGTAACAAGGTTGTTTTTATCGCCGCGCGTAAGCACGGAAGCGCGTTCGATGCTTTGCACAAGCTCGGTTTTCTTCACCAAGACCTTGGTTGTGAAATCTACGGGGTAAATGTTTTCCTTTCTTACAAATTCGCCCATGTAAAGTCTGGAAGTGATAACCGTATCCTTCACTGCCACCATCAAGCGGTTTTTATCGGCAAAAATTTTCAACGTTTCGTCGCCTTCTAACATACGCGAAATTTCCACAAGCGTTCTTGCAGGGCAAACGATTTTCATTTGCGCGCCTGCCGTTGCGCTTTGATAGGAGCACGCCATTCTAAACCCGTCCAACGCCGTTGCGTACAGCGTACCGTCCTTATATTCCAAAAGACAGCCCTTCAAAATAGGGCGGCTTTCGTCCGTCGCACAGCAAAATACTACGGAAGAAATCAGCGCTTTCAAGTCAGCTTCCTTGATTTGGAAGAATTTTTCTTCGTCTATCATCGCCGCCGTCACCACGGGGAAATCGCTTGCAGGGAGCGTTTGCATATAGCTTTCGCACTCACCGTATCTAATCAAAACGCCTTTTTGGTCGGTGACAACTTCCACTTCGTCTAAGGAAATTTTACCCACGAAATCGGCAAAGAATTTACCGTTTACACAAAGCTCGCCTTCTTCCAAAACTTCCGCTTTCACTTTCTTTTCGATGGAAATTTCCCCATCGTACGCCGTGAGCGTCAACGTGTCGTTTTCCGCTTTGATTTTTACACACTCTAAAATGGGCGTAACCGTTTTCGACGCGCAAGCTTTGCTTACCGTGAACGCCGCATCCGACAAAATCATACCGCTACATAAAAATTTCATTTTTTTTCTTCTCCTGTTTGCTTAAAAAACGGTAGGGAATACCTCTTATTTTTCATTACCTTTCTATTTTACCATACGTGCCGTTTTTTTGCAAGCAAAAAGGACGCAAAACCTAATTTTTTTACGCCCTTTTTCTTAAAAAGAAAAAATATGATTTTTTATAGCAGGATAAGCGGTTTATACGGATACTTTTTCCCAAAATATCCCGCCGTGTACGCCGTTCCCCCCGACGTCTTTCTCAAATACGCAAGCATCGCTTCTGCGTTGTCCGCCATATACCTGTCCCGAACCTGCATACAGCCGCGATAGTATTTCTCCGCCAAACACACGCGCTCGTCCGCTTTTTTGATAAGCGCTCTGTACGCTTTCTTCTCCGCGGCAGGGAAATATTTTTCCTGTTCTTCGCAAGGCACGCAAGCAATCAATTTAACTTCTGGATTGCGTTTTTTCGCCTTGATCACTTCCTTTGCGGCAAGCAGGTCAAACCCCTGCGCCATACCGCAGTAAAAAACGGTACAGCCCTTATCTATCAACGCTTGTATTTGCTTTTTCAGCTCCGTTTTCGGGAAGGAACCAAGCGGTTCTCTATGCCCCGTAAACGCACAGCTTTTAGGATTTTTAATTTGCTCTATGTACAGTTGTTGCGCTACCATTTTTCGCTCCTTTCGCGTGGGATAGCGATATTATATCACAAGTTTTTCGATTGTCAAGTGGACACTGCCAACTTTTTTTACATTTTTTGAATTTTTTTTCCGTGCAGGGCGGAAAGCTTGCTTTCCTTGTTGTTATGATATAAATAAATTATTAAAAGAAGTAGTATTAGTAGGGGATTGTGGAACTGTGGATAACCGCATTTTGTAAGGCGGACAAACTCTTATATTACCACGGGAAAACGACCGTTTTTCGGCGGTGGACAACCCCTAAAAAAACGGTGGATAAAAATGTGTATAAAAAGTGGACAAGTGGATAAGTGAAAAAACGGCAAAAAAACGACTGTATAAATATACAATAAAAAATGAATAAATATACATAAAAACCGCGTTATCCACCAAAGCTATCCACAGTGTGGACAACGCATCCACAACACTGTGGAAAGATAAAAAGTGTAAGCAAAAACGCAAAAGAAAAAACAAGCGTTAAAAGAATTGCTTTTTTTTATGGCGTGTGGTATAATAAAGGTATGGATATGCAAGAAAATATACAATTTTACAGCCAAAAAATCCAAGGTGAAAGCAAAGAAACGTTCTACGCTTTTCGCGCTCTTTTGCTGGAATATAACGGGAAATACAACCTTACGACCATTTTAGAAGAGCAGGATATGCTATATAAGCATTTTGTCGATTCTGCAATCGGCGCGCCGCTTTTTTATCCAAACGCAAGCGTTGCGGAAATCGGTTCGGGCGCGGGATTTCCGTCTATTCCTTTGAAAATTTTACGCCCTGATTTACACTTTTCCTTGTTTGAAAGCGTTGGGAAAAAATGCGAATTTTTGCGCGTAGTTGTGGATAAACTCGGCTTATCCAACGTGCATATTTATAACATGCGTGCGGAAGACGCGGCAAGGGATATAAAATTTAGAGAAAAGTTCGATCACGTGACGGCGCGCGCGGTGGCACGGCAAAACACGCTGATGGAATACTGTTTCCCGTTCGTCAAGGTGGGCGGCACGTTTATCGCGTATAAAAGCGGCGACACGGAAGAAATTTACCAAGCGAAAAACGCATATAAAGTGCTTGGCGGTAACTTAAAAGAAGTGCACGCGTACACGCTCCCTTTGGGTTACGGCGACAGAACGCTTGCCGTGGTGGAAAAAATCAAGCATACGCCCGATAAATATCCGCGCGGACAGGGCAAGGAACGCAAAAATCCTTTGTAAGCACGTAATAAGGATAGACGGAAAAGCAAAAAGATAAACCCAAAAACACGCTTTTTTTTCGGCGTGTTTTTTATTAACGGACAAAAAGTGTGAAAATATACCCCTTTTTTATTGACAAATAAAAAAAATAGGACTATAATAGGCAAGGTTTGAGAAAAAAACACAAACGAAAGAAGGTAAGAAAAATGAAAAAATGGTCTAACAAATGGACAAGAGCCGCTATCCCTGCACTGCTTTTGCATTGCAGCATCGGTACGGTGTATTGCTGGTCGATTTTAAGCGGCGATATTCAAGCGGCGTTTGAAACGGCTGGAAAGAGCGCTTCGGCGCTTGGCTGGGCGTTCTCCCTTGCAATTTTCTTCTTGGGTATGAGCGCGGCGTTCCTTGGCGATTTCGTGGAAAAGGACATACATAAGGCAAGCTTGATTGCAACCATCTGCTTTGCGGCAGGTATTGCAGGTACGGCGCTTGCAGTGCAATTACACAGCATGATTTTGGTGCTTTTGTTCTACGGCGTAGTGATGGGCTTCGGTTTGGGGCTCGGTTATTTATCGCCCGTAAAAACGCTTATGCTTTGGTTTAAGGACAACAAGGGGCTTGCAACCGGTTTGGCAGTAGCCGGATTTGGCGCGGCGAAAATGGTATTCTCCCCCGTTATCGAAGCGTTAATTAACAATATGGGCGTTGTCAACACGTTGTATACGCTTGCGTGCGTGTGGTTTGTAATGATGTTCGTCGGCCACTTGCTGTTGAAAAAACCCGACGGCTGGGTGGAAAAACACGGCGAAAAGCAAACAATAGGACAATTCTTTAAGCGTTTCACCATTTTCAAAGACCCGAAATTTATCGGTATTTGGTTGGTATTCTATATCAATATTACCTGCGGTCTTGCGCTCATTTCCTATGAAAAGCTTATCTATAAAGCGGTTGGTTTGGGCAGCGTAGCGGCAATCCTTTGCACGGTTACGGGGCTTTGCAACGCGGCTGGCCGTTTGGGATATTCGTCTATCGGCGACCATATGGAAGACAGAAACACCATTTATAAGCTGATTTTGATTACGGAAATTATTTTCACCGCGGTTGCGTTCTGCACGGGCGCGCTCAAAGCAAATACGTCCGTTGCGATCCTTTGCGTAGTGCTTATGATTGTCGTCAACCTTGGTTACGGCGGTGGGTTTAGTAACCTGCCCACGCTTCTTTCCGACGTGTACGGTATGGGTAAAATTTCCGCTATTCACGGCATCGCGCTTTCCGCTTGGGCTTTCGCAGGCTTGACGGGCAACCAAATCGCAGGCGTAATCGTGGAAAAAACGGGCAGCTATCAAAACATTTTGTGGTTCACGTTGATTATGTACGTGGTGGCAATCGCGGTAGATTTCTTGTTTATCCGTTCGCATCACAGCACGGAAAAGGACAAGGACGATTGTCCCCATCATCACCACTGGTTCCACGGTCATAAGCACCATAAAAAGGCGGAAGAAGTGAAAGCGGAAGAAAACGCGTAAAACACAGCAATAAAAAAAACTCCTTTGGTATAAAAACCAAGGGAGTTTTTATTTATTTTTGATACCGTCGCGCCCGACAAGCTCGTCAAGCGTAATGCCGTAAAAATCGGCAAGCTTTACGCAAAAATCAATGTTTGGCAAAACCAAGTTGTTTTCCCAACGGCTGATGCTTTCTTGACTGATGCCCGTTCGCTCGGCTAATTGCGTTTGTGTGAGCCCACTCGCTTCACGTTGATATTTTAATGCTTTTCCATACGTTTCCATAATAACAGTTTATACAAAAATGCATAAAAATACTTGACTTATGCAAATATTCATAATATAATAGCATGGCTGTGTCACAGAAAATGGTTGATTTAACCAAAAATTGCCCAAGTGATGTAATAAAGCCAATAACAAAAAAACCTCGGCATATTTGCCGAGGAGTGAAAATTTTTAATTATTATTTGATACTGTCGCGTCCGACAAGCTCGTCAAGCGTAATGCCGTAAAAATCGGCAAGCTTAATGCAAACTTCGATGCTGGGAAAACCTTTATCCGATTCCCACCAAGAAAGCATTTGCTGGGAAAGCCCCGTTTCTTTGGCAACGTAACCTTGCGAAAATCCGTTAATCTCTCGCTGATATTTAAATGCTTGTCCTATTGTTTCTTTGTTTTTCATACCATAAGTATACAGAAAAATCTGTTACTTTACTTGACTAACAGAAATTTCTGTGATAAAATAATAAAACTGTGATAAAATTAAAAAGGAGAAAAAAATGGAAAAAATTATCGAAACATTATATAACAAGGAAGTAGAATTGATGAGTATGGAAGAAGATGAAAAAGTAAGCGAAGGTAAAATTTTAGAAGATGAATTATACGACAAAGTAAAAGAAGCGCTTTCAAAAGAGCATTTTGCTTTGGTAGACGAATTGTTGTCGGTGATAGACGACAACAATTGGGAAGACGAAAAAGATATGTACAAGCGCGGATTTAAGGCGGGCGTGTTGCTGGTGACGGAATTAAGAGAAATACAATAAAGATAAAACCCGATAAGCGAACAGCCGAATGATAAAAAATAATAAATGAAGGGGGCAGGTATGCGTTGATTGCACACCTGCCCCTTATTTTTTTGGCTACAAAATACGGCGCAATACTGCGTTAACCTTACGTTTTTCCTTGGTCACGTACGTCTATGTACGCTCCCTGCGGAAAAACCGCAGTTGCCTTGTCTGGCTTGTATTTTCTAACGCCAAATGGTTACGAACGAGCACCATCTAAGCTATCAAGAAAGATAGAAAAGCGTCGCTCCCGTCGCACGGGTGCTTGTATTTTCTAACGCCAAATGGCTATAAATAACTTTATCAAACGGTTACAAAAAGGCAACATCTAAGCTATCAAAAAAGATAGAAAGTGTCGCCCCCCGTCGCACGGGGTCGCACGGGGTTATAAATAGGTTTTCCAAGTTTTTTCAAACTCTTCTTCTTTCAAAATCATATCTTTAAGCAACTGCATAATATCTTCGTTGGCGTTATCGAAGGTTTGGTTTTCCGAAGCGCGCAGGGCGGAAATGCCCATCACCGTGCCTTGCAGCATCATATCCGCGATATGCGAACGGGAATTGTTGGAAAGCGAACTCATTTTGATAGAGCCCCACATCATGGCTTTTTTGAACATATTCGGCTCTTTCAGCTCAATGCCGCGATCCTTTGCAATACACGCTGCACGCGCGGAAAAGCGTTCGTATTCTTCATATTGCAAGTGCAGTTCTTGCTTGATTTTTTCGTCTTCCACCTGGGGCAGTATATCGTGAATAGATTGCAGGGCAAGCTGTGCGTTGCGGTAAATTTCCGCTAAAATTTCTTCCGATTGTTTGTTTTTTTCGTTTTCCATAAACAAGCTCCTTTATGATTGATGTCTATAGTATTTCGCACGCGCGCAAAAAAAATACGTAAAAAATGCGAAAATAAAGCAAAAATGCTTGACGAATATATGTAAATTGTGGTATAGTGTATGTCGAGCCGATAGAAACGGGCTAATTTTAAGTTGCTCAAAAACGGAAAATTTCCTAAAAAAGAGCACGCCTTGGTGATTCTTCGAGACTGGAAAGAGGAGGTAAAAATTGTATGTACGCTATCATCGATAACGGAAACAAGCAATACAAAGTGGCGGAAGGCGACGTTGTACGCGTAGAAAAACTTGCGGCAAACGAAGGCGACACGGTATCTTTCAAAGTGCTTATGGTTTCCGACGATAACGGTATCAAAACGGGTGCGGAAGTAGAAAACGCAAAAGTGACTGCTACGGTCGTTAAGCAAGATAAAGCGAAGAAAATCATCGTTTTCAAGTATAAAGCGAAGAAGAACGAACGTAAAAAGCAAGGCCACAGACAACCCTTTACCGCAGTGAAAGTTGAAAAAATCGAACTCTAATTGTTGATAAAACAGCTTTGATTGCAACTTCGGCAAATACAGCCGACACAAATTTGATTTTAAGGAGAGATAAAAATGATTTTCATCAGTTTATTCGCTCATAAAAAAGGTACGGGTTCCTCCCACAACGGTAGAGATAGCGAAGCGAAACGTCTTGGTACGAAGCGTAGCGACGGTCAAGCAGTTCTTGCAGGCAACATTCTCGTTCGTCAAAGAGGTACGAAAATCCACCCCGGCACGAACGTAGGTATCGGCAAAGACGACACCTTGTTTGCTCTTGTTGACGGTGTGGTTCGTTACGAAAGAATGGGCAAAGACAAAAAGAAAGCAAGCGTTTATCCCGTAGCGTAAAAAACGGCGAGAACAAACTCCCTATCCAAAACGGATAGGGAGTTTTTGTATGTAAAAAATCTATTTCAAAAGCGAAAAATATGAAATAATCGCGTACATGGTATGCCCGAAATGCAAATCAGGGCTTTTTTTGTAACGTTTCCACCATCAAACAAGCACCGTCTTGAAAACCGCATTCATAGGCGTGTTTTTCAATTTGTGCACACTCTTCACACCAAAGCTGTTCCACCTTTGCAAACACATCTTGTTGCACATCGCTAAGCGATTGAATAAACTTGTCGTATTCACTTGTATCGCCACAAGCCGTATCGCTCTTTTTTCGTCGGTTCTTTTCTAAACGCACCATCGCCAAGTCGTTTATAATACGATCCATAAAAAGCCACTCCTTTTTGTAAAATGATACTACAATTATAATATCAATATCTTGATAAGTCAAGCAAAATTTATCAAAATTTTGATATTATAGAAGAAAGGGATGGATTGACAATGTTTGGCGAAGAGATAAAAGCGATAAGAAAAGCGCACGGATATACGCAGGCGCAGGTAGCGAAAGCGACGGGTATACCGCAAAACACCATAAGCTGGATAGAAGCGGATAAAGGCATACCCAACGTGCAACAATGCGTTTTGCTTGCAAATTTTTACGAAATCAGCGTGGACGAGCTTATAGGCATAGAAAAAATAGGATAAAAAACACTACCTTGTGAAAACAAAGTAGTGTTTTTGTTTATACAATCACTTTTCTCAACGCTTATTCTTCGTCGGCAGATTGCGTTTCTTCCGCGGTTTCTTCTGCGTCAACCGCTTCAACAACTTCGTCCGTCGTTTCGTCGTCCATCATTTCCGCCAAATCTTCGGGAGACAAATCGGCCGCCGTTTCTTCGGGCGCTTGCGTTTCCGCTTCGTCGTCGCGTTCGGTCACGTCCACGGTAGCCACCAAGCTGTCTTTCACGTTCATCACCTTCACGCCGCGCGTCGCTCTGCCGATTTGGCTGATAGAATCCGCGTGCATACGGATAATCGTACCGCCCGTCGTGATAATCATAATATCGTTTTCATCGGTGACGAGCTTCATATTGACCACGTAGCCTGTCTTTTCGTTGAATACGCCTGCCTTGATACCCTTACCGCCGCGGCTTTGCAAACGGTAATCGTCAAACTTAGAACGCTTACCGTAGCCAAGCGACGTCAAAGTAAACAGGTCTTGGTCGGGATCGACAATCAACATATCCACAACGATGTCGTCTTTATTCAAGGTCATTGCGCGAACGCCTTGCGTGCCTCTGCCCGTAGGACGAACGTCCGTTTCGGGGAAGCGGATACACTTACCGCCCTGCGACGCGATAAAGATTTCGTTTTCGCCCGTTGTGAACTGTACGGAGATAAGCTTATCGTCTTCGAGCAGACGGATAGCGATTTTCCCGTTTCTGGGAATACGCTTAAATTCGTCGGTGGACGTTTTCTTGATAAGACCCTTTTGCGTTGCCATAATCAAGTAGCCCGAACCGTCTTCTTTTACGGGCAATACCGTTTCAATCTTTTCGCCCGGGTCAAGCTGGATAATATTCACCACCGCTCTGCCGCGCGCCGTGCGGTTGGCTTCGGGGATTTCGTAACCCTTGATAGAGTACACCTTACCAAACGAAGAGAAGAGCAGGATAGGATCGTGCGTGCAGGACACAAACATCTTTTCCACGTAGTCTTCGTCTTTCGGTCTATGCGCGGTGATACCGCGGCCGCCCCTGCCTTGCGCCTTGTATTCGGCAACGGGCAAGCGCTTGATATAGCCGGAGTGCGTCAAGGAAATTACGACGTCTTCTCTGTCAATCAAATCTTCGTCGTCGATATTGCCGTAATCCACGGAGATTTCCGTTTTTCTGGGCGAAGGGTATTTTGCCTTGATTTCCGTCAAGTCGTTGCGGATAATATCCATCACGCGGTATTCGTTGGCAAGAATATCTTTCAAATCGGCAATGGTTGCGTGCAATTCTTCCAGCTCTGCTTTGAGTTTTTCCACTTCCAAAGAAGTCAATCTTTGCAAGCGCATTTCCAAAATGGCGTTGGCTTGCTTGTCGTCCAGCTCAAACGCCGCCGTCAAGCCTTCGATCGCCGCGTTTTTGTCCGCGGACGCCTTGATAATCTTGATGACTTCGTCTACGTTGGCAAGCGCAAGCACCAAACCTGCGATAATGTGCGCGCGTTCTTCCGTTTTGCCAAGATCGAAGCGCGTACGGCGCGTGATAACTTCCTTTTGATGATTAAGATAATGATATAAAATATCACGCAAATTGAGCGTTTTGGGTTCTGTGCCGTTTTCCACAAGCGCCAACAAAATGATGCCGTCGGAGCTTTGCAATTTCGTCTTTTTATACAGCGTGTTCAAAACTACTTGCGCGTTGGCGTCTTTCTTAACTTCGATTACGATACGCATACCGTCGCGGCCCGATTCGTCGCGGATATCGGAGATGCCTTCCAAGCGTTTATCGTTGACCATGTCCGCAATCGTTTTGATAAGCTGCGCTTTATTTACTTGGTACGGGATTTCCGTCACGACGATACGCGAACGCGCGTTACCGCCAGTGCCGTATTCTTCAATTTCGCATTTAGAGCGGATAACAAGCCGTCCTTGTCCAGTTCTGTACGCTTGGCGAATACCGCTTCTGCCCATCAAAATACCGCCGGTAGGGAAGTCGGGCGCAGGGATATATTCCATAAGCTCGTCCACCGTAATTTCGGGGTTGTCAATCATCGCGATCGTGCCGTCGATTACTTCCGCAAGGTTGTGGGGCGGAATGTTGGTAGCCATACCTACGGCGATACCGTCCGCGCCGTTGACAAGCAAGTTGGGATATCTTGCAGGGAGCACGGTGGGCTCTTCTTCACTGCCGTCGAAGTTGGGAATAAAATCGACCGTTTCCTTGTCTAAATCCTTGAGCATTTCCGCCGCGAGCTTGGAAAGCTTTGCTTCCGTGTAACGCATTGCCGCCGCACCGTCGCCGTCCACAGAACCAAAGTTCCCGTGACCGAAAACAAGGGGGAAATTGATGGTGAAATCTTGCGCTAATCTTACAAGCGCGTCGTATACGGAGCTGTCGCCGTGGGGGTGATATTTACCCATACAGTCACCGACGATACGCGCGCACTTACGGGTAGCTTTATCGTTATAAAGCCCCATTTCGTGCATGGAGAACAAAATACGCCTGTGTACGGGCTTCAAACCGTCGCGCACGTCGGGAATAGCACGCGATTTATTTACCGCCATTGCATAGGCAATAAACGAACGCTTTAACTCGTCGTCTACTTCAATATCCAACAGTTTGGTTTTGGCAAGCTGTTGCTTAAACTCTTCCGTCAATTCGGGGCTGGTTTCTCTTTTAGCCATTTCTCATTTTCTCCTTCGCGCTCTCAATTAAACATCCAAATCGGTAACAAGTGACGCGTTTTCTTCGATAAACTTTCTTCTAAGTTCAGGGTTTTCGCCCATGAGCATAGAGAACATTTGGTCTGCTTCCGCCGCGTCCTGCATCGTAACGCGGATAAGCGTACGCGTTTCGGGGTTCATCGTCGTATCCCAAAGCTGTTCGGTGCTCATTTCGCCTAATCCCTTATAGCGTTGGTATTCCACTTTACCGGGCGCGTTTTTATCGTATTCGATTTTTTCTTCTTCCGAATATAAATAATCGACGTTGCCCTTGCAGGTTGCCTTGTAAAGGGGCGGTTTTGCCGCATACACGTGGCCGTGTTCGATAAGCGGACGCATATAACGGAACAGGAACGTGTACAATAAAATTCTAATGTGCGCGCCGTCTACGTCGGCATCGGTCATGGAGATAATTCTGTCGTATCTTAATTTGCTTTCGTCGAAATCGTCCAAAATGCCGCAGCCGAACGCCGTGATCATCGATTTGATTTCTTCGTTTTCAAGCACTCTGTTCAAGCGCACCTTTTCAACGTTCAAAATTTTACCGCGCAGGGGCAAAATCGCTTGGAAACGGCGATCGCGTCCTTGCTTTGCCGTACCGCCTGCGGAGTCCCCTTCGACGATATAAATTTCGCAAAGCTCACTGCGCTTGTCCGAACAGTCGGCAAGCTTGCCGGGAAGCGTCGTAGAGCCAAGCACGCCCTTTCTTCTGGTAAGTTCTCTTGCGTTTCTTGCCGCGTCGCGCGCCTTTTGCGCCGTGATACAGCGAAGCACCAGCTCTTTTGCTACGGACGGGTTTTCTTCCAGGAACGTCGACATGTGTTCGCTTACGCACTTGTTTACAAAGGTACGGATAGTGGAATTGTTCAGCTTGTCCTTGGTTTGCGATTCAAACTGCGCGTTGATAAGCTTCACGGAAACGACCGCCGTGATACCTTCGCGCACGTCTTCGCCCGTCAGCTTGTCGCTGTCTTTCAAAATATTTTGCTTTCTGCCTGCGTCGTTGATAACCTTGGTCAGCGCCATTTTCAAACCTTCCACGTGCGTACCGCCGTCGATGGTGTTGACGTTGTTTGCGTAGCTGTAAATAACCTCGCTGTACGATTCGTTGTATTGAATCGCCACTTCGCAAACGGTGTCGCCGTCCTGTTCTTCAAAATATACGGGGGCAGGGAACAGTGTTTCTTCACGGTTTTTGTTGAGCTCTTCGACAAACGAACAAATACCGCCTTCATAGCAGAAGGAATCCTTTTGCTCTTGCCCTTGGCGCTTGTCTTCCAACGAAATGCGCAAGCCCTTGTTCAAATATGCGAGCTCTCTCAATCTGCCCTTGAGCGTATCGTAGCTAAAAATCGTCGTTTCAAAAATTTCCGCGTCGGGCATAAAGGTTACCTTTGTACCCATCGCGTCGGTATCGCCGACGATTTGCACGCTGCGTTGGGGCACGCCGCGGTTGTACACCTGCTTAAAGATATGGCCTTCGTGGGAAACTTCCGCTTCCAACCACTCGGAAAGCGCGTTTACCGCCTTTACGCCGACGCCGTGCAAACCACTCGACACCTTATAGCCCGAATCGCCGCCGAATTTACCGCCTGCGTTTACCTTGGTAAACACAACTTCCAGGGTAGAAATGCCTTCCTTGGGGTGGATATCCGTGGGAATACCGCGCCCGTTGTCTTCTACCGTACAGCTTCCGTCGTCGTTGATGGTCACTTCGATATGCGTACAATACCCTGCAAGCGCTTCGTCAATGGAGTTATCCACAACTTCGTGTACAAGGTGGTGCAAGCCCTTTGCGTCCGTGGACGAAATGTACATACCGGGGCGTTTACGGATGTGTTCCAAACCGTCTAAAACCTGTATCTGCTCGGCACCGTATTCGTTTTCTACTCTTTCCGCCATTTGTCTTTTTCTCCCTATTCATTTCCCTTTTTTATAATAAAAAGGGAAAATAATTATTTTGCTTTTCTATTATACCACACTTTTCCAAAAAAGAAAAGCGATTGACGCAAAAAAGTTTGGTTTTTTGCAATTTTTCTTCCTATATATAATATAGTTTGCGTTTTTAGCCGTTTTTTCGCGTGTTTTTCGATAAAAAACGGGTACAGCCGTGCTCTCTATTAAGTTTAATAAAAACGCTTTGTTTTAAGCCTAAATACCGTGTTTGTAAAAAAGGGCATAAAAAGGAGAAAAGAACAAAAAATTTTTTTTGCTCACATATTGACACGGACGCGTTTTTATGGTACACTTAAAAAAGGAGAAAAAAAATATGAGCGAATACGAACTTCTTGCCGAACAAAGCGAATATTTCCGTTTTGAAAAACGCCCTATGGTGGAAACGGGCCCGCATTTTCACCGCGCTATTGAATTGCTGTTTGCAACGGACGGTCGGCAAAAGGTAGTCGTTGGCGGAAAAACGCGCGTTTTGAACGTAGGCGAAGGTTGCTTTTCCGACAGCTTTTGCGTACATTCGTATGAGAAAAACGAGAAAGTCCCGTCCTGTTATATCGTTGGCGACCGTGCGTATTTTGAACGTTTCTTTACAAGAAAAGGAGGAAAAACACCGCCGTCGTTTTTCAAGTTCGACAACTTTGCGCTGTTAAAGGCTTTGCTTGCAATTTGCAATAAAAAATACAAAAACCAAGCGGACAGGTATGCGTCTATTGAAGGCGCAATGCATATTTTGCTTGCGGAAATCGCTGAAAACAACCCTTTTGTTTTCCGTGAAAACGACAGGCGCGATACGCTGGTTAGAGACGTTTTGCTGTACGCGGATGAGCACTTCGCGGAAGATTTGTCTTTACAAACGCTTGCCAAGGTTTTTTGTGTTTCAAGGGAGCATTTGTCGCGCGTTTTACATAAACACCTAACGGAAAACTGGAACACCTACGTGGGAAGATTGCGCGTTAAAAAGAGTAAATCGCTGTTGCAGGAAAGAACGGATTTGTCCGTTTTGGATATCGCCTTTTTATGCGGTTTTGAAAGCGCAAACACCTTTTATAGGGCGTATAAAAGGGAGTTTGGAAATAAGCCAAGGCAAAAAACCGTGATAAAAACCAAGGAAAAATAATCACATTTTGACACAAATATACCAAAAAAAGGGTGGACGCATACGACTTTGTATGTTATAATAACAAAAAACGATAGGAGAAAAAATATGGCAAACAAGCAATTTACCGTTGCGATTATCGGCGTGGGGGCGCGCGGCGCAGGCGCGTACGGGCGCATTATTCACAACAATATGCAAGGAAAACTGAAAATCGTTGCGCTGTGCGATAAAAACCAAGACCGCTTGGATAGATGGAGCGCGTTTTTCGGCGTGGATAAAAGCAACTGCTTTTTAGACGAAGACGAATTTTTCAAAGTAAAGCGCGCGGACGCGTTGATTGTCGGCACGCAGGACAGAGACCACGTAGGACACGCGGTGAAGGGGTTTAACACGGGCTACGATATGCTCATCGAAAAGCCCTTGACGGAATACAGAGAAGAGTGCGAACAGCTTTTGCAGGCGCAAAAACAAAGCGGTAGAAAGGCCATCGTTTGCCACGTTTTGCGTTACGCCCCTGCTTACGTGAAAGCACAAAACTGGATTAAAAACGGCGAAATCGGCAAGCTGGTTGCTATCAATGCGTTGGAACGCGTAGGGCACTGGCACCAAGCGCACAGCTACGTGCGCGGAAACTGGCGCACCACCAAAACGGCTACGCCTATGATTTTGGCGAAATGCTGTCACGATTTGGATTTATTGCAAAACTATGCAGGCGCGGCTTGCAAAACTATTTCGTCCGTTGGCGATTTGTCGCACTTCAAGAGCGATTGCGCACCCGAAGGCGCGGCGGCGCGTTGCACTGACTGTAAATATATCGACACTTGTCCGTACAGCGCAAAGCACGTGTACATAGAACGCTGGTACAAGGCGTTCCCCGAAGATCCTGCACCCAAGGACAGATGGCCTTGGAACGTCATCGCAACGCCCCCTTTAACGGAAGAAAAGCTGTGGGAAGCGATTAAGACGGGCGATTACGGCAAGTGCGTTTACCACTGCGACAACGACGTCGTTGATCACCAAATCACGACGATGGAATTTGAAAACGGCGTCAAAGCAACGCTTACCATGACGGGCTTTGCGGCGCACGGCAGACGCTATCACTTCTTCGGTACGCACGGCGAAATTATTTTGGACGAAGCCAACAATGAGCTGGTGATTTACCGTGGACACAAGGAGAAAGAAAGCTTTGAAATCGATAAGCTTATCAGCCAAGACGATCAGGGCTACGGTCACGGTGGCGGCGACGTATGGTTGGTGCGCGGCTTGTACGATTTGTTGAACGGCGAAGGCGGCGAAGACACGGCGCTGTACCGTTCGGTGGAAAGCCACTTGATGGGCATTTGTGCGGAAGAATCGCGCAAGCAAGACGGCAAAGTGATTTACGTACACGAAAAGGCGTAAAAAATAAAAATGCGCGTACCATGTACGCAACGAAACGGCGATGTTTTTGTTAAACACTGCCGTTATTATATAAAAGAACCCCCTTGCGGAGCATACCGTAAGGGGGTTAATTGTAGCATCTAAAAATTATAAACAGCCCTTTTCTTTGAGTGCTTTAATCACGTCGTTGAAAATTTCTTGGGGCGACTGTGCGCCGTCGATTACCACGTATCTGTCGGGGTTTTGCTTGGCAAGCGTGCAATAGCCTTCATACACGCGCTTGTGGAATTCTTTTCCTGCTTGTTCTAATCTATCGTTTTCGTCCGCGCCCTTTTTGCGCGCGAACGCCGCTTCGGATGAAAGGTTGATAAACACCGTCACGTCGGGAAGATACTTTTCTAAGGCAAACGAATTGATTTTGGAAATGAAATCCACACCCAAGCCGCGGCCGTACGCCTGATAAGCAAGCGAAGAATCCACGTATCTGTCGCACACGACAAGCTCGCCCTTGGCAAGCGCCGGTTCTACGCGGTCGCTCAAATGCTGTACGCGCGCGGCGGCATATAACAGCGCTTCGCACTCATCCGTCATTTCCATATTTTTCCCGTTTAATAAAATTTGACGGATTTCTTCGGAAATTTTTCCACCGCCCGGCTCGCGCGTGAAAATATGCGGAATATTATTTTCCGTCAAATACGCGCTAAACAATTTTAATTGCGTGCTTTTGCCGCACCCGTCGCAACCTTCAAACGTAATAAATTTTCCTCTCATAATTTTCTTCCTTTCGTTTATTGTTTATATACGGCAACCTTTCCGTTGTGTATCCCGAAAACGTTGCTTGCGTTTTGCAGTTTCGTTATGCTTTCCCTATCCATTGTTTCGCCTGTTTTCTTTAAGGGAATACACGGGGGGAACAAGCCCACGTTCGCCGCTAAAACGCGGTTTTCGCTCATTGCCAAATCCACCCACTCTACCTGCGTGTTTTGTAAAACGATAGGGGCAGGTATGCGTTGAGTTTGTTTTTTCGCTTGATAGGGAAACAGCGCAAACGCTTGATTTACAAGGCGTTGCACGCGCTTTACCGTTCGCAAAGACATAACGGGCGAAAGGTATAAACAAACGACGTTCCCATCGCAAAATTCTATAAATACGCCCTTGCTTGCAAAATACTTTTCCGCTTGAAAAGCATTTTCGCCGAACAGCAGACAAACCTTCGTCCAGTCTTGATTTGTATAAACGCGCTTATGCGTTTGCCACGCTTTGACAAAATCAATCAAAGCGGCATTTTCGGGATATTTGACGGCATATTCAACGCTTGCCATAATGGGATAGGACGGGCTTGTCGTGCGGAAGATATCCACCGCCGATTGCAGGGCAACCGCTTGCTCCTTCGTGCGCGCGGATACGATAGCGCCCTGCGTGAAAGCAGGCAGGCTTTTATGCACGCCGTCCACCCAAAAATCGGCAAACGCGCCCGCGTAAATAGCTTTGTTAAAATGCAAATGTCCGCCGTGCGCGCCGTCAATCAAAAGCAATTTATTGTGCTTGTCGCAAAATAAGCGAACGGCTTGCAGGTCGGCAATATTGCCGTAATAATCGGGCGAAGTGAGAAAAAGGGCGTCCGCCTTTTCCGTCAAATCCCACGCACTTTCCAGCGCTTTTACCGTCAAAGGCAACGGAATTTCGTCCTGCGTTTGCGTAGGCAAAAGCAAAAGCTCCAAGCCAAGCAACGCGCAGCCGTTATATAAACTTTTATGGCTATCTTGTCTAGCCAACACGCATTTTGCGCCCAAGCTTTTTGCCGCCCAAAGCATAGACAAAACACCGCAGGTACTACCGTCCGTTAAAAGGAAACTTTTCGATGCACCAAGAATAGCCGTGATATCGTCCTGCGCCCTTTTCAATATACCGCAGGGGGCAGACAAATTGTCGGAATACACAAGCTCCGTGATATCGAATTTTGCGTTTTTATGCCCGGGGGTGTGCAGGGAAATATGCTTGCGTTTGGCTTGCTTTTCCAGCATTTTCAGGATATGGCAAGCGTTGCGGACTTTTGCGTTTTTGAGTGTTCGTCGCATACCTGCCCCCTATCAAGCCGTCGTTTTACCCTTTTCGATAAGGTCAACCACGTAGAGCAAGCTTTCGTATTCAAAGGTTTCTTCCGTGTCAGGGCCGTAGAAAAACGCCACGCTCATATCTTGCGCTATGTAATGCGAAACGTCGGAAATCGTGCCGTCGTCGTTGTAAATATAGATAGGGTAAGACACGTATTTTTTCAAGTTTTGCATACGCGATTCATCAGGACAAATATTCAAGGAAAGAATACCCGAATAGGGGTCGATTTCGTCGCTTTCTTTGCCTTTAATATTCGACGGAGCGTTGAAGCACACCAAGCCGTCGTCGATATACGCGTACAATTTTGCCAGCGCGTCGCGGTACTTTTTAATGCGCTCGATTTCTATTTGCACGCCTTGTTCGCGTTTTGATTTTCTTCTATAACGCTTGTCGCGGCTTTTTTCCACTCTTGCAATAAACGCACTTTCCACCTTTTCTTCGTCTAAACTTTCGGGGTGTTCCCAGCCTTGCGTGTAAAAGCCGTTGAGATATTGTTTAAGCTCGTAAAAATAACCGCCTTCCTTATCGTCGCTCAAATCGGTTACGTATTGACGATAAGGCACGACCAAGCTTTCGGGATAGGTATATTTACCGTTTTCGCCCGAACCTTCCGTCGTATCGACGGACGCGTAGTTGCTAATGTTGGGAAGCAGCATAATATCGCCGTGCGAAACGCCCAGCATGGAAATAAGCGTTTGATACACGTACATATCCGCCGTAGCCAAATCCTGATAATCCATTTCCAACACTTCCGCGGAAAACACGTCTTCATAAAGCGCGCGTTCCAAACGGTCCAGCGTTTCGGTGGTTAAAGGTCGGTTTTCACTGTGGTTGAAAACGGTAAATTTTTGCGACGGGCGAATACGCGTTTCCGTCAATTCAAAAATAACGAGCCAAAGGAAGATAACCGCAATCATAAGCGCCGCGATTTTAATCCAGTCGTACGTAAACAGCCGTGAAAGGCGTTTTTTCGTGATTTTTGCGTCCATATTTTACTCCTAAAATCAACCGCAGTGTGCGCAAAAGCCAGAAAGTTATGCGTTTACGCGCAACAAACGGGCGGTTAAAAAGGGGGATAAGCGTCTAAAAAGACAAACGCGCCGAACTTGTAAGGAATTTCCCACAAATTCGGCGCAAATTTTTTATTTTTTCGGTTTCATCGTGGGGAAGAGAATAACGTCGCGAATGGTCGAACTGTCCGTAAGCAACATAACAAGTCTGTCCAAGCCCAAACCAAGACCGCCTGTGGGGGGCAAACCGTATTCCAGCGCGTTGATGAAATCTTCGTCCACCTGCGCTTCGTTGTTGCCCTTTGCGCGTTTTGCTTCCACTTGCTTGACCATACGTTGTTTTTGGTCGATGGGATCGTTTAATTCCGAGAACGCGTTGCCGTATTCGTGACCGCAAATGAAATATTCAAAACGTTCGGTGAACGCGGGGTTGGTGGGTTTACGCTTTGCAAGCGGAGAGTTTTCCACGGGATAATCGTAGATAATCGTCGGTTGAATGAGCTTGTCTTCCACGAACGCGTCGAAAAGTTCGATAAGCACCCAGCCCTTCGTTGCGTTTTCGTGTTCGAGCTCCACGCCCAGCGCTTTCGCTGCCGCGCGCGCGTCTTCGTCGGTTGCCCAATCGTTATAATCCACGCCTGCGTACTTCTTCACAGCTTCCGCCATCGTCAATCTCGTCCATTCACCCATGTGAATTTCCGTACCCTGGTAGGTGATGTCAAGCGTACCGCAAACGTTCAAGGTAACCGTCTTGTACAATTCCTCAATCATATCCATCATATCAATGTAGTCGCTGTATGCTTCGTACATTTCGATAGAGGTAAATTCGGGGTTGTGGTAAGCGTCCATACCTTCGTTACGGAAAATACGGCCGACTTCATATACCTTGTCCATACCGCCGACGATCAAACGCTTTAAGAAAAGTTCCGTTTCGATACGCATGTACATAGGCAAATCCAACGCGTTGTGATGCGTTTTAAAAGGACGGGCGTCCGCGCCGATTTCCAAAGGAAGGAGCG
>JAZSHX010000046.1:0-86799 GCA_045533485.1 Candidatus Scatosoma sp. | reverse complement strand
GGCAAAAAACAGGCAAAAAATGCCCCAAATTTCGGTTAAAAACAGATAAAAAGCGAAAGGAAGTATATAGATTATGGCAAAAGAAAATCAATTCGTAGAACAAATCGCAGACATTGAAAGCGACTTTCCGCAGTGGTATACAGACGTAGTGTTAAAAACTAAGCTTGTCGATTACGGGCCTGTAAAGGGAACGATGGTTATTCGTCCCTACGGGTATGCGACTTGGGAGAATATTCAAAAAGAAATGGACGCGCGTTTCAAAAAGCGCGGCGTGGAAAATGCGTATTTCCCCTTGCTGATCCCGATGAGCTATTTCACGAAGGAAGCGGAGCACGTGGAAGGGTTTGCGCCCGAAGTTGCAGTGGTTACCGTTGCCGGCGGTGAAGAGCTTGCCGAACCCTTGGCAATCCGTCCTACGTCGGAAACGATTATCGGCACGATGATGGCAAAGTGGATTCAATCGTACAGAGAACTGCCTATGAAGGTAAATCAATGGTGCAACGTTATGCGTTGGGAAAAAACGACGCGACCTTTCCTTCGTACCAGTGAGTTTTTGTGGCAGGAAGGGCATACGGCGCACGCAAGCAAGGAAGAAGCCGAAGAAGAAACGATGGCAATGCTTGCCGTGTATAAGGAATTTGCGGAAAACTGTTTGGCTATCCCCGTAATTACGGGCAGAAAAACGGAAAAAGAAAAATTTGCAGGGGCAGTGGCTACCTATTCGATGGAAGCGATGATGCACGACGGCAAGAGCTTGCAGGCAGGTACGTCGCATTATATGGGGCAAAACTTTGCAACGGCGTTCGATATCCGTTTCTTAGGAAACGAAGGCGTGTTGGAAACGGCGTACACGACGTCGTGGGGCGTGTCTACCCGTTTGATCGGTGCAATCATTATGACGCACGGCGATGAACGCGGTTTGGTACTTCCGCCCGTGGTTGCACCCGTACAATGCGTAATCGTTCCTATCGCGGCAAGAAAGTCCGGCGTGGTGGAAGCTTGCGAAGCGTTAAAAGACAATTTGCAGGGGGCAGGTATTAGGGTAACGTTGGATAACAGCGATAACAGCCCCGGTTGGAAGTTCAACGAATGGGAAATGAAAGGCGTGCCTTTGCGCATTGAGCTTGGCCCGCGGGACATCGAAGCAGGCAAGATGCTTTGCGCCCGTCGCGATACCTTTGAAAAGACGGAAGTAGCGCTTGACGGTGCTGCGGAAAGCGTGAAAGCGTTGCTTGCGGATATTCAAAAGAATATGCTTGAAAAGGCGCGTGCGCACCGTGATAGCCGCATTGTATATGCGGACGACATGCAGGAAATTTTAGCAGGTGTGGAAGCAGGTAAGTTTGTAAAAGCCGGCTGGTGCGGCTGCCGTGACTGTGAAGATAAGGTCAAGGAAGAAACGGCGGCAACTTCGCGCGTCTACGTGGAAGAAGAAAGCAAGGATACGTGCGCGGTTTGCGGCAAAAAAGCAAAGCACGTGATTATCTATGCCCGTGCATATTGATGAGCGGTGTAGATAAGGCGGTTGAGATTGCCTATCGGCTTTCGTGATACAATCGAAAAATACTTGGAAAGAGTTTTCTTATAAAGAAAACTCTTTTTTTGCGCGTATAGTAGGCGTTTATGGAGAAAAATACAAGGAAAATAGCGCAACACACTTGACGAATTGCGAAAAAAGTGCTATGATTATATTATGGAAAATATGCTCAAAATCAATGAAAAAATTGCAAGCAATTTAGCGTATTATCGTAAGGCGGCAGGTCTTACGCAGGCGGAGCTTGCGCAAAAAATCAATTATTCGGATAAATCCGTTTCCAAATGGGAATCGGGCGGCGGCGTACCCGACGTGTACATACTGATGCAGCTTGCCGATTTATACGGCGTGTCGCTGGATACGCTTGTGGGCAAACAACCGCAACAAGCAACTGTACCGCAACAGGTGAAAAAGCGTGAAAAGGGTATGCAGATATTGATTATGCTTTTGTCCAGTTGTTTGGTGTGGCTTGTGGCAACCGTTTGCTTCGTTGTAATGTCCATCGGTGACGTAGGTACTGTTGCTTGGCTTTGTTTCTTATACGCCACCGTTGTTAACGCAGTGGTGTTGCTGGTGTATAGCAGCGTTTGGAAATATCGCGTTATGCACGCAATATGCGTGTCGGCGTTGATTTGGACGACGATATTAAGCGTGTACGTAACGCTACGATACGTATTTGCTTATTATCAAATCGACCGCGCGCTTTGGCCGATCTTCCTTTTGGGAATACCTTTGCAGGTGTTAGAAGTGCATTGGGCAGTGTTCCGTTCTCTGTTTGGTAAAAACGGGCGCGCCAAGATAAAAGAGAAAAGTAATCTGGAAAATTTGAAGGACGAAGGTACGCAGGAAAGTAAATAACGCAGGCGGTTTAAGACAATGTTGTGTGCAAACTGTAAAAAAAATCAAGCGACGAAATCGTATGAAACGATTAAGAAAGGAACTCCGACGACGGAGTACTTTTGCTTGGATTGTTATGAAAAATTGTTTCGCGGCACGCAATATTTGGCGGACACGCAGGGGGACGTTTGCCCCTATTGCGGTATGACGGCGGAAGCACTTAAAAAGCGGCAATTAGTGGGTTGCGCAAAATGCTATCAAACGCTGAACGCGTATACGGACGCTATGGTTGTGAGAATGCAAGGCGAAAAGCTACACGATGGAAAAAGCCCCGTCGGCGGACAATCAGAGCGCGTTGCTCGGCGTTGCGGTGAATTAAAGCTGTTGATTGAGAAATCCAACAAGGAAAAGGATTTCTTGCGCAGCCGCACGTACACCGAACACTTGATACGCTTGCAAACGGGGTTAGAGGAGGGATACGTATGGCAAAAGCACCTGAATTTGTCGAAAAAGTCGTAACTTCCACGCGTATTCGTTTGGCGCGTAACCTTGCAGGATATCCTTTCCCCGAAAAGCTGGACGACGCGCTTGCGGAAGAAGTGTTGTTTTTGATTGAGAAAAGCTTGTCTGCCTTGGATGTGTTTGAAAAGCAGGATTTGAGTACGCTCTCCAAAGACCAGCTGACGCTTTTGCAGGAGCAGCATTTGATTAGCCCTGCGTTGATACGCAAGAAGATGACGGCGGAAGCGTTCTTGTCTGCGGATAAAAACGTGTCGATTATGGTCAACGAAGAAGACCATTTGCGCGAACAGTATATTTGCGCTGGGTTTGATTTATATAAAGCGTATGAGCGTATTAGCGCCTTGGACGAAGGGCTGGGCGCGCAGCTGGATTTTGCGTACGACGAGCGGTTGGGGTATTTGACGGCTTGTCCAAGCAACGTGGGTACGGGTATGCGCGCGTCGGTGATGATGTTTTTGCCGGGACTTGCGCGGACGAACGGCTTGAAAGCGTTTTTGCCTACGCTCAAACAAAACGGTTTGACGGTGCGCGGTATGTTTGGCGAAGGCACGGCGGCGGAAGGATACAGCTATCAAATTAGCAACGAACGCACGCTGGGGAAGTCGGAAATGGAAATTTTAGACCAAATGACGCGCATCACGATGCAGTTATGTGATTTGGAACTGAAGGCGCGTGAACAAATGCTTATTGATAATTTCACGGCGCTAAAAGACGAATGTCTGCGTGCGTTTGGTATATTGACCAACTGCGCGGTATTGCCGATGAAGGAATTAACGGCATATATGGTGAAGGTGAAGCTTGGCATTATGCTTGGTTTTTTCAAGACGAAAAACATACGGCATTTCAACGCTTTTTTGGCGGATATGCAACCGGCAAGCTTTCGTTTGGGTAACGATTTGCGCGGAGCAAGCGAAAGGGAATGCGACCTTGCGCGCGCGGAAGCGATGCGAAAGGTGTTACCCGAGCTTGCAGTAAGAGCCGATTAAGCGCTGAGAAATAGGTAAAAAATAACGGTACAAAACCGTAAAGGGAAAATTATGCAACCTTTGACAAAGGCATCGGAAAATTTTAGAAAGGCGCTCAAAATTGCAAATGCAATCACTTTGCAAAAGGGCGCGACGTACGTGGGAAGCGAGCATTTCATTTACGCGTTTTTAAGCGTGCCTTCATGTACGGCTTACGGCATTCTTGCAGGTGAAGGCGTAACGAAAAACGAATATGAAGAACTGTTTTTCAAGACGATTGACGTGAGTTCTAAACACGAAGGGCTGACGCACCGCACGCAACAAATGTACGACCGCGCTGTGGTGATATCGGGGGAAACGGATACGCTGGCAGGCACGGCGCATATGCTGTACGCTATTTTGGAAGTGTCGAATTGCTACGCCGTGCGGCTGTTGGAAAAGATTGCGGACGTGAACGAGCTGAAAAAGAAAACGCACGCGGCATTGACGCAATTAAAGCACAAGCAGGCGTTTGGCGATATGGAGCAGGAAGAAATTAAAACCAACCCTTTGGAAGATATTTGCGAAGGGGGGATGCCGCAGGAGCACCGCGCTACGCAAAGACGGGAAAGCCCTGCGCTTGAAAAAGGCGGCGTTTTGGGCGGTGCGCCCGTGCCGAGCTTGGCGTTGGAGCGATTGAGTGCGTACGGCATAGATATGACGCAACGCGCGCGTCGGGGGAAGGTCGATCCCGTTATCGGGCGCAAAAACGAAATAGACAAGGTCGTGCAGGTGCTTTCGCGCCGCATTAAAAATAACCCCGTGTTGGTGGGTGAGCCGGGCGTTGGGAAAAGTGCTATCATTGAAGGGCTGTCGCAGATGATTGTCGACGGCAACGTGCCTGAGCAGTTATACAACAAAACGGTGTTTGCCGTGGACTTGCCCGGGATGTTGGCAGGCGCGCGCTATCGCGGCGATTTTGAAGAACGCTTAAAGGACTTGATTAGCGCTGTGCAGGAAGACGGCGACATCGTATTGTTTATCGACGAAATTCATACGATCGTAGGGGCAGGGGCGTCGTCCGATAACGGCATGGACGCGGCGAATATCTTAAAGCCCTTGCTTGCACGCGGTGATTTGCAGGTGATAGGCGCTACGACTTTTGACGAATACCGTAAATATATCGAAAAAGACAGCGCGCTGGAACGCCGTTTTACGCCCGTGCAGGTGAACGAGCCGTCGCAAGCGGATGCGATTGCTATTTTGCAGGGCTTGCGCGGTAAGTATGAAGAGCATCACGGCATTGTCATTACGGACGAAGCGATTGAAGCGGCTGTGCAGTTGTCTACTCGCTATATTACCGACCGTTTCTTGCCCGATAAAGCCATTGATTTAATCGATGAAGCGGCGGCGCGTGTGCGGATTATGGAAGACGGCGGCGCGGAGCTTAGAACGTTGCAAGCGCGCGCGGATGAGCTGAATAAAGCGCGTGAGATGCATGAGAGCAGAAAAGAATACAACGAAGCAAGGTTGGCTGTGGAAGAAATGCGGCGTTTGCAGGAAAAAATGATTGCGTTGAAACGCGCGCAAATGCCGATGAAGCTTGCAAGCGGAAAGAGCGCGATCGGGCGTGAGCAGGTAGCGGCTATCGTGAGCGCGCGTATGCAAATACCCCTGACGAAAATTACGCAGGAAGAAGGCGAGAAGCTCATGCGGTTGGAAGAAGACCTGCATAAGCGGATTATCGGGCAAAATGAAGCGGTTTCGGCGGTTGCGAAAGCCATTCGCCGTGCTCGCGCGGGCTTGAAAGACCCGTCAAGACCTATCGGTTCGTTTATTTTCGTTGGGCCGACGGGCGTGGGGAAAACTGACCTTTGCAAGGCGCTTGCCGAAGCGATGTTTGGTTCGGAAGAACAGATGATTCGCTTGGATATGAGCGAATATATGGAAAAACAATCGATTTCCAAGCTTATCGGCGCGCCCCCTGGCTACGTGGGACACGACGATTTACAGACGGGACAGCTTACGGATAAAGTACGCACGAAGCCCTATTGCGTTATCTTATTTGACGAAATCGAAAAGGCGCATCCCGACGTGTTTAATTTGTTGTTGCAAATTTTAGACGACGGGCGTTTGACGGACAGCAAGGGGAGAACGGTGAACTTTAAAAACGCCGTGATTATTCTCACTTCTAACGTGGGCGCGGCGGTAGCGCAAAGCGAACGCACGGGCGTGTACGGGTTTGGCAGTGAGAACAGCGGACGAAGCGACGACGGCGCAAGCGAACGGCAATACGAAGGCATGAAGGAAAATATCACGAAGGCGTTGAAAGAAAAGTTCCGTCCTGAATTTTTAAACAGAATGGACGACGTGATCGTTTTCCACCGCTTGACAATGGAAGATTGCCGACGTATCGGCGGAAAAATCGTGGCAGGGCTTGCCAAACGCTTGGTGGAACAGCGCGGTATTACGCTGGAAGTGGAGAACAGTGCGCTTTCCGCGCTTGTGGAAGAAGGATACGACGCGCAGTATGGCGCACGGCCTTTGAAACGGGTGATACAGCGCAGGATTGAAGATAGACTTTCCGAAGAAATCTTGCTTGGCAGGGTACGGAACGGGCAGCGCGTAAACGTGGGCTTTACGGGCGATGAATACGTTTTTACGGCGGCGGATTGAGCGGAACGGACGCGTAAAGAGCGCGTAAAAGGAGATGGGTATGAAATTGACGACGGCAGGAGAATCGCACGGCAAGGCGCTGGTGGCAATTTTAGAAGGATTGCCTGCGCATTTGGCGGTGGACTTGAAAAAAATAGACGAAGAGTTGGCGCTTAGACAAAAAGGCTACGGGCGCGGCGGTCGGCAAAAAATTGAAAGCGATCACGTGGAAATTTTGACGGGGGTGCGCAACGGGCAAACGTTGGGCAGTCCTGTAACCCTTTGTATCTATAATAAGGATTATGCGCACTGGGTAGAAGCGATGTCCCCTGAAAAGTGCGACGAAGAGAAAATGCAAGCCAAGGCGTTGACAAAGGTGCGCCCTGGGCATGCGGATTTGACGGGGATTATCAAATACGGACAAGACGATGCGCGTAATATTTTGGAACGCGCGTCTGCAAGAGAAACGGCGATCCGCGTTGCTGCCGGCAGTGTATACAAGCAGTTTTTATCCGTGTTTGGCGTGGAGATTGCAGGGTACGTGCAAGAGATTTGCGGTGTGAAAGATGGGGGCAGGTATGCGTTCAATGAACTGTTACGCGCAAAAGAAACGCAAACCGGTATGTTGGATATGCAGGCGGAAGCGTTGGCGATACAAACGATTGACAGCTTGAAAAAGGACGGCGATACGGCAGGCGGCGCGGTGGAAGTGCGTGTGCGCGGCTTGAAAAGCGGCTTTGGTAGCGTGATGACCTACGACGAGAAATTAGACGCGTGCCTTGCAAAAGAGCTTATGAGTATTCAAGCGGTTAAGGGAGTGGAAATCGGCGCTGGGTTTGACGCGGCGCACGTAAGCGGCAAACAGGTGCACGACGAAATTTTTTACGATGAAAGCAAAGGATATTACCGCCAAACCAACCGCGCCGGCGGTATAGAAGGCGGTATGTCTAACGGAGAAGAAATTATCGTGCGCGGGGCGATGAAGCCCATTCCTACGCTGATGCGCGGTTTGAAAACGGTGGACGTGGCTACGGGCGAACAAGCGGTGGCGGCGTCTGAACGCAGTGACGTTTGCGCGATTTTTGCCTTGGAACGCATCGCGGAAGCGGCGGTTGCGCGTGTGATTGCGCAAGCAGTACAATCGCGTTTGGGCGGTGATACGATGCAAGAGATGCAAACGCGTTACAATTTATTGCCTTGAAGGATACAAAGATGAAAGAGCTTTTGGTGCAAACCGCCACGATGACGGGTAAAATTTATATCGGTACGGACGTTTTTGAAAAAAGACTGCCTGCTTTATTGAGCGGACAACGTAATTTTGTTTTGACGGACAGCAACGTGTATGCCTTGTATAGGGATTTCTTTACGCGTTGGTTTTCGGGTGCGGACTTGTTTGTGCTCCCTGCAGGAGAAGAACAAAAAACGATGCAATCCTTAATCGCTATTTTGGATAAAATGGTGGGGGCAGGTATGCAACGAACGTCTAAACTTTTTGCTGTGGGCGGCGGTGTAATCGGCGATATCGGCGGTTTGGCGGCGGCTTTGTATATGCGCGGGATTGCGTGCGTGCAAATCCCTACTACCTTGCTTGCGCAGGTGGATAGCAGTGTGGGTGGTAAAACGGCGGTGGACCACGGCGGTGTGAAAAATGTGGTCGGGGCATTCTACCAACCGCAGGAAGTGCTCATTCATCCGCAATTTTTGCAAACGCTTCCGTCAAGGGAAATTAAGTGCGGTTTGGGAGAAATCGTCAAATATGCGGCGTTGAACGCGGATATTTTTCACTTATTACAAGGCAAAACGGAGCAGGAGCTTTCTTCGCTTGCGTGGCTTTCCACTTGCGTGGAAGCGTGCGTAGAGCATAAAATTGCTGTGGTGCAAGCGGACGAAAAGGAAAGCGGTGAAAGAAAATCGCTGAACGTAGGGCATACTACGGGGCACGCTATTGAGCTTGCGCACGGCTTATCGCACGGCGAAAGCGTGTTGTACGGAATGTGGTTGGAAACGTATATGGCTATGCAAGCAGGCGTTTGTGAGTATGCGTACGGACAAGAGCTGCTACAGTTGATTGTTACGGCGTTGAATGTTGCGCCTGTGGAAAAAGCGGATTTTTCGCAAATTGAAAAGGATGCGGAAAAGGCAAAAGCGGACAAGAAGAATACGGACGCGCAAAATATTGTGATGTCCGTTGCCAAAGACAAGGGCAAATGGGCGTTGCTGTCTATGCCCTTTGAAGAGTATAAATCGTCGCTTGTGCAAGCGGTGCAAGCGTTGCAGGATAAAGGAGCAGTATGATTTTTATTCATGCAAGAGAACAATTTAACGGGGAATTTACTTTGCCCGGGGATAAATCGATTACCCATCGCGCCGTTATGCTCAACGGCAGTGCGGACGGCGAAGCGGTTATTACGGGGGCGTTGATAGGCGAAGATTGCCTGTCTACCTGCGAATGCTTGAAAGCGTTGGGCGCAAGCGTGGAGATTGACGGTACGACCATTAAACTAAAAGGTGCACCCAAGTTTGCGGACGGAGCGAAGCTGTATTGCGGCAATTCGGGTACTACGATACGCTTGCTTACGGGCTTGTTGGCAGGTAAGGGTGTGTGCGCTACGTTAAGCGGCGACGCGTCGCTTTCTATGCGGCCGATGGAGCGCGTGGCAAAACCCTTAGCGTTGCTTGGTGCGGGCGTGAAAACTACCGACGGGCACGCGCCGATCTCTATATCGCCTGCCGCTTTGCAGGGGGCGAACGTAACGCTGAACGTGGCTTCTGCGCAAGTGAAAAGCGCAGTGCTTTTGGCTGGGCTTGCGGCGGACGGGGAAACGAGCGTTGTAGAACCTGTGCGTTCGCGTGACCATACGGAAAAAATGCTTGCAGCGATGGGCGCGGATATACAAGTGGACGGGTGCAAGGTGACGGTGCGCAAAAGCCGTTTGCATTGTGTGGACGTGGAAGTGCCTGCGGATATTTCTTCGGCGGCGTATTTTATGGCGCTTGGCGCGTTGAAAGGCAAGACGCTTTGCAAAAACGTGGGGGTAAATCCTACGCGCACGGGGATTTTGAAAGCGTTTGATAAGCTGGGCGTTCGTTATTCCTTGCAAAATCGACGTGTGTCAGGCGGCGAAGAAATGGCGGATATTTTGGTGGAGAAATCAAATATGCGCGCCATTACGCTGACGAAAGAAGACGTGCCGTCGATGGTGGATGAATTGCCTTTGATTGCGCTGTTGTGCGCGTTTGCGGACGGGGAAAGCGTGATTACGGGCGCGAAAGAATTGCGCGTGAAAGAGAGCGATAGAATACAAACGACGGCGGAGCTTATCCGCAATCTTGGCGGCGACGTGCAAACGCTGGACGACGGGTTTATTATTCGCGGTAAGAAACAGCTTGTCGGCGGCGATATCGATAGTTATTTGGATCATCGAATTGCAATGACGGGCGCGGTCGGGTTGATTGCGTCGCAAAACGGAGGACGTATTTTGCGTGAACAATGCTGTGCGATTTCTTTCCCTGACTTTTTTGAAAAGCTGGGTGAAAAGCAATAAAGATAGGGGCAGGTATGCGATGAATAATAAAAAACTGCGTTTGGGCTTGATAGGAAAGGACGTTTCCAAATCGCTTAGCGAAGAGATGCATACGTTTATTTTGAACGCTTTTGGCGTGCAGTGCAGCTATCAACGATTTTCCGTCGGTAGAGATGCGTTCGACGATACGATGCGTGTGTTGATGGGAGATTTTGACGCGTTCAACGTGACGATTCCGTATAAGCGCGACGTGTTTGCCTATTTAAACGAAATTAGCGATGAAGCAATGCAATGTGGCGCGGTCAACACCGTCATTACGCAAACGGGTAAAGGATACAGCACGGACGGCGTGGGATTTTTGTTGATGTTGCAAACGTCGGGCGTGGAAGTTTTGGGTAAGCGCGTGTTGGTGCTTGGCGTGGGCGGCGCAGGCAGGAGCGTTGCCGTGGCGTTGAAAAATGCAGGCGCGCAGGTGTATTTGTATAGAAGAAATAAAGAAGAATTGCAGGAAGCGTGTCAGCAACTGGGCGTGCTTGCGGCGGACAGTCCTACGCAAGGCGGTTTTGATATTTTGATTAACTGTACGGGCGTTGGGATGCACGACAGCGAAGGCGTGTCGCCTGTGGATGAAAGCGCGTTTGTGGGCGCAAGCGTGGCGGTGGATTTGATTTATCATCCCAAGCAACCGAAATTTTTACAAATTGCCGATGCGCTGGGTTTAAAAACGGTAGACGGGGAGAGTATGCTGTTTTATCAAGCGTATTACGCTGATTGCTTGTTTTTGGATAAATCCCCTGACATGGAAGAAGCGAAAAATTTATACGCGCGCTACGTGGCGCAATAATCAATAAGAAAACAAACCAAAGGAGAAAAGGTATGAAATTTTTGGTGATTAACGGCGTGAACTTGAACTTGACGGGGAAGCGTGAACAAAGCGTGTACGGCACGCAAACGCTGGAAGAAATCAATGCGGCGATTTCTTCGTTTTGCAAGAAAAACGGCGAGGAAGTTAGTTTTTATCAAAGCAATATCGAAGGGGAAATCGTCAACGCTTTACACGACGCCTTTTTGCAAAAATCGTGCGACGCGATTGTGTTGAACGCAGGCGCGCACACGCATTACAGCTATGCGATTCGCGACGCGATTGCTTCTATCGATATTCCCGTTGCGGAAGTGCATATGTCCAACGTACACGCGCGCGAAGCGTTTAGAAATCAAAGCGTGCTTTCGCAGGTTTGCAAGGGCGTAGTTTGCGGGTTTGGCGCAAATAGCTATATTGCCGCCATTGTCGGTTTGAAAAAATAAACACGGGTGATAAAAATGCACGTACTTTTATGCGGCATGATGGGCTGTGGAAAGACGACGGTGGGCAGACGGATTGCCCAAATGTTGGCTATGTCTTGGGTGGATACCGACCAAGAAATCGTTAAAAAACACGGCGAAATAAAGGATATTTTTGCGCGGTTTGGTCAAGCGCGTTTTCGGGAGATAGAAAGGGAAACGCTGCAAAGTATTTTAAGTCAAAAGGGCGCTGTTATATCCGCAGGCGGCGGTTTGGTGTTGCAAAAGGCAAACTTGGATTTATTGCATGGCAGGGCGAAAATCGTGTTTTTGCAAGCTAAGGCGACAACGCTTGAAAAGCGGTTGCGTAACGATACGGCGCGCCCCTTGTTACAAGGAGAAACACCGCTTTTGGATAAAATTCAAGCGTTGTTAAATGAGCGCACGCCTATCTATCAAAGCGTAGCCGATTTTACAGTGTGCGTGGACGATAAAACGGTGGACGAAATTGTAAAGGAAATCGTTGAGAAAATAACAGAAAAATAAAGAACACATAGGCAGGTATGCGTTGAAATGAAAAAAACGGTGCTTATTACGGGCGGTGTGCGCGGTATCGGTTTGGAAATTGCTAAGGCGTTTCAAGAAAAACAATATCAAGTGTTTGTGACCTATTCCAAGGACGAAGAAAGTGCGCAAAAGGCGCGTGAAATGGGCTTTTTTGTTTATAAAACGGACGTTGCAGATGAGAAGCATGTCGCCGATTTGTTTGCGAAATTGCCGACTTTGGATGTGCTTGTCAACAATGCAGGCGTGGGTCTTTTTAAGCAGGTGCAGGATACCACCAAGGAAGAGTGGGATCGCTTGTTTGCCGTCAACGTAAGCGGTGCGTTTTTATGTGCGCGCGCGGCAGTGAAAGGTATGCTGGATAAACAAAGGGGCGTGATTGTCAACGTGGCGTCCGTGTGGGGAGAAGTGGGCGCAAGCTGTGAAAGCGCGTATGCGGCAAGCAAGGCTGCGCTCATCGGTTTTACCAAATCTCTTGCCAAGGAGCTGGGCTATTCGGGTATACGCGTCAACGCGGTGTCGCCGGGGGCGATCGATACGCAAATGAACGCGCGTTTATCGCCAGAAGAAAGAACTGCGTTGCAAGAAGAAATCCCCGCAGGGCGTATGGGCACGTGCAGGGAAGTGGCGGATGCAGTTTTGTTTTTGGCGGAAAACGAATACGTCAACGGTGTGGATTTGCCCGTTAACGGCGGTTTTTCTATTGTGTAGATTTTTTTAAGTAGCTTTCTAAAATATTTTGGATGAAATCGTCCGCAATTCCCGACGTTGGGGATTGCGGAGTTTTTTGTGTTTCCGCTTTTGCTTCTTGCCCGTTTTCGGGCTTTTTTTGTTGCTCCTTGGTCGGTTGCGCCGCACTGCCAAAGGTGGAAAACGTTTGCGTGAATTTAGACAAATCGTTGAGAAAGGACAGCATTTGCTGAGAGTTTTTCAACTGTCCCATAAGCGGTTTTACGCTTTCGGCGAACTGCGGATTTTGTGAAAGATAATACATAAGCACAAGCATAAAAATTTCCATAATACAGTATATGAAAGTAACCAAACGGGTGTGCGCAGAATACTATATACAAAGGCGCAAGCCAAAAACGAAAAAGGACGGAGCGCGGCTTATGAAAACGTTTAAGCAGTATGTAAACACACAAGGAAAAAACACCCAGCAAGGCGAATACAAACAAACGGACGCGGAACGGCTGACCAAGCAAATTGCGGCGGCGTATAACGGAAAAAGCAATGCGGATATGTGGAAAAATATCGTGGAAGAAGCGGAAAAAAGCCGCAAAGCAGGTACGCTGAGCGATGAAGAAATCGACGCGTTTTATTTGGCGTTTTCGCCGATGCTGGATAGTGCGCAACATAAAAAATTGAAGGCGATTGTCGAAAAATTAAAAAAAATGTAGCCACCATGTCCGCAATCAACCCGAAAAATTAACTAGATAGTTTGCAGGGCGGAAAGCAAACGGTCGATTTCCGCTTTGCTGTTAAAATGTGAAAAGGACGCACGTACAAGGCCGCCATCCAGCGTTGTTAACGCTTCGTGCATAAGGGGCGCGCAGTGTAAACCGCCGCGCACGGCGATAGCGTGCTTGGAAGACAATATTTCCGCTACCTGTTCAGACGGCATATGCTTGTGCGCAAACGCTACGATGCCGCAAATGTTGGGGTTAGAATATACCTTGAAGTTTGGCAAGGAAGCGATATAATGCAAGCAATATGCCGTTAAATCCAGCAGTTGTTCCTGCACACTGTGAAATATGGGTTGCAAGAAGCGCACGCCTTCCATAAGCGAAAGTATCGCAGGAAAATTGAGTGTGCCTGCTTCTAACGCGTCGGGGTAAAAATCGGGCATATCGGCGGAAATACTGATAGACCCCGTGCCGCCGTATAAAATGGGCGCAGGTTGTACGCGGTTGGAAAAGAGTAACGCGCCGCTGCCTTGTATGCCCATAAGCCCTTTATGTCCTGCAAGCGCAAGCAAATCAATGCCTTGTTCTTGCATACGCAAAGGCAGATGTCCGCCGCCTTGCGCGCCGTCGCAAAGCAATAAAACGCGTTCGGGTAAGAGCTTTTTAATGGCGGAAATGGGCGGCGTTGCGCCCGTTACGTTGGAAGCCGCGGTGACGGCGACTAAGCGTGTGTTATCGCGCAGGCAAGCGGCAACGTTTGCGGGGGTGATATTCCCGTCCTTGGACAGCTCGCAAACGGTGTATTCGATAACGCCGCTTTTTTTGAGCATAGCAAGCGGACGAAGCACGGAATTGTGCTCCATAGGCGAAACAATCACGTGGTCGCCTTGTTTGAGCGTGCCAAGCAGAGCAATATTGAGCGCTTCCGTGCAGTTTTTTGTGAAAACGATGCGGTCGAAGCCGTAGCCGTTGAAAAAAGCGTCAAGCGTATGGCGCGCATCTTGCACCGTTTGTGCGCAGGCAAGCGCAAGATTGTGTCCGCTTCTGCCCGGGTTGGCACAAACTTTCACGGCGGAATACACTGCGGAAATCACGCTGTCGGGTTTGCTGCCGCCCGTTGCGGCGTTGTCAAAATAAATCATATATGCACCTCTCTATACGGATATAACATACAATATAGTATTCTTAAACGTAGGAGTATATGACTTATGATGATTTTGGCGGTGTTTCGTTCGCGTGCGCATAGCTTGGAGTATTTACAGCGGTTGCAGGAAGTGGGGGTGGCGGCAACGACCGTGCCAACGCCTAAGGAAGCGCGTATCGGGTGTGGACTGTGCGTGCGGTTTGACGCGCGGTATTTCGTGCGTGCAAGGGCTGTCTTGAAGGTGGGCGGATACGGTTCGTTTAAGGGGTTTTATAAAACGGAATTTATCAACGGCTATACTTCGATAACGCCGTATTATGGAAAATAGCGCGGAGATTTATTGAAAATTTACAACAAGCGCTTGCAAAAAAAGTAAAAAGGTGCTATACTCAAAGCACTATGAACAGAAAACAAAAACAAACGGCGCTTGCCGAACTTGAAAAACTGTATAAGGGCGCAAAGCCGGCGTTGCTTTATAGCAGTCCGTACGAATTGTTGGTGGCGGTTATTTTATCTGCGCAGTGTACGGACGAAAGAGTGAATAAGGTGACGCGTGTGCTTTTTGAAAAGCATAACACACCGCAAAGTATGCTTTCGCTTTCGCAAGCGGAGCTGGAGAAATATATCTTTTCCTGTGGCTTTTACCGTATGAAAGCACAGCATATTTTATCGGCGTCGCTGGATATTATCGAAAAGTTTAACGGCGAAGTGCCGTCTACTGTTGACGAGTTGATGTCGCTTGCAGGCGTTGGGAAAAAGACGGCGAACGTGGTGTATGCGGTGGCGTTTGGCGGCGACGCGATTGCCGTAGATACGCACGTGTTCCGCGTGGGCAACCGTTTGGGGTTGGCTAAGGGCAAAACGCCTTTGGAAGTGGAAGCAGGGCTGAACAAAGCCATACCCAAAAGCGATTGGTCAAGCGCGCATCACTGGTTGATTTGGCACGGCAGAAAAGTTTGCCATTCGCAAAAGCCCGATTGTCAAAATTGTACGCTTGCTTCCGTGTGCGATTTTTATAAAAAACAAAATTGAATAGAATAAAACTCTCCCGTTTTTACAATAATAAATAAAAACAGGGGGATTTTTTATGCAAAACGAAGAGCGTATGCAAAGGGAAAAGTGCGCGCTGATGCGTGTGAGCGAAGTGGAAGATTTGGCGGAAAAGAAAATGAAAATTTACGCAAGACTGTTGACGGACGCGGCGCTTGCGGAAGATATGGAAACACTTGCGGTAAAGCACGCGGAAAGAAAATTGACGCTGCAAAGCTTGGCGTGCGGTAAGGACGAAAAATGCGAAAAACGCAAAAAGGACGTGGACAGGTACGAAGTGAACGCAAAGGAGAGTGAATCATGAAGCTGGAAAAACGGGAGATTACGCTCAATGAATTTGACAGTTTGCGCGACGCGTTTTATATGGAAAAAACGCTGATGGCGGAATATGAACAGGCGCTTTTGCAAGTGTGGAGAAAGGAAGCGCGCGATACGCTGATTGCGCTTTTGCAGGAAACGGCGGAAAATATGCTTTTCTTGCAGGATTTAATGAGCGGTACGGCGATTGAGAATAAATAACGAAAAAAACGCAAAGCGCACACGGCGATTTTTGCGTTTTTTTATGGTGCGGTTGTTGACAAAGCTTTATAAATGCGTTATAATAATAGAAAGCGTTATGCAAAACGAAAGAAAGGAAGTGAAAAACAATGGAAAAGAAAAAGGGATTTTTGAAAAGATTTTTCGGCGAATTTAAGAAGTTTATCACGCGCGGCAACGTGCTGGATATGTCCGTCGGTATCGTTGTCGGCGGTGCGTTTACCGCGATTGTCAACGGGCTTAGCAACTACGTATTAAAACCGCTTGTCAACTGGCTAATTGCGGTAATCGTTGGTAAGGACGGGTTGGAAGGCGCGGTGACTATTTTGGGTACGCCTGCTTACTTGGAAGACGGCGCAATCGATTTGGCGAACTCTATTTATATCGACTGGGGTGCGTTTATCTCTTCGATTATCAATTTCTTAATCATTGCGTTCGCGTTGTTTATGATTATCAAAATTATCAACGGCGTAGCGGAAGCGCAGGCAAGAGCGATGGAAGGGTTGGAGCTTAGCGATAAAAAAGCCGTATTAAAAATCCGCGCGGAACAAAGAGTTTCCAAAAAGCAAGCGATTGCTATTTACGAAGAACAAAAGGCGGCTTTGAAGGCGCAAAAACAAGCGGAAGAACAAGCGGCGGCGGAAAAGGCGGCCAAGGAAGCTGCGGAAGCGGAAGAAAAAGCGATGGCAAATACTCGTCTTTTGGAAGAAATTAGGGATTTGCTGAAAAAGCAAAGCGAAAAATAAGGAAAATCGTTTGACTTTTCTTTTAGAAAAGAGTATAATAGCGATAATCGAAAAAATAAATAAAGGCAAGGAAAAAGCGGGTGTTTTTTAACGCCGTCTTGATAAGAGAGCGCGTTCGTGGGCTGAAAGACGCGCAAGGACGAAAAAATTACCCTTTCACTTTGGAGCTGTTCCCTTGAAATAAGCAGTAGGGGGAAACGCAAGGCGTGGCGTGACGACGCAAAATAAGGCACGGGGTTTCCGTGTGAACGCAGGTGGTACCGCGAAAGCTATTCGCCCTGCGCGCTGATAAGGCGCGCAGGGCGGTTTTTTATAATCAAAGTAAATAAACGCGAAGGAGAATAAGCGATTATGCAAGAAAAAATTCAAGCGTTGCGTGAAGAAGTGCTTTCCGCAATGCAACAAACGCAAACGGGCAGGGCGTTGTACGAACTGAAAGTGCAATTCCAAACGCAGCTCAAAGGCATTATGAGCGGCATGAAGGATTTGGCGAAGGAAGACAGACCTGCGTTTGGCAAGCTGGTCAACGAACTTAAACAAAGCGTGGAAGCGGAGTTTGAAGCGCGCGGCGGGGTAGTGCGTGAAATGGAAATGCGCCAAAAATACGAAGCGGAACGCGTGGATATTACGATGCCGGGTAAAAATTACAAGGCAGGCGCGTTGCATCCCATTACGCTTGTGAAAAATCAGTTGATTGATATTTTCGCAGGTATGGGCTTTACGGTGTTTGAAGGACCGGAAATTGAAACGGATTATTATAACTTTACGGCGTTGAATACGCCGAAGGATCACCCTGCGCGCGATATGCAGGACACTTTCTATTTGGCGGAAAATTTGCTTCTTCGTACGCAAACTTCGGCAGGGCAAATCCGCGTGATGGAAAAGGATAATCCCCCCATTAAAATTTTGTCGCCGGGCAGAGTGTTCCGTTCGGACGACGACGCTACGCATTCGCCTATGTTCCATCAAATGGAAGGGCTGGTCGTGGATAAGGGCATCACGCTTTGCGATTTGCAGGGTATGCTGCAAGAGTTTGCAAAAAGGATGTTCACGGAAACGACGAAGGTGCGTTTGCGCCCGTCCTATTTCCCGTTTACAGAGCCGAGTGTGGAAGTGGATTTGAGCTGTTCGGAATGCGGCGGTAAGGGTTGCCGACTTTGCAAAGGCACGGGTTGGATTGAAGTGCTTGGCGCAGGTATGGTGAATAGACACGTGCTGGAAAATTGCGGCGTAGACCCCGATAAATACACGGGCTTTGCGTTCGGTATGGGGATTGAGCGTATCGCGATGCTCAAATACGGCATCAACAATATCAAGACGTTGTTTGAAAACGACGTGCGCTTCATCAAACAGTTTGAAGAATAAGGCAAGGGGGAAGAAAAAATGAAAGCACCTTTCAGTTGGTTAAAAGATTACGTAGACATTGACGTTTCCGCGCAAGAGCTTGCGGAAAAACTCTTCTCCTGCGGTTTTGAAGTGGAAGAGCTTATTTACCTTGGCGAAAAAATCAGCCGCGTTGTAGTGGGGGAAGTCAAGGCATTGATGCCGCACCCCGACAGCGACCATATGCAAATTTGCGTGGTGGATTGCGGCGACGAATACGGCAGAGAATTGCAAATTGTAACGGGCGCGCCCAACGTTTACGTGGGTATGAAAACGCCTTGCGCGTTGGACGGTTCGACGGTTGTAGAAAGCAATCCCGCTATGCTGGAAAAGAACCCCGACGGTATCAAGAAAATTAAGAAAGGCAAGCTGCGCGGCGTGGAATCGTTTGGTATGCTTTGCTCGGGCGAAGAGCTTGGTATCAACGACGATTATTATCCCGGTGCGGAAGTGGACGGGCTGTTGGATTTGGCTAAGGATGCGCCCGTGGGCGAAGATATTAAGAAAATCGTGGGTTTGGACGACTGGATTTTTGATATTTCCGTCACGGCAAACCGCCCCGATTGTCAATGTATTTTGGGGATGGCGCGCGAAGTGGCGGCGGTTTTGGATAAGCCGCTGAAACACCCCGACGTTTCTTTCACGGCGGAGCAAACGCAAGCGGACGACGTAGCGGTGGAAGTGCTTGCGCCCGACCTTTGCCCCCGTTACGTAGGGCATTTTGTAGAAAACGTACAAGGCGGCGTTTCGCCTGCTTGGATGCGTAAACGCTTGGCACTTTCGGGTATCCGTTCCATTTCGCCTATCGTGGATATCACGAACTTCGTGCTTTTGGAAATGGGGCAACCTATGCACGCGTTTGACGCGGATGAGCTTGCGCAAAGAAAAATTGTGGTAAGACGCGCGGAAAACGGTGAAAAAATCGTGACGCTTGACGAAAAGGAATTTACGCTTACGCAGGACAATTTGGTGATTTGCGACGGCGAAAAACCCGTGGCGCTTGCAGGGATTATGGGCGGTTTGAACAGCGGTATCAAGGACACGACGAAAAACGTGTATTTTGAGTCGGCGAAATTCGCGCGTGATAACGTGCGCAAAACGTCGCGTGCGCTTGGGCAATCGTCCGATTCGTCTTCGCGGTTTGAAAAGGGCGTTGACGCGTACACCAACGCTTTGGGTATGGCGCGTGCGCTGCATTTGATTGAAGAACTTGGTTGCGGCACGGTGACTACGCTTTGCAAGGACGTTTGCGCGGCGGATTTGACGCCCAGAACGATGTCGGCAAGCGTGGAAAAAATTAATGCGCTTTTGGGTATCAAAGTGCCCAACGAAGAAATTTTGCGTATTTTGGGGAACTTGAACTTTAAGCCCGTGATTGAAACGAAATTCGTGAAAAAGCCCTTCTTGAAATGTAACTGCGAACAAAACGTACTCACGGTGGAAATTCCCGGTTATCGCGACGATATCGACGGGTATCCCGATTTGGCGGAAGAAATTATCCGTATGTACGGCTATGAACATATCACGCCCACGTTCTTGCAAAAAGCAAGCGTGACGGGCGGCGGCTTGACGGAAGAACAAAAACGGGAATTGCACCTTAAAAACGTGCTTCGTATTCAAGGGTTTAACGAAGCGTATAATTATTCGTTCTATTCGCCCAAGGATTTGGATTTAATCAAGCTTCCCGAAAACGACGCTTTGAGAAACACTGTGAAAATTTTGAACCCGATTAGCGAAGAATTGTCGATTATGCGCACTTGTCTTGCGCCGTCTATGCTGCAAAACGCTGTGCGTAACGTGCGCCGCGGTAACGACGAAGGACGACTTTTTGAAGTGGCGAACGTGTATTATCCTAAGGAAGATAAAAACGAACAGCCCACGGAAGAAAAACATCTTGTTCTTGGTATTTGGGGCGGCGATAACGATTTCTTCGATATGAAAGGCGCGGTGGAGCGTTTGGCGGACGCGTTCCATTTGCATTTCAAATATGAAAGAGCGCAAGTTTCCTACTTGCACCCCGGCGTTTCGGCGTGTGTGCTTGTAGACGGTAAATACGTGGGTGCGTTCGGTGAACTCGACCCTGCTATCGCCCTTTCGCTTGGTTTGGATAAAAAAGTGTATCTTGGCGAATTTGATTTGGCGGCACTTGCGGAAGTTATGGACGACGCGGTGCGTTATACCAACTTGCCGAAATTCCCTGCGGTGGATAGAGACCTTGCGCTTATCGCAGACGAAGCACTCACTTGCGAACAGGTGCAAGACGTGTTGATGCATTCTTGTAAATACGTGACGAAAGCGGTGCTGTTCGACGTGTACCGCGGCGGTCAAGTGCCCGAAGGGAAAAAGAGTATGGCGTTCAAGCTGACGTTTACGCCCGACGCAAGCGCGGAAAAAGCGTTCACGCCCGAAAATTTGGATAATTTCGTGAAGAAGATTTTGGGCAATTTGAAATTTAAGCTTGGCGTAGAACTTCGATAAGCGGAGCAGGTAAATGAAAAGAACGGAAAAGATACAATCGTTTGGATTTTTCAACGTGGACAAACCCTCGGGGATTACCTCGGGGGCGGTTGTCAATAAATGCAAGTGGTTGACCGGTTTTCCGTGTGGACATATGGGCACGCTTGATCCGCTTGCCAGCGGCGTTTTGCCCGTGGGTATCGGGAACGCGGCGCGGCTTTTCGATTACTTTTTACAAAAGGAAAAAATCTACGTGGCGGAGTTTACCTTTGGCGTAACGTCGGATACGCTCGATAGCACGGGCGAGCTTGTTTTCGGTGGGGAAATTCCTACGCCGGAAAATGTGCAATCGGTACTTCCTGATTTGGTGGGCGATATTATGCAAATGCCGCCTAAATACAGCGCGAAAAACGTCAACGGAAAACGCGGATACGAGTTGGCTCGCGCAGGGGTGGAATTTGAGCTTACCCCCAAGCAGGTACGCATTGAAAGCATTGATTGTTTGGGAAAAGCGGATAATGCCAACGCGTATTTATTCCGTATTAAGTGCGGTGGCGGTACGTATATTCGTTCGATTGCGCGCGATATGGCGGCTGCCCTTGGTACGCAGGCGGTGATGAGCAGTTTGCGCCGTGAAAAAAGCGGTGTGTTCACGCTGGGAAATGCGATACCCCACGCGCTTTTGGAAGAAGATTTGCCTGCGAGCGAGCTGGAAAAGTACGTGATAAAAACGGACAGCGTGTTGCCGTATCCTACGCTTACGCTGACGGGCAAAAAGGCAGAGCGATTTTTCCACGGCGCGCCCGTAAGCGTGGACGAACAGGACGGGCTTTATAAAATTTATAACGGAGAGCATTTTTACGGCATTGCGCAGGTGCAAGATTGTAACGTGAAAATCAAGACGAAGTTATGTTAAAAACGGTACGATTAACGGAAAAATGGTCAAAGGGCGATGCCTGCGTGATGCTGCTTGGCGGTTTTGACGGTTTGCATTTGGGGCATAAAAAGTTGGTAGAACGCGCCAAAACGTTTGCGCTCCCGATAGGCATTATGACCATTTCGGGCGGTAAAGGCGAAAGCAATTTGTTTACCGAAAAGGAAAGAGAAAAAATTTTCCGTGAAAACGGCGTTGATTTTTCGTTCGTGTTGCCGTTTGCGGAAATTAAGGATATGTCGCCCGTGGAGTTTGTTGCGCTTTTGCAAAAGGAATTTTGCGTAAAGGCGTTTGTTTGCGGAGATGATTTTAGGTTTGGTAAACAGGCAAAGGGAACGCCTAAAACACTCAAACGTGCCACACAGGTATGCGTTGAAGTGGAAAAACTGCTTGCAATCGACGGAGAAAAGGCAAGCGCAACGCTTGTGAAAATTGCGCTTGCAAACGGCGATGCGGAAAAGGCAAGCCGTATTTTAGGGGGAAGCTTTTTCCTGCTTGGCGAAGTGGAAAAGGGCAGAAGCGTGGGGAAAACGCTGGGGTTTCCTACGGCGAACGTTGCTTATCCAAAGGAAAAATTTGCACTCAAGCAAGGCGTTTACCAAACGCAGGTTTGGGTGGATAATCAATGCTATACGGGGATAACCAACTACGGCGCGCGGCCTACGTTTGACAATGCGCAGGTGCTGACGGAAACGTATTTGGACGGTTTTGACGGCGATTTATACGGCAAAACGATAAAAATTTGCTTTGTGCGTTGGTTGCGCGGCGTGCAAAAATTTTCGACGGCGCAAGCCCTGCAAGAACAGTTACAAAAGGACATAAGGAGCGTGCGTGTAAATGATTAAATTTGGACCAAGCGGAAACAGCGAAAGCTTTTATGCGGCTGGGTATGAGCATACCGAACAAGCGGCGAAATACGTTAAGGATTTGGGCTTGGATTGCTTTGAATATTCCTTCGGGCGCGGCGTGCGTATGTCGGAAAGCAAGGCGATTTCGATAGGCGAAGCGTTTTTGGAGCAAGGGGTGGAGCTGTCCGTGCACGCGCCGTATTTTATCAATTTTGCTAATCCCGACGATGAAATGGCGGCAAAATCCTACGGATACGTGTTGGATAGCGCGAATATGGCGAAGCTGATGGGCGGAAAACGCATCGTATTTCACCCTGCGGCGCAAGGCAAAGCGGCGCGTGAAGACGCCGTGGCGCTTGCGGAAGAGCGTTTGAAGATTTTGCGCGAATTTGTGTATTTGAACAATTTACAGGATATGATGTTTTGCCCTGAAACGATGGGCAAGCTTGCGCAAATCGGTACGGTGGAAGAGATTGTGCGTTTTTGTAAAATTGACGAAATTTATACGCCTTGCGTGGATTTTGGACATATCAATGCGCGTGAACAGGGCTCACTGAAAACCGTCGACGATTATAAATCGCGCCTTGAATATATGATTGCGGAATTAGGGTTTGAACGTATGAAAAATTTTCACGTGCATTTTTCCAAAATTATGTATTCGGCGAAGGGCGAAGTCAAGCATTTGACGTTTGCCGACGAGTTGTACGGTCCGCAATTTGAACCGCTTGCGGAAGCGTTGAAGCAGCTGAAATTGCAACCGTATATCGTAAGCGAATCGGACGGAACGCAGGCGGAAGACGCACTTTTTATGAAAAAAGTGTATTTTGGAGCATAAAATTAACGCGATTTATCGCCGTATACTTGACGAACATAGAAATTTTTGCTAAAATAGAAGACGGAGAGAAAAAACTATGCTGAAAACCAACGGTAAAAAAGTGTGGGAAGCGTGCGGCTGCGAAGCCGTATACGTGGCTTGCGAATATCTTATGCGTTATATCACGGGCTTTGTTGCGGAAAACGGGTTTGTGATCGTGGATAAAGACGGAACGACGCTGTTTACCGATATGCGGTATATCGAAGCGGCTCGAAAGCTGTGCGCAGGCACGGACGTTACGCCCGTTTTGTATAAGCAAGGCGAAGCGTTAGAGCGCGCGGCAAAATACCAAAGCGTAGGCATTTCTTTTGACCAAACCAGCCACTCCGAATACGCTACCTTTGAAAAAGCGGGCGTGAAGATGGTCAACGTGGACAAGCAGCTTACTAAGCTTATGCTTGTGAAAAACGACTGGGAAATAGAAAATATCCAAAAGGCGTGCGAAATTGCGGAAGACGCGTTCAATGCGTTGCTGCCCCAAATCAAGGAAGGTATGACGGAAATTGAAGTGGCGGCGCTTTTGGAATATACTATGCGGACGATGGGCGCGCAAGGCGTTTCGTTTGATACGATCGTTGGGTTTGGTGCGCACGGGTCTGTACCGCACCACGAAACGGGCACGGCAAAGCTGAAATTCGGCGACGTTATTTTGATTGACTTTGGTTGCAAGGTCAACGGCTATTGCTCCGATTGTACGCGTACGTTCTTGTTTGGCGACGACGGTAAGCACGAACAGTTCAAAGCGGACTATGCGCACGTACTTCGCGCGCACGAGTTGGTGCAAGAACAGCTGGTTTCGGGTATGACGGGCAAGCAAGCGGACGCGATTGCAAGAGAATATTTACAAAAGCAAGGGCTTGGGGAATTGTTTACCCACTCACTTGGGCACGGCGTCGGGTTGAATATCCACGAAGCACCGTCGCTGAGCGTAAAGGGCGAAACCGTTTTGCAAGACGGTATGGTATTTTCGGACGAACCCGGGGTGTACAGAGAAGGACAGTACGGTATTCGTATCGAAGATACGGTGTACTTGAAAGATGGAAAAGTTAAGAGTTTTATGTCCAAAACGGATAAAAAGCTCGTGATTTTATAAAAAAGAAAAAATATATTTGTAGCACAAGGAGAAAAATTGTATGGCTCAAATTTTAGCAGGCGATATTCGTAAAGGCGTAACCTTCGAATACAAGAGTGGCGTTTATACCGTTACTGAATTCCAACACGTAAAACCCGGTAAGGGCGCGGCTTTCGTAAGAACGACGTTGAAAAACGTTGTTACGGGACAAGTTTTGTCCAACGAAACGTTCAACCCTACCACCAAGCTTGAAACGGCGCAAGTGGAAACCAAGAAGATGACGTATTCCTACTTCGACGGCGAATTCTACGTGTTCGTGGACGAAGAGTGGAATCAAGAAAACTTGACGTTCGACCAAGTGGAAGACGCGCTCAAATACATCAAGGAAAACGATATGGTAACCGTGAAATTCCTTTATGGCAAGGCGTTCTCCGTAGAACCTGAAAACTTCGTTGAACTTAAGGTTATCGAAGCAGAACCCGGCGTAAAGGGCAACACCGCTACCAACGTTATGAAGAACGCAAAGGTAGAAACGGGTGCGACCATTCAAGTGCCTATGTTCGTGGAAGAAGGCGAAACCATTCGTATCGACACCAGAACGGGCGAATATATGAGCCGCGTATAAGCTGTTTTTGATAGCATAAATAATTGCGATAAAAATGCAGGATATCTTTATCCTGCGTTTTGTCGTGTATTGCCATCTAAAACTTGGTTTAATTTGGTCGCGCGCGGCTAAAGGAGAGAAAATGAAAGCTGTAGTACAACGCGTAAAACAAACGACGCTTTGCGTGGATGGCGAATTGATATCGAAAATCCCGTTTGGCTTGACAGTATTTTTGGGGATTACCGCTACGGATACGCAGGCAAACGCCGATTATTTGATGAAGAAAATCGCCGCTTTGCGTATTTTTGAAGACGGAAACGGCAAGATGAATTTGTCGGTGAAAGACGTGGGCGGCGAAGTGCTGCTCGTTTCGCAGTTTACTTTATACGGCGACGCGTCGCACGGCAATCGGCCAAGCTTTACCGCTGCTGCGCGCCCCGAAATTGCAAAACCACTGTATGAATATGCGGTGTGCGCGTTGCGCGCGCAAGGCGTAAAGGTGAGCTGTGGCATTTTCGGCGCGGATATGCAAATTGCGCAGCATAACGACGGGCCCGTTACGATTCTTTTGGAAAACGGCTAAAAAATATGTCTTAAACGTTGTAAATCTTTGAGACAAAAAGGAACTCTACTCACGGTAGAGTTCCTTTTTTGTGCGCTTTAATACATAAAAACCGTATTTTTTGCTAAAAAATTGAGAAAAAAGCGCAAAAAATTCTTAATAATTGTATACTGCGCATTGCTAGTAAATATATAAGGTGGCATTGTGTCCGCGTGGGGGCGGTAGAGTGGTGTCTACTCTCCGTAGAGTGGGCGATGGGCGTGCAGTGGAGTTTGAAAGGATAGCAGTAGACGAAAAAAGGCAAAGGATAGGTTGCTTTTTTGGAAAAAAGGGGATAAAATTTGTGATAGATTGCAAAGGCGATGAAAAAAGCTAAAATGCGTTTGTCGCGTTTGACGATTGAAAATAAATAGGAGTGTATATACTATGTATATGAAAAAAGAAAAAACCGTTCCGGTGTTTTTTGCGTCGGACGAAAATTATTTACCCTTTTTGGGGGTGGCGCTGGCGTCGTTAAAGGCGCACTGCGATAAAGACAGAAGGTACGCGGTGCACGTGTTGACAAGCGGTACGCTTGAAGAAAAGGCGCAGTGTATAGAAGAAATGCAAACGCAAAATTTGTCGGTACAATTTCATGATGTTTCCAAACACCTGAAACGCATTGTAAAAGATTTGCACTGCCGGGATTATTATACGCCTGCCATTTTTTATCGGTTGTTTATCCCCGATTTGTTTCCCGAGTACGATAAGGCGGTGTATTTGGATTGCGACGTTGTGCTGCAAGCGGATGTTGCGCATTTTTTTGACGTGGATTTGGGAGATAATTTGTTGGGCGCGGTTGCCGATCAAGTGGTGGCGGCGACGAGAGAATTTCGCGCGTATACCCGTAAGGCGTTGGGCATAGAGCCGAATAGATATTTCAATTCGGGCGTGTTGTCGATGAACTTAAAAGCGCTCCGCGCAATGGGCTTTTACCGCGCGTTTTGCGATATGTTGCACAGCTACCGATTTATTGTTGCGCCCGATCAGGATTGTTTGAATATCATTTGCAAAGACAAAGTGTATTATTTTGAAAAAGAGTGGAACTATATGCCGATTATGGGTATTTGTGACACTGCGCTGAAATTGGTGCATTATAATCTTTCCTTAAAGCCGTGGCATTACGATGATATCGCGCACGGGAAATTGTTTTGGGAATACGCGAAGGAGACCGTCTTTTACGAAGAAATACGCTTGCATAGAAGCTGTTTTACAGCGGAACAGGCAAAGCGCGATGCGGAGAGCGGCGCAAAGCTGATTGCCATGGCGAATGCGGAAGCGAATGGGGATAATAATTATTTGAAGAGTTTGCGCAAAAAACAAACGAAGGAAAAAACAAAGAACAAAGGGGGCAGGTATGCGTTCAACACAAATTACGACGGCGCGGTTGCAGCTTATTCAAAAAATTGAAACGCTGGAAAAACAGGGGCAATTTCATACGCCTGCGGAGCAGGATCCGCCGCATACGGAGCTTATGCCCGACCAGGTGGATTACTTATTAAAAAAACGAAGCAGCCGTATAAAAACAAAGCTGGCGAACGCGCTGGGGGACTGGTATTTTAAGCGCTTGATGCGCAAAGGGCAATTGCTTATCGGCGGTGTGGAAGGGGAAGAGAATTTGTCCGCGCTTGCAAACGGCGCGATGCTGACCTGCAATCATTTTTCTATCGCCGATCATTATATCGTATATCACGCTGTAAAAAAGCATTTGCCGAAAAGATATTTGCATAAAATTATTCGTGAAGGAAATTACACGGGGTTTAAGGGCTTGTACGGTTTTTTGTTTCGGCACTGTAACACGCTGCCCCTTTCGTCGAACCGACGTACGATGATACAGTTTTTTTCCGCAGTACAAACGCTTTTGAAAAAGGGAGAAACGGTGCTTATTTATCCTGAACAAGAAATGTGGCGCAATTATAAAAAACCTCGTCCGTTTTTGGTTGGCGCGTTCAAAATCGCCTGCAAGGCAGGCGTGCCCGTCGTACCCATTTTTATCACGATGCAAGATAGCGATACGCTGGATCAGGACGGCTGTCCCTTGCAAAAACATACCGTGCATATTATGCCTGCAGTGTACCCCGACGAAAGCTTGGGGGATAAGGAGCGCGCGGAAGCTATGCAGAAGCAAGTGCAGGAAAAATACAAAGAAAAATACGAACAAGTGTACAAGCAGCCCTTGCGGTATAGCTGCGATGGAGAATAATTTGTCTATTCGTCGCATACCTGCTATGCCCATTCTAAGTTTTTGACGCAAAAAAACAGTGTGAAGAAAATGAAAAGCATGATGGAATTTACCGTTGTGCTTTTTGTTGCTTTTTAGGCGCTTTTTTATATTTATAAAAAAATATAAAAGTTTTTTTTGAAAAAAAAAGGAAATTCGCATACTTTTGTCGAATAATATTTGTAAGGAGAAAAATTGCGATGATACAGGAAGGAAAATTTTTTAGCGTGCGCGAGCGTGTATGCGCGCAAGAAGAACAAACGCTGTCGCCCTATGCGCGAAAGTCTGCGCAAACGATAGGCAGAAAACGCGCGGAAGAGCCGTGCTTTTTCCGCACGGAGTTCCAACGGGACAGAGATCGTATCGTGTACAGCAACGCGTTCAAGCGTTTGAAAAATAAAACGCAGGTGTTTTGCGCGCCCGAAGGCGACCATTACATTACGCGTTTGACGCATACGTTCGACGTGGCACAAATCGCGCGGTCGATTGCGCGTACCTTACAGCTCAACGAAGATTTGGCGGAAGCTATCGCGCTTGGGCACGATTTGGGACATACGCCGTTTGGACACGTGGGAGAAATGGTGCTGGATAAATTGACTGCCCGTGGCTTTGAGCATAACGAACAGTCGCTTCGCGTTGTCGATTATTTGGAAAAGGACGGACGCGGGCTGAATTTGACGGAAGAAGTGCGCGACGGGATTTTGCAACACAAAAGTTCGGGCAAGCCCATGACCTTGGAAGGACAAGCCGTTTCGCTTGCCGATAGGATTGCGTACATCAATCACGATATCGAAGACGCTATCCGCGCAGGGATTATTAAGGCGGACGAGCTGCCGAAAACGGCGGTGGAAGTGTTGGGCGAAAAGACGAAAACGCGTATCAATACAATGATTGCCGATATTTACGAGCATTCGTACGGGCAAAACTTCGTGCAAATGTCCGCGCCCGTGATGAGCGCGATGAACGAACTGCGCAGCTTTATGTTCAAAAACGTGTATCATTTGACAAACAAGAGTATGCAAGACCGCGCGGAGCGTATGCTGACGCAGCTGTTCGTGTATTTTAACGAACATATCGACGAGCTGCCCAAACGCTATTTGCGCAGGTTGGAAGAAGACGGCAAAGAGTGCGTCGTTTGCGATTACATTTCCGGTATGACGGACAAATACGCGATCACCACCTTTGAGAATTTGTTTATTCCGTCGACCTTTTCTTTAGGGGGTGTGCTGACGTGAGTATAGGCAGGGGGTTCGATTCCAAGTTCATGGACGAACTGAAACAAAAAAACGATATTGTCGAAGTGATAGGCAGTTACGCCGCTTTGGACAGAAAGGGGAATACGCACTGGGCGTGCTGTCCTTTCCATCACGAACGAACGCCGTCGTTTGCCGTCAACCAAGCGGAGCAATTTTACCATTGTTTCGGCTGTGGCGTTTCGGGCGACGTTGTCAAATTTGTGCAAGAAATTGAAAGTACGGATTTTATGGGCGCGGTGCGTATTTTGGCAGAGCGTGTGAAAATGCCCGTACCCGAAAGCAATTTCGATTCGGAAAAATCGCTGGCGATGAAGAAAAAGCGCGACGCGATGGCGGCGATTATGCTGGATTCTGCAAAGTTTTATTTGAGCAATTTATACGGCGGAGACGAACGCGCGAACGCACATTTGCAATATATTCAACAGCGCAAGCTTTCGCCGTCGACTGTGAAAAAGTTTGGGCTTGGCGCATCGCTGGATTTCTTCTCTTTGCCAGAGTATTTGGCAGGCAAGGGGTATATGCGGCAGGATTTAATCGACAGCGGCGTATTGACGGAAAGCAAAAACGGCAGGTTGGTCGATTCGCAGGCAGGCAGATTGATTTTTCCCATTATCAACGCTTTGGACGAAGTGGTGGCGTTTGGCGGACGGCTGCTTGAAAAAGCCGATTTTGCCAAATACAAAAACACCAAAGAAACGATGCTGTTTAATAAAAGCAAGACGCTTTACAACATCAATCTCTTGAAAAAGCTCAAAAGAAAGCAAGCCGTCCCGTACGTCATTTTCGTGGAAGGGTATATGGATACCATTTCCTTGTACCAAGCAGGGTTTGAAAACGTCGTGGCGTCGATGGGTACTGCGCTAACCAAGGACCAAGCGCGGCTTGTCAAGCGGTACAGCGACAACGTGATGATAAGCTACGACGGCGATTTTGCAGGACAGAAAAATACCCTGCGCGGTTTGGAAATTTTGAAGGACGAAGGGTTGAAGGTGCGCGTTGTGCCGTTGCCCGAAGGGGCAGACCCCGACGACGTGGTAAAGCAAGGCAAGGACGTGTATCAAAAATGTCTTGACGACGCGATGCCGCTTATCGATTACAAAATTTTGTACGCGGAGCGTAAATACGATTTGTCGCAAACGACGGACAAGCGTGCGTTTATAAGCGAAGCGCTTGCGGTGGTTGCCGAAGCGGAAAGCGAAAGCGTGAAAGAAGAGCTTTTGCGCAAACTGCGCGATAAAACGGGGGTGTCGTATACGGCGCTGGAACGCGATTTGCAAAGCGTGCAAAAGGGCGTGACGCCTGAAAAATTAGCGCCTGCCGTGCAGGAGCAAACGCGGATAGCGGAAACGGCGTCGGGCGCGGATAAGCTGATCAAGGCCATGCGCTTTATCTTGGCGGCAAAGCTGTTCTCTATGCCGTATGCCAAAGGGCTGGATTTACAGTCGCTTTCCTTTGCGGATACTACCCATCAAATTATCGGGCGGTACGTAATCGAAAGGGAGAAGGCTGGGGAGCGTATTCGTCCCAGCGAACTGTTTGAGCTGTTGGAAGAAGATTGCGTGGAACTCAACGAAATTTTCAATTTCAATTACGAAGACAAGCTTACGGGCGAAGTAGCGCAACGGTTTTTTGAAGACAGCGTAAAGGTATTGCGCTTGGAGCAAATCGAAAAGGAAATTGCCGCGTGTACGGCGCAACTGAAAGAACAAACAGACGTGGAAAAGCGCAAGGAAATTATGTATAAAATTGCGCAACTTACCAAAAAAAGAAATGAAAATAAAAAGTAATAAAGGCGAAAATCGCTTTTGAATAAACGGAGGATAAAAGGGTGAATATATCCGAACAAAAACTTAACGAACTCGTTGCTGGCATTATCAACAATTACAGCAAAAAGGGCAGCATTTCCACCAACGCGCTTTGCGATATTTTGGAAAAACACGACATCGACGCAAATCAAATGGATTTCGTGTACAAAACGCTGAGCGAAGCAAGCATCCAAATCGTCGACGAAGATCAAAGAGATAGAGAGCTTTTTGAACAGGCGCTTTCCGATATCGGCTTGGACGATCCTGTCAAAATGTATCTTAAAGACATCGGCAGAGTGCCGCTTTTGACGGTGGACGAAGAAGTGGATTTGGCGCGCCGTATGCAGGAAAACGACGCAAGCGCAAGAAAGCGTTTGTCGGAAGCCAACTTGCGTTTGGTTGTATCCATTGCAAAACGCTACGTGGGGCGCGGTATGCTGTTCTTGGATTTGATTCAAGAAGGCAACTTGGGGCTTATGAAAGCCGTGGAAAAATTCGATTATCAAAAAGGGTTCAAATTCTCTACGTATGCAACGTGGTGGATCCGTCAATCGATTACGCGTGCCATCGCAGATCAAGCGCGTACTATTCGTATTCCCGTGCACATGGTGGAAACGATCAATAAATTGACGCGTATTCAACGGCTTTTGTTGCAGGAGCTTGGCCGTGAGCCGACGCCTGCGGAAATTGCCGAAAAGATGGGCGTAACGGAAGACAGAGTGCGCGAAATTCAAAAAATCGCGCAAGATCCCGTATCGCTGGAAACGCCTATCGGTGAAGAAGAAGACAGCCATTTGGGGGATTTCATCGAAGATGAAAAGACGATGACGCCCAGTGAATCGGTGGCGTTTACTATGCTCAAAGAACAGCTTTTGGGGGTTTTGGACACGCTTACGCCCCGTGAAGAAAAGGTGCTTCGTTTGCGCTACGGCTTGGACGACGGTAAGCCCAGAACGCTGGAAGAAGTAGGCAGGGAATTTAACGTTACGCGTGAACGTATCCGTCAAATCGAAGCGAAAGCGCTTAGAAAATTGCGCCACCCTTCGCGCAGCAAGAAATTGAAAGATTTTCTGGAATAATGGGTTACGGGAAACGCATTGATACGTTATGTTCGTTGCTGAAAAAATCGGCTACGTTTGCGGACGTGGGCTGTGATCACGGTTATTGCAGCGAATACGTATTGAAAAATCAGTTGTGCGATAAAGTGTATTTTTCCGACGTGAGCAAGGGGAGCTTGGCAAAAGCGCAAGCGCTTTTGGCTTCTTACGTGGGCGACGGCTTGGCGATTGCCGTGCTTGGGGACGGGTTTTACGGCGTGCCGAATACGGTGGAGCAGGTGTTGATTGCCGGCATGGGCGGCAGTGAAATCGTGGCGATTTTATCGCATAAAAAGTATGGTTTTATGCCCAAGCGGTTTGTTTTTCAACCGATGCACGACAGTGAAAAGCTGCGCAGGTATTTGCTGGAAAACGGCGGATACATAGAACGGGATTTTACCTTTCAAGACGGCAAGTTTTACGATGTGATCGTAGGCGGAAAAGCGGACGAATCGCATCAAACGCAGGCGTATAGCGACGCGGAATACGAATTTGGCAGAGAAAATTTGCGCGCTTTGCCCGACGCGTTTGTCAAGCGCACGAAAAAGCAAATTGCTAACGTGGAAAAATATTTACGCAGTTCGTCGTTGCAGGAAGCAAGCAAAGCGCAACTAACGGAAAAGAAGAAAAAATTGCAAGGAGCGTTACAAGGTGAAACTTGGTGAAGTGTATAAACTTATCGACGGCGTTGCGCCTAAGGCGTTGAGCGATTTCTATTGCGCAAGCTTTGGCGCATACGATAATAGCGGCGTGCTCATTGACGTGGGCGAGAAAATTTGCGGCGTTGTGTTTTCGTTGGATTTTTCTTGGGGGGCGATTGAAAAAGCGAAAGCGCAAGGCGCAAACTTAATCGTTACTCATCACCCTGCCATTTACGGCAAAATCAGCGATTTGCGCGTAGACGATTTTCAACCGTTAGACGAAAAACTGATTTCGTGTATCCGCGCAGGGATTTCGGTCGTGTCGATGCACTTGAATTTGGACGTTGCAAAGGGCGGTATTGATGCGTGTTTACAAAATGCCGTTTGCATTTCGGCGGGGGCAGGTACGCAGTTAAATACGGAAACGGCGATTATGCACGCGGTAGAAAACGGCGGCTACGGCAGGGCGTATGCAGTGCAAGAAACGACGCTTGGCGCGCTTGTGAACGCTTTAAAGGAAACCTTGCAAACTGCGCGCGTAGTCGTGTACGGCAATGAAAACGCAACGGTGAAAAAAGCGGCAAGCTTTTGCGGCGCAGGCGGCGATGAGAGTGCGGTTGCCTTTGCGGTTTTGCAGGGCGCGGATACCATTGTTTCGGCGGATTTCAAGCATCACGTAATTGCGCTTGCGTTGGAAAAGGGGCTGAACGTAATTGCCTTGACGCATTATGCGTCCGAGCAATACGGATTTTATCAATTTTATAAAAAAATGAGTGAAAGCATCGCGTTACCTTGTGTGTACCACAAGGACGAAGCGTTGCTTTGACGAAGGAGAACTTATATGTCTAATTTACAAGCTATTTTGAAGTATCAGGAAATCGACAGAAAAATGTTTCTGCTTGAAAAGGAAATTTCCGAAAGTGAAGAACGTAAAAAATACGTCAAATTGCAAAAGTTTTTGAAGGTTGCGCCCGAACGCTTGGACGCGTTGGACGTGAAAGCGGCGGCGTTGAAAGCGGAAGCGGATTCCTTGGCGGCGAAAGCGGAAAAAGCGCAGGCGTTGCTTGGCGATTTTGAAAACTTGGAAGAACTGGTGCACGGCGGTGCGGATATTGCTTTTTATAAGAAAAAAGCGCAATCGCTTGTATCGCAGCTCAAACAAATCCGCGCGGAAATCAGTGCGTTGTCGGTGTCGGTAAAGGAAACGGACGCGGAATACCAAAAGCTGAAAAAGCAGGTTATTGCCGCGCAAAAGCAATACGGCGAAGCGACCGAAGAATACAAGGCCGTGAAAAATGCAAAGGAAGACGATCGCAAACAAATTGAAACGCAGTTGACGGCGGCAGCGGAAGAAGTGACGAAATCGGGCGCGACGAAGGTGTTGGAGTGGTATAAAACCAAACGCAAGGAAAAGCTGTTCCCCATCGTCGGGGTGCTCAATCAGGGGCGCTGTCCGTTTTGCAGTATGGAACCGCCTATCGCGGTGAAGAGCAAGCTTGCGGACGGTATCGAATGCGATAACTGCCACAGAATTATTTTTAGCGAATAAACACGTAAAATCCGTCACGTTTTTGCGTATGCGTTCATACAATAAAGCATGCGAAAAATACAAGCGGTCATTCATTTGAAAAGTATTTACGAAAATGCCGTTGCGTTTAAGGCGTTGACGGGGAGAAAGCTTTGCGCCGTTGTGAAAGCGGACGCTTACGGGCACGGTGCGGAGCAGGTGGCTTTGGCGATAGAAAGCGTCGTGGACGTGTTTGCCGTGGCACTGCTGAGCGAAGCGCTTGCCCTGCGCGTAGCGGCTTGCGGAAAGGATATTCTCATTTTAACGCCGCCTACTTGCTTAGCGGAAACGGTGCAAGCGGTGCAAAACGGGTTTATCGTCACCGTCGGCGGTATCGTCGATGCGCGGTTGGTGGAGAAAGCCGCGGATATTGCAGGCAGACCTGCGCGCGTGCATTTGAAAGTGAATACGGGTATGAACCGTTACGGTATGGGTGCAAGCGAGCTTGGAAAAACGTGTAAGTTTTTAAAAGGCAAACGCAATGTGAACGTCGAAGGTATGTATTCGCATTTGTTTTCGCAACACAAAGCGGAAGCGTATCAAGCAAGGACGCGTTTTTTGCGCTTGCAGAGCATTTGCAAACGGTATTTCTCTGCGCTTACTTATCATTTGAGCGCGACCTACGGGGCGATGCTTGGGAAAGGTTTTGCTTTTGATATGGTGCGTATCGGCATCGGGTTATACGGTTATTTGCCGGACGGGGTAAGCGGTTTTGAGAGTGAAGAGAAAGCGCTTAAACTAAAAAAGGGGATGAGCGTATATGCGTATGCCGTTGGGGCACGGAAGCCGTCGTTCGGGGGCGTGGGATATACCAAGCCGTTAAATAAAAATATCAAGCGTTTGGCGGTGTATCGTGTGGGCTATGCGGACGGATTTTTACGTAAACAACAAAACGGTATGCACGGCTGGGAAAAGAACGCCAACTGTTTGTGTATGGACGCGTGTTTGCGAAAAGGATACGCAAAAAAAGGACAAAGAACGCTTATTTTGCAAGACGCCCACGCGTCTGCGGAAGCGGCGAAAACCATTTCGTATGAAGTGTTGTGCGCGGCGACAAAGCGCGCGGAGAGAATATATGAGTACACGTAAGTTTGCTTTTGCGGAAGAGAAGAACGTAAGCGTTGACGAACGCAAAAAACAGCTGCGCGCGTATGCGAAGAGCAAGCGTGCGGCGGTGGTCAACCGCGACGTGAAGGAAACGCTGTTAAATGAGAACTTCGACAAGGCGTACCAAGCGTTTTTTGGTGAAAGCATAGGGGCAGGTACGCGTCGAGCGGTGTTTATTTATATTTCTTTTTCGTCGGAAGCGCCTACGCATACGCTGATAGAGCGCTTGCTGGATTTGGGGCATACGGTTGTAGTGCCGCGTGTGGAATGCAAGCAAATGACGGCTGTGCAAATAAAAAAGGAAAGCCAAGATTTTGTGCGTTCAAATTACGGCGTTTTAGAGCCGCTTGGACAGGCGTACGACGGAGAAATTCATTTGGCAGTAATTCCCTTTTTGGCGGTGGACAAGCAGGGTAACCGCTTGGGCTACGGCGGCGGGTTTTACGATAAATTTTTAAGCGCGCATACGCAAATGAAGCGTATGGCGTACGGGTTTGCCTGCCAAGTGCTGGAAAGCGTGCCCGTGCAGGCGTTTGACGAAAAAATGCAGTGCATCGTTACGGAAGAAAACGTGGCGATGATAACGTCGTAACGAACGAAAGAAAAACGGAGATAGAATATGGGAAAATATCAAAAGAAAGGAAAACTGTTTTGGAAGCAAATTTTTGAGCTGTTCAAGTCGTCGTTAGTGCCGATGTTGATGTGTATTTTTGCAAGCTCCGTGCTGTTGCTTGTGATTATGAACGACGCGGACACGGCGTGGAACGGTAAAAAGCTCATTTGGACGATTATTTTGGCGGTGGCGGCGACGGCGTATATGGGCTTTATCATTTTCGTGAAAGGCGGCGACGCGTACGAAATGTTGGTTTCGGGCAATATGAAACGCCGTTCGGCAACGGAAGAAACGGAAGGATACGTAATCTCCGAACATAAATACGTAAAGGAATACCGCGTGTGGAAAGGGTTTGCTATCGGTGCGTTTATCGTTGTTTACACGGTGGTGACGGGGATTATTTTCGGCGCAAATCAAAAGGTGATCGATTCGCAAAGCCAAAACGGATTTTCGGGATTATCGGTGGCGGTTTTGCTTGGATTTTTGCTCTCCGGTTGGTCGATTTTACCCTTCTTTTATATGAACGCAAGCGGTATTGCGGTAAGCTATTATTATTCCTGCTTGTTTGCGGTTGTGCCTTTTGTTACGGTTGGCGTTATGTATATCGTCGGCGCGTATGTAAGACGTGCGAAAACGTTGAAACGCCTTGCGGCGGAAGAAGCGGCGCAAAAAGCGAAGGAAGAGAAAAAGAAGAAAATCAATTACGGCGGTCTGCCCGGTACGAAACCGAAAAAGCGTAAATAAGGATAAAGAAAGATATGCGGATTATCGGCGGTGAATTTAGAAGCAGGGTGCTGGCGACCTTCGACGGGGAAAACGTGCGTCCCACGTCCGACAGGGCAAGAGAAGCGCTTTTTAATATTTTGGCAAATAAGGTGCGCGGCGCAAGAGTTTTGGACTTGTTTGCAGGCAGCGGCGCGTTGGGCTTGGAAAGCTTGTCGCGCGGGGCAAGGGAAGTGGTTTTTAACGATTTGTCCAAGGACAGTGTGGCGATTGTCAAGCGTAATTTAACCACTTTGAAAGTGCAAGTAAACGGCGAAAGAGCCAAGGTGTATCAAGGGGATTTTTCCACCTTTTTGCAAACGGTGCAGGGGCAATTTGATTTGATTTTGATAGATCCGCCCTATGCACAGGAATTTGGATTTCGCGCGCTGGAAATAATCGCGCAAAGGGATTTGCTGTCTAGCGGCGGCGTGGCGGTGTATGAGCGCGACTGCGCGTTTGACGGACGCGTGGACGGTTTGGAAAAGTATGACGAAAGAAAGTACGGAAAAGCGATATTGACCTTTTTTAGAAAGGAGAAGATACAATGATGAAAAGAAAATGCGTGTTTGCAGGTTCGTTTGATCCACCTACGCTTGGGCATAAGGCGCTGATAGAGCAATGCCTGCAAATGTTTGACGAAGTGGTGGTTGCCATTATGGTCAATCCCCACAAGCAGCCGTTTTTTACGGTGGAGCAAAAGCGTGAAATGTTGAAATTGACCGTTGACAGTGCGCGGATACGCATCGTGGAATTTGACGGTACGGTGGCGGAGCTTTTGCAAAGAGAAAATACGAATTTTTACGTGCGCGGTTTGCGAAATTCGACCGATTTTGATTACGAAAACGCAAACTTTTACGCAAGCAAAAAACTAAACGAAAACGTCACGGCAGTATATTTACCCTGTCCGCAGGAGCTGTTGCACGTCAGTTCGTCGATGGTGAGAAGCAGTTTGCATTTTCAAACGCCCATAAGCGAATACGTGACGGAAGAAGTGGAAGCGTATATACGCAATTTACAAACGAAAGAAAATTAATAATATAGAGGTAGCAATATGTTGGAAAAGCAGTATTTTATTCCAGAGCCTGAAGAATTTATGGCGGAAACGCCGATGACGGACGCGCTGAAAGCCATTAAGGCGGAACGCGATAGGGAAATTCGTGACGTAATCACGGGTGAAAGCGACAAAATGCTGGTGGTGATAGGTCCTTGCTCCGCGCACGAACCTGCGCCCACACTTGAATATATAACGCGGCTTGGCAAGCTTAATCAAAAGGTTAAGGACAAGCTTGTGATCGTGCCCAGAATTTATACCAACAAGCCCCGTACCAAGGGCGTGGGGTATAAGGGGATGTTTTTACAGCCCGATCCCGAAGGGATGGCAGATATCGTGCGTGGGATTCGCAGTATCCGCGCGCTGCACATTGCGGCAATCAATCAATCGGGCTTGACGGCGGCGGACGAAATGCTGTACCCTGAAAACACGGCGTACGTGGAAGATATGCTTTCCTATCACGCGGTGGGGGCAAGAAGCGTGGAAGACCAGCTGCATAGACAGGTGGCAAGCGGTATCGACGCGCCTGTGGGCTTGAAAAACCCGATGAGTGGGAATATTCCCGTGTTGATCAACTCTATTTTCGCGGCGCAAAGTCCGCAAATCTTCAAATATCGCAACTATCAGGTGAGTGCGGACGGTAACCCCTATGCGCACGCCATTTTGCGCGGTTACGTGGATAATATGGGGCGCGACGTGCCGAATTTCCATTATGAAACGGTGATGCAGCTTGCGGAAATGTACAACGGGAGCGATTTGAAAAATCCTGCGATTATCATCGATTGCAATCACTCAAATTCGGGCAAGCAACACCGTCAACAAATTCGTATTGTGGAAGAAGTGATGCAAAACAGACGCTTTGACGGGGATTTCAAGAAGATCGTCAAAGGGTTTATGGTGGAAAGCTTTTTGGTGGAAGGTACGCAAAAGCACGACGAAGTGTTCGGCAAATCGATTACCGACCCTTGCTTGGGCTGGGAAGATACAGAAAGATTGCTGTATAGAATTGCGGAGCAGGTGTAAAAAGGAGATTGTAAGGATATGAAGATTGCATTTTTAGGGCCGGAAGGCAGCTATTCGCACGTGGCGGCGCAAATGTTTTTGGAAACGGAAACAAGCGGTAAAAACGGCGGTTGTAATTTTGATGAGTGTATTCCCTTTCGCAATTTGACGGAAGTGGTGGAAGCGGTGCAGGCAAGGCGCGTAGAAGCGGCGGTGTTGCCCATTGAAAACAGCTTGCAAGGCGGTGTTTTGCAGGCGATGGACTTGTTGCAGGCGGCGGAAAACGTGTATGCGGTGAAAGAGATTGTTATTCGCGTAGACCATCGCTTGGTGTATAAAAAGGGCGTGGAATTTTCGCAAATAGGCAGAGTGTATTCGCACAAGCAAGCGCTTGCACAGTGCACGGAGTTTTTGCAAAAGCAAATGCCGTTCGCGGCGCTTAGAGAAACGGAGTCGACGGGATTTGGTTTGGCAAAAGCCGTGGAAGACGCTTCGGGAAAAAGCGCGGCGATTGTCGGCGCGCATACGAAAAATTTACGCGACGGGTTTGTGATGAGCGAAGCGTCGATTGCCGATGAAAAAAATAATTTTACGCATTTTTTGCTTGTGAAAAAGGGTGAAAAGTCGATGCCTGCGCACAGCGAACGTATATTCTTCACGGCAGTTTGTCCGCATAAGCCGGGCAGTTTGTTGGAGCTTTTACATATTATTGCTCAGTACGGTATCAACATGACGAAAATTGAAAGCCGCCCCGTAAAAGATAAACACGGGGATTACCGTTTCTTTATCGAAGCGGATTGCGACGTTGCCGATAACCGTGTGCAAGAAATGCTTGCTTCTATCCGTGAAAATATGTTGGAGTGTAAATTGCTTGGCGTATATAACAACGGCGGAGCAGAATAAGGAAAGAGATGAAAGATAAAACGAAAAAACGTAAAAAATCGCTTGGGTTTGCGCTGGGGGCAGGCGGTAGCCGCGGTGTGGCGCATATCGGGTTTTTGCAAGCAATGGACGAAGCGGGGATTGTGCCCGATTATATTGTTGGCTGCTCGATGGGATCGGTGGTCGGCGCGGCGTATGCTTGCGGTTTGTCGCCTGCTTACGCCTATGACGCAGTCAAACAGCTACGGCTTTGGAGTTTGCTTGCGGCAAGCGGAAAAAAGGGCGGTTTGTTCGATACGCGGAAGATGAAAAAGGTGCTATATAAGCATTTGGGCGACAAGGAGTTTGGGCAAACGAAAATTCCTTTTAAGTGCGTGGCGGTGGACTTAAATTCGCAAAAGCTGATTGAATTTGACAGTGGTCCGCTTGTAGACGGCGTAACGGCGTCGTCGTGTATACCGGGGATATTTATTCCTTTGCACTTAAACGGTATGCGTTTGGTGGACGGGTGTGTTTTGGAAAGAGTACCTGCAAAGCAAGTCAAGGATATGGGCGCGGACGTCGTTGTGTGCGTGGACGTGTTGGGACAGCTTTCCACCAAGGAAGAATGCGGTTCGACCATTGCCGTGCTTTTGGAAATGTTTGACCTTGTGGACAATGCGCGCACAGCTTGGCGAAAGAAAGAAAATGAAAGCTTGATTGATTTTTGGTTGGAACCCGATTTGGGGAATATGAGTCAATATTCGCTCAAACAAATAGAAATGGCGTACCAAAAAGGGTATGAAATAGGAAAAGAGTACGCGCCGAAAATTAAGGAGGCGCTGGAAGAAAATTGAGAAACAATAGGGGCAGGTATGGATTTATTTGATTTTAACAACCACGAAGAAAGCGCAAAACCGCTTGCGGAGCGTATGCGTGCGAATTCTTTAGATGAGTTTATCGGGCAAAAGCATATCGTTGCGGAAGGATCGCTTCTTCGCCGTGCAATTGCCATTGACCGACTTGGAAGCTGTATTTTTTGGGGACCGCCGGGTTCGGGGAAAACGACGCTTGCAAATATCATTGCTTTACGCACGAACGGCGAATTTATCAAGCTTAACGCCGTAAACGCAGGTGTGGCGGACGTGAAAAAGGCGGTGGAAACGGCGCGCGATAATTTAAAACTGTATAATAAGCGTACCTATTTGCTGTTGGATGAGTGTCACCGTTTTAATAAAACGCAAAGCGATTCGTTGCTTCCTGCAATCGAGCAAGGTACGATTATTTTTATCGGTTCTACGACGGAAAATCCGTATGCGGCAATGACGCCTGCTATCGTGTCGCGGTGCAGAGTGTTTGAATTTAAGCATTTGGAAACGGAAGATATTGTAGGGGCGCTGAATAGAGCACTGACAAATCGGCATAAGGGGCTTGGTAAACGCAACGTAACGGCGGACGAAGACGCCATTGCGCATATTGCCCGTATTGCAGGCGGCGATTTGCGTGCGGCGTACAATGCCTTGGAGCTTGCGGCGTTGACCAGCGAGCCGGACGGTAACGGAAAAGTGCATATCACGCTTGCGGACGCAGAGCAATCTATTCAAAGAAAGGCGCTTTCGTACAATCAAGACAGCTATTACGATTTTCTTTCCGCGTTTTGTAAATCGCTCCGCGGCAGTGACGCGAACGCGGCGCTGTATTACGCGATGCGGCTTATCGAAGGGGGCGCGGACCCGATGCTGGTGGCGCGTCGGTTGGTGGTGCATTCCGCGGAAGACGTGGGTATGGCAGACCCGATGGCGTTGCAAATGGCAACTTCCGCTTTGTATGCCTTGGAAAAAATCGGCTATCCTGAAGCGATGATTCCTTTGTCCGAAGCAATTATTTACGTTTGCATGGCGGAAAAGAGCCCGTCGGTGGTCAATGCAATGTACGGGGCAAAGCGCGACGCGCGCGAAGTGCGCGACGATAACGTACCGCCGTACTTAAAGGACAATTCTATGGCTAGCGCGGAAGATAAAAAAATGAGCGCGGCGTATAAATATCCGCACGATTACGGCGGATACGTAAAGCAACAGTATTTGCCCGATTCGCTCAAAGATAAAAAGTATTATAATCCCACGGATAACGGGTATGAAAAGACGGTGAAGGAAATTTGCAAAAATAAGGGTATGGAATAAAAACTAAGTACCCATGTACGCAACGAAAAGGTAAAAGAAGATGAAATGTTTGTATTGTGAATGCACGGAAAGCAAGGTTATCGATTCGCGTTCTGCCGACGATGATAAAACGATACGCCGCCGCAGAGAGTGTGTGGGTTGCGGCAGAAGATTTACTACCTACGAAACGATTGAAGTGACGCCCATTTTGGTGGTGAAAAACAACGGTATGCGACAATCGTACAATGCGGAAAAGGTGCGAAACGGTATTATTAAATCGTGTGAAAAACGCCCCGTGCCTATCAGCGTAATCGACGATATGGTAGCGGATATTTCCAAGCAAATTTATAACAGCATGGAAAGTGAAATTACCAGCAAAGCCATCGGGGAGATGGTGATGGAGCGATTAAAAAAAGTGGACGAAGTGGCGTACGTGCGGTATGCGTCGGTGTATCGCTCCTTTAAGGATTTGTCGTCCTTTATGTCTGAGCTGAAGCAAATGATGAAGAACGAAAAAAAGAATAAGGATTAAGCGTATGTATAGGACAAAGCGCGTGCTTATCAAAGACGTTGCCGTGGGTGGCGGAGAGCAAGTGAAAATTCAATCGATGACGACGACGAAAACGGCGGACGTGGAAAGCACGCTTTCGCAAATTTTTGCTTTGCAAAACGCAGGATGTGAAATCGTGCGCGTTGCCGTGGCGGACGAAGCGGACGCTTTGGCAATAAAAAATATCGTCGATAAAATAGATATTCCCTTGGTGGCGGATATTCATTTTTCGCCGTCGCTTGCGATTGCGGCGGTGGAAAACGGCGCGCATAAAATTCGTATCAATCCCGGAAATATCGGTGGAGAAAGTGAGATTAAGCGCGTTGCCGATTGCGTGCGCTTGCATAATATCCCCGTGCGCGTTGGGGCGAACACGGGTAGCATAGAAAAACAGTTTTTGGCGCAATACGGCAGGAGCGCGGAAGCGCTTGTCGAAAGTGCGCTTTTCAACGTGCGTATTTTGGAAAAATACGGCGTGGACGATATCGTGGTGTCGGTAAAGGCGTCCGACGTGCCTTTGACGGTGGACGCGTATAAGCTGTTGGCGCAAAAAACGCAATACCCTTTGCACGTGGGTGTGACGGAAGCAGGCACAAGCGAAACGGGCAAAATCAAAAGCGCAGTGGGCATCGGCGCGCTGCTGTTGCAGGGTATAGGGGATACCATTAGAGTGTCGCTTACCGATAATCCTATAAAGGAAGTGTATGCCGCGAAACAAATATTGCGCGCTTGCGGTTTGGATAAGCAGTTTGTGGAAGTGGTGGCTTGTCCTACCTGCGGACGGTGCGCGTGGGAAAGCATGGCGCTTGCGGAAGAAGTGAGCGCGTTTGTCGCGCCGTATAAAAAGAGTGCGAAAATCGCCGTGATGGGCTGCGTGGTGAACGGGCCGGGCGAAGCGAAAGACGCCGATTTGGGGATTGCCGGCGGTGTGGGCAGTTGTTTGATTTTTAAGAAAGGGCAACCGTATAAGAAGGTAGACGCCGCGTGTGCGCGCGAAGAATTTTTCAAGGAAATTAAGGTGTTATTAGATGAATAAGCTGGAAGAATTTTTACGCGAAGTGCGCGTGTTTGAAGGATTGAAAAACGCTATTCTTTGCGGTATTACCGTAGGGAAACGGGATAAAAGCGCGGAATTTTTCTTGGTGACGGACAAGGCGTACACGGCAAGCGAAACGGAAGCCGTACGCTTGCTGGCGAATAAATATTTGCCTAAGGGCTTTACGGCGAAAATGAAAATTGTAAAACGCCAACCCGACGCAGAAATTATCAAGCGCAAAATTTACGAATACGTGCAGTCGCGCTTTCCTGCCGCCGCGGCGTTTTTGGCGGAAGATTGTATTCACGTGGAGATGCTGACCTGCGGCGCGAATTTTTGTTTTGACATTGCTTCGGGGGAACAAAATTTGTTCACTTCGGGGAAAATTTTGGACGATATAAGCGCGTATTTGCAAAGCGGATATTGCGGTACGTTTTACGGCAACGTGCGTATCGTGGAAAAGCAAGAGCCCAGCGATGAGCTGCTTTATGAACTGCCGGAAACGGAAGAAGAAGAGAAGGTGGAAATCCGCCGTTTTCCCGTGGACGGGTTTGGCAAAATCGACGGCGTTGACCAAGAAGTCAAGCAAGCGGTGTATATTGCCGATTGCTTGAACGTGGAAGGGCCGTATTCCATTTGCGGAAGGCTTACCTACGCGGAAGAAAAGGAATATACCAAGCACGATGAAAAGACGGGAACGGACTTGCAAAAAACGCGGTTTATTTTTTCCGTTGCGGACAATTCGGGTACGCTTCGCGTGACGTATTTTCCTAAAAAGGCGACCTTGGAAAAGGTGCGCGCTTTGAAGGTGGGCGAAAGCGTAGTGATTACGGGGCAAAACGAAGAATATAAGGGCGCGCGGTCGTTTAAGGCGGTCAAGCTCAACTTGGGTACGATGCCCGAAAATTACGTTTGGCAAGCCAAAAAGGGTAAGCCCGTGCCGAAATTTTACCACACGGTATTCCCTGAGCCGTACGTGGATTATACGCAGGCAGGGCTGTTTGACAGCTTGGAAAAGCCTGTCGATTTGAAGGATAACGTGTTCGTGGTTTTCGATTTGGAAACGACGGGCTTAAACAATAACCCTGCGATGGGGAAAATGGATAAAATCATCGAAATCGGCGCGGTTAAGCTGGTGAACGGGGAAATGACGGAAAAATTCTCTACGTTCGTGGCTTGCGAAGAAAGACTGTCTCCCGAAATTATCAAACTCACGGGCATTCAAGACGGCGACCTTGTCGGCGCACCGCATATTGAACAGGCGATTGCCGATTTTTATAAGTTTATCGACGGGGCGTACCTTGTAGGACATAACGTGACGTTCGATTACCGTTTCGTGCGCTATTATGCCGAACAGTACGGGTATATGATTGAGAATAAGCAATACGACACGATGCTGCTTTCTCAAGAGCTGTTGCGCGGAGAAGTTGTCAACAATAAGCTGGACACCGTTGCAAGCTATTTTGGGTATACGTTCAATCATCACCGCGCGTTTGACGACGCGTGCGTGACGGCGAAGATTTTTATAGAATTTATTAAAAGACGGGGAAAATTGCCCCATTAAAGGAGAAAAAGGGTGGAAAAGACGGCGTTTGGAAGAAATAACTGGCTGATTTTGGTGTTGTTCGGGCTTATCGGGCAAATTGCTTGGTCGGTTGAAAATATGTATTTTAACCTGTTCGTTTTCGAAACGATTGCGCCCGATTTGGACGCAGTTACGCTGATGGTGCAGCTGTCGGGGATTACGGCGACGGTCACGACCTTGGTGGCAGGTACGCTGTCCGACAAAACGGGCAATCGGCGTCGTTTTATTTCCTACGGGTACATAATTTGGGGCTTTACCGTGGCTATGTTCGGGTTGCTGTCTACGGACACCATCGCTAAAATTTTCCACGCGGACGAAAGCAAAGCGGTGGCGATTGCGCTTGCGCTTGTGATTGCGCTGGACTGCGTGATGACGGTGTTCGGTTCTACGGCGAACGACGCGGCGTTTAACGCGTGGGTGACGGATAACACGCGCGAAGAATTCCGCGGACAGGTGGAAGGGGTAGTTTCCATTTTACCGTTGATTGCTATGCTGATTGTGGCAGGCGGTTTTGGGATTTTGGTGTCCTTTATCGGGTATCAAGGTTTATTTATCGGCTTGGGCGCGGTGATTGCCGTGTGCGGCGCGGTGGGGATTTTCGTTGTTCAAGACAGCCCTGCGCTTGAAAAAAGCGGCAGTATCAAAGATATTTTCTATGGGTTTAAGCCCAGCGTAATCAAAGGGAACAAGCCCTTGTACGTAACGCTGTTGATTGTCGGCGTGTACGGTGTGGCTTGCCAAATTTTTATGCCGTATTTGATTATTTATATGACCACGTATTTGCATTTTGAAGTGGTGGAATATTCGCTTGTATTCGGCGGCGCGATTATCGTGGGCGCGGCTATCAATTTGTTTTTGGGAGGCGTGGCGGATAAACACGATAAAGCCAAGCTTTTGTACGCGGCGGCAGGCGTGATGGCGCTGGGGCTTCTGGGTATGTATTGCTTCCATTTTGAAAACAAAACGGCTACGCTTTTGAGTTTTGGCGTTGCAGGGTTTATTATGATTGCAGGATACATTTTCGTGTCGGCGCTTTGCGGCGCGTTGGTGCGTGATTATACGCCTGTAAACGACGCAGGCAAGCTGCAAGGGGTGCGTATGATTTTCAGCGTGCTTATCCCGATGTTGTTCGGGCCGATGATCGGCAACGCAATCAATAAAGCGGCAAATATTCCCTTGCCCGATTTATCCAGTGCGGATACGCTTACTACGCAATATATTCCCGCGCCTGAAATTTTCCTTGCAGGCGCAATCGCGTCGGTGGTGATGTTTGCCGTTATTCCTTGGCTGGTGCATTTGAGAAAGTGCAAAGCGCAGGAAAAGGGGGAAGAGCAAAATGTTGCTTAGAAGTGATTATGCCGTGGGAGAAATTCCTCACGATTTACACCCTATGCCCCAAGCGCGCAGAAAAAACTGGCTGTGCTTGAACGGAAAATGGGAATTTACCAAGGTAGACGGGCGTGAACGCTGTCGTTACTACGGGGATATTCTCGTGCCGTTTTCGCCTGAAACGCTGCTCAGCGGCGTGAAAGAAGGGTTTGTTTTACAGCCGGAAGAAACGCTTGTGTATACGCGTAAATTTTATTTGAACGACGATATGCTGCTTGGCGTTACCAAACTGCATTTCGGCGCGGTGGACAGCCGTTGCCGTGTGAGCATTAACGGCACGGAAGTGGGCGCGCATACGGGCGGTTTTACGGCGTTTAGCTTGGATATAAGCGATTTCGTGCGTAAGGGCGAAAATGAAATTGTCGTGCGCGTGCAGGACGAAGGTACGCGTAACCACGGTGCGCGCGGTAAACAAAACGATAAGCAAGGCGGTATTTGGTATACGCCGCAAAGCGGTATTTGGCAAACGGTTTGGCTGGAAAGTATGCCCAAGCAATATATCCGCGGCTTGAAAATTACGCCGAATGCAACGGCTAAAAGCGTGCGTATTCAAGTGGACGGCGACGACGAAAAGCAAATTGCCGTGCTGGATAACGGCAAGCAAATTATGCTGGAAAAGTTTACAAGCGATTGCGTTTTGCGCTACGATTTTGCGCTTTGGTCGCCTGAAAACCCGAAGTTGTACGATTTTGTTATACGCAATCAAGCAGGCGACGAATTGTATTCCTATTTCGGTGTGCGTTCGTTTGGCAAAGCCAAGGATAAAAACGGCAAAATGCGCTTGACCTTGAACGGCAAGCCGTACTTTTTCAACGGTGTGCTGGATCAAGGATATTTTAGCGACGGTATGCTGACCTATCCCAGCGAACAGGCGATTGTCGATGAGTTGAAGCTGATGAAGGAAATGGGCTTTAACACGCTTCGCAAGCATATCAAAATCGAGCCGATGCGTTGGTATTACCATTGCGATCGGTTGGGGATTGCCGTTTGGCAGGATTTTGTCAACGGCGGCGGAGAATACAAGTTTACGCATATCGCGGCGTTCCCGTTTTTGGGCTTTCACCATAGGGACGACGATTATAAATATTTCGCGCGTGAAAACGAACGGGGCAGGCAGGAATTTGCGGAAATGGTGGACGAAACGCTTGCGCAGTTGTATAACTGTACGTGTATCGCCGTTTGGGTGCCTTTCAACGAAGGTTGGGGGCAGTTTGACAGCGCGAAATGGACTGCGTACGTGCGTGAAAAGGACGCAACGCGTATCATCGATTCCGTCAGCGGTTGGCACGACCAAGGCGTTGGACAAACGGATTTGAAAAGCTTGCACATTTATTATACGAAATTGAAAGTGCCCAAGGATACGCGCCCCGTGGTGTTGAGTGAGTTTGGCGGTTATTCGTGGAAGATAGACGGACACGTGTACGCGGAAGATAAGGAATTTGGCTATAAGAAATTTAGAAGCCGCGCGGATTTGGTGGCGGCGCTGAAAAAGCTGTATTTGGAAAAATTGAAGCCATTGATTGCAAAGGGCTTGTGCGGTTGTATCTACACTCAAGTTTCCGACGTGGAAGAAGAGATAAACGGCTTTGTAACCTACGATAGAAAGGTGGTGAAGGTGCCGCCTATCGAAATGGCGAAAATCAATAGAGAAATTATGTCGGAAGCAAATATGGTGGAACTGGAATAAAACAAATAAAATCTTGTGAATTTTTTGCGTAAAACGCTTGCTTTTTGCGGAAAATAATGGTATAATTAAGATACTTAATAATCTTGATTATTGAGAGTGGTTCAAACGAGCCACTCTCAATAACGTTATAAGGGGTAAAAAAAACGTGAAAATTAAGACGATTGACGAAATTACGCAAGCGTTACAACCGATTGCGGATGAGATGCAAATCGAAATTGTGGAAGTGGAATTTAAGCAAGGCAAAGACCCTGCGCTCACCGTGTATATCGATATCGAAGGCGGCGTGGATTTGAATACCTGTGAAAAGTTCCACAGAGCCATCGATCCCGTGTTGGACGAAGTGGACCCGACCTTTGGCGCGCCGTATACCTTGAACGTGTCCAGCCCGGGGTTAGACAGACCGCTTAAAACCGCGCGTGACTTTGAAAAGTGCATGGGCAAAAAGGTCGAAGTCAAGCTGTTTGCGCCGATGAAAGGCAAAAAGCTGTTTGAAGGCGTGCTTGTGGACTACGACGAAAACTGTGTGTCCGTGCAAGAAAAGGACGAAACGATTAAGTTTGAAAAGGCGAAAATTGCAAAAATTTGCCGTGCGATTGATTTTGACGCATTGTTGAAATAAGGCGCGGCGCTAAAAATAAAAATCATAAAGAAAAACATATTTAGGAGTGTAAAAACATGGAAAACAAGGAGTTTTTTGCGGCGCTCACCGATTTGGTGAGAGAAAAAGGCATCAGCGAAGAAGAGTTTATTCAAACGCTTGAAAACGCGTTGACGTCGGCGTACAAAAAGCAATTCGACGGCGGTGCGGAAATTTCCGTTGCGTTGGACGCGGAAAAGGGTACGATTGAGTTCAAGGCGTCCCGTTACGTGGTGGAAGAAGTGACGGATAAGGATAAGGAAATTTCCTTGGAAGACGCGCAAGAATTAGACCCTACGCATCAAGTGGGCGACGTGATCGAAAAGGTGTTTATCCCTAAAAATTTCGGTCGTATCGCGGCGCAAACGGCAAAGCAGGTAATCTTGCAAAAGCTGCATGAAAAGGAACGCGACAGCACGCTTTCCGCTTTCTCCGATAAGGAAGGCGAATTGATGGAAGGCGTTATCCGTAAAATTGACGAACGCAACGTATACGTAGAGCTTGGCGAAAAGAAAACGGAAGGCGTTATGCCCCCGCAAGATAGAGTGGCTGGGGAAAAATACGTGGTTGGCGATACCATTAAGGTGTTCGTAAAACGCGTAAGAAACAGCGGTAAAAATTCGCAAATCGTCGTTTCCCGTTCGGCTGCCGGCTTGGTGAAAAAGCTCTTTGAAGCGCAAGTGCCTGAAATTGCGCAAGGGCTTGTGGAAATCAAGGAAGTTGCCCGTGAAGCAGGACATCGTAGCAAAATCGCTATCTATTCCAACGACGCACGTGTGGACGCTGTGGGTGCTTGCGTAGGTAACCGCGGTGCAAGAGTAAACGCTGTCGTGGAAGAGCTTGGCGGCGAAAAAATCGATATTATTCCTTGGAACGAAGATCCTTTGGCATTTATTTACAAGGCTTTGTCCCCTGCAACCGTACTTTCCGTAACGGCGAAAGGCGAACGCAGCGCTATGGCAATCGTGCCCGATGATAAGCTTTCCCTTGCAATCGGCCGCGACGGACAAAACGCACGCTTGGCGGCGCGTTTGACGGGCTGGAAAATCGACGTGAAGAGCGCATCTTCTCCCGAAGCGGCAGAAGTGCTTGCGGCGATTGAAAACGAAGAAGACGAAACGGTAGAAACGTTGGAATAAGGAAAACACTATGGCGAAAAAGAAGTCTGTGCCGATGAGAATGTGCATCGCTTGCCGTGAAATGAAACCCAAAAAAGAAATGACGCGCGTGGTAAAAAACGCGGACGGGGATATTTTTGCGGATTTAAGCGGCAAAGCGCCCGGACGCGGTGCGTATATTTGTAACGACGCGGCGTGCTTGAAAAAATTAGACGATAAAAAATTGCTGCATAAGGCGTTCTCTGCGCAAGTGGAAGAGAGCGTGTATGCCGTTATCGGGGAGGAAACCCGTGGAGAAAAGTAAGATACAAACGTATCTGGGGTTTTGTGTACGGTCGCGGAAAATCGTATACGGTACGGACGAAATCGAAACGCAGAAAAAAGGTGTGTTTTTGATTGTATTTGACGAAACGTTAAGCGAAAATTCTTTGAAAGTGCTTTATCGCGTAAGTGAAAAGCAGGGTTGTCAAATGGTGAAAGCGGAAAAGGACGCGCTGGCAAACGCGCTGTTCAAGCCGGCGGTAAAGGCAGTGGCAATTAGGGATAAAAATTTGGCAAAAGCAATAGGCGATTGCGTGGAAGAAGATTCGCAGTTCAAATTTCATTTTGGAGGAAGCAAGTAAATTTATGGCAAAATATGAAAACGTAGAAAAGATTTTAGAAAGTGTGGATAAGGATAAGCTTGGCAGTGCGCTTGCCCGTCTTTCCGCAACGGAAAAAAGTCTTTCCGATATTTTGAAAAATATTGCCGCGTTAGAAGCGGAACAAGCGGAACGCGAAGCGGCGGCGAGAGCAAAAGCCGAAGAAGAAGCGCGTTTGGCGGCGGAAGAAGCGGCGAAAAAGGCAGCGGAAGAAGCTGCAAAAGCGGCGGCGGAAGCGGAAAAAGCGCAAGAAAAAGCGGCGAAAAAGTCGGCGAAAGCGAAAAAGCAAGCGGAAGAAGAACAACCCGTAGAAGCGCCTGCGCAAGCGGAAGAACAACCTGCGCAAGAAGTTGCGCAAGAAAAGGCGGAAGAAAAGCCGACGGAAAAAGTGCAAGAAAAAACACAGGAAAAACCTGCGGAACGTATTTTGCAAAAGACGTTCGTGCCCAAGGCAAACCCTGCGCAACCGCGTGCGCCCAGATATTTTAGAAACGGTCAAGAACAAGGCGTGTACGTGGCGAAACCCGGTGCGGAAAATACGCAACAGTCTTCGTTTAGACCTGCGCGTCCCAGCGGAGAAAAGGCGTTTACGCCCAGAGATAACCGCCCTGTAAGACCTGCGGCGACCAGTGCGCCCATTGCTGCACCCACGATGCCCTCGCGTGACGCGAAAGGCAACAATAACGCGGCGAAGAAAAAGACGTTTGAAAAGACGTATACGGAAAAACGTCCGCTTTCTAAGCGTACTTTGATTAAACAACAAGGTATGTCGGTAGACGATTTCGACGATGAAAAGTCGGGCTACAGAAAGATGCGTTCGCCGAAAAAACAAAAGAAGCAGGAAATTCCCACCATTAAAATCGAACACGCGGTGGTAACGACGCAAGATATTCCTATCAAGGTATTGTCGGAAAAGCTTGGCGTGTCCGCGGTGGAAATTACCAAGCGTTTGTTTAAGGAAGGCGTTATGAAAGGCATCAACGATTCCATCGATTACGAAAACGCGTTGATGATCGCTATGGATATGGGCATTGATTTGGAATACAAGCCCGAAAAGACGGCGGAAGAAGTGATGATGGATAAGGTGGACGCGGTGGATGAAAGCAAGCTTGTATTGCGCGCGCCCGTCGTTACTGTTATGGGTCACGTTGACCATGGTAAAACGTCGCTTTTGGATAAAATCCGTGCAACGTCGGTTACTAGCGGCGAAGCAGGCGGCATTACGCAAAGCATCGGTGCGTACACGGTTACGGCAAAGGGCAAGCAAATCACCTTTATCGATACGCCCGGTCACGCGGCGTTCACGGCTATGCGTGCGCGCGGTGCTAAGGTGACGGACATTGTTATCTTGGTCGTGGCGGCGGACGACGGTATTATGCCGCAAACGGTGGAAGCTATCAACCACGCGAAGGCGGCGAACGTGCCTATCATCGTGGCGATGAACAAGATGGATAAGCGCGAAATCAATCCCGATAGAGTAAAACAAGAGCTCATCGAACACGAGCTTGTGCCCGAAGAATGGGGCGGCGATACGATGGTTGTGCCCGTGTCTGCATTGACGGGCAAAGGTATCGACGACTTGCTTGATAGCGTCAACTTGGTTGCGGAAATGCAAGAACTCAAAGCAGATCCCGACCGCGCGGCAAGGGGTACGATTATCGAAGCCAAGCTTGACAAGGGTAAAGGTCCTGTGGCAAGCATTATCGTGCAAACGGGTACGCTCCGCACGGGCGACAACATTTTGTCGGGTACGACGATGGGGCGTGTGCGCGCTATGTTCGACGATAAGGGCAGAACGGTGAAAACGGCAGGTCCGTCTATGGCAGTGTCGATTTTGGGCTTTGAAGAAGTGCCTAACGCAGGCGACAGCATTATGGTTGTTGACCAAGCGCTCATGAAGCAGGTACAAGAAGAAAGAAAGAATAAAGAACGTGAAAGCATGATTAAGCAACAAAGCCGCGTTACGCTTGACGACGTGTTCGCGCAAGTGGAAGAAGGCAAGATGAAGACGCTCAACTTGATTGTCAAGGGCGACGTACAAGGCAGTGTGGAAGCGGTCAAGCAATCCTTGGAAAAGCTCACCAACGAAGAAGTGCGCGTTAAGGTTATTCACGCGGCGGCAGGCGCTATCAACGAAGGCGACGTGATGCTTGCGGACAGTGCAAACGCCATTATTATCGGCTTCAACGTGCGCCCTGATACCAAGGCGAAGAAGATTGCGGAAACGTCGAAGGTGGACGTGAGAAGCTACCGTATTATCTACGAGCTTTTGGATGATATGGAAGCGGCGCTCAAAGGTATGCTTTCGCCCAAGCTTAAAGAATCGCTTACGGGTAAATGCGAAGTGCGTCAAACGTTCAATATCACGGGCGTTGGTACGATTGCAGGTTGCTACGTTATCGACGGTAAAATCGTTCGCGGCGGTAAGCTGAGAATTTACCGTGAAGATATTATGATTTGCGAAGGCGGCGTGAAACAGCTCAAACGCTTCAAGGACGACGTGAAAGAAGTCAACTACGGCTACGAATGCGGTTGTGCCATCGAAGGGTTTAACGAAATCCGCGTGGGCGATATTATCGAATGCTACGTGACGGAGGAAATTAAAGCGTAATGAAAGTTTCAAGAACGTCAAGATTAAACGGTGAATATCAAAAGGAAATTAGCGCGATCGTACGCCGTTTGAAGGATAGAAATCCTGCGTTGCAGGGCTTGATTTCCGTGACGGAAACGGACGTTGCGCCCGATTTGAAAACGGCAATCGTATACGTGAGCATTTACGGTGTGGACGAAGAAAAAACCAAAGCGTCTTTCCAAGCTTTGCAAGAGTGCGCTGGGTTTATTCGTCACGAACTTTCGCAAGTGATGCGTATGCGTACCGTGCCTGCGCTTACCTTCCGTATGGACGGCAGTATGGGCTACGGCGCGAAAATGGACGAACTGTTTAAGAAAATCCAAATTAAACCTGAAGAAGAAAACAAGGATTGACGGTGCATGGATAGTTGTATTCAACAAATTGCAAACAGAATAAAACAAGCGAAAAACGTGCTGATTTGCACGCATATGCGCCCCGACGGTGATGCGTTCGGGAGCGCATTTTCGCTTGCGTGCGCGTTGCGGCATTGGGGGATCTCCTATGAAATTTGCGTGGAATCGGGCGTGCCGACTACGCTTGCGTTTGTACCCGATATACAAACCGTGAAAAAATCCCCTAGCATAGAATACGATTTGATGATTGCTTTAGATTGTAGCGACGTGGCGCGTTTGGGTGCGTTGTCCGATGAATTTTTACGGGCAAAGCGTAAAAAAATAGACGTGATCAATATAGACCATCACGTATCGAATACGCGCTTTGCTACCCACAATTACGTGCGCTTGTGTGCGGCGAATTGTATGAACGTTGCGCAGTTGATTGCGTACATGGGTGCTCCGATTGATAAAAAAACTGCGGAATATCTGCTTTTGGGATTGCTGACGGATTCGGGGAATTTTTCCCACGATGACGTGACGGAAGAAACGTTTTTGCTTGCGGCGCAGCTTGTAAAGGCAGGGGCGGATATCAAAGCGTATAACGACAATTTGTTTAAGCGTCAATCCAAAGCGCGCGCGTCGCTGTATGCGCACACTATGGGTAAGATGCGGTATTATCACGAAAACAGGTTTGCGTTGATCGTTATTGAAAAGCAAGCGATGCTCTCTACGGGCGCGGACGAAAGTATGACGGAAGGATTTGTCGATTTTCCGCTGAGTGTAGACGGAGTGGAAGTGGCGGCGTCGCTTTTGGAAGTAAATCGTAGGCAGTATAAAGTTTCCTTGCGTTCCAAATCGTACGTAGACGTGAATAAGCTTGCCGCAACGTATGGCGGCGGCGGACATGCAAAGGCGGCAGGCTGTATGCTGTTTGGCGAAATGGAAGACGTGATCGATAGGTTGTCTTATACCGTATCGCAGTACTTAGAAGATTGAATGGAAAATTACGAAAAACACTTTTCAAACACCAACTTTTTTTAGTTGGTGTTTGTTTTTATAAAAATATATATGCGTACGCGAAAAAAATTGCTTGTAGGGGTTGATTTTTTCAAAGAAAAAGTGTATAATAAAAACGATAATGGTAAAAATTGCTTGCCGCAAGCAAAAGGAGTTGTTTTATGGCTCAAAAATGGAAAAAATTAGATGAAAGTTTATCGCTGAAAGGGGAAACCGCGAAAGTTATTTCTTACGCGGATTATTTTGCAAACCGTCCGCTGTTTTCTTCGCTTCAAGTGAAAAATACGGGCGCGGAAGCGGTGGAAGATTTGGCGGTTACGCTCAGCAACGAAAACGGTATGCTGATTGCCGCACAAAAAACGCTGCCGGAAATTCCTTACGAAAGCGCGGTGGAAGTGGATTTTGGCAACGTGCTTTCGCCTTTATATTTTTCCAGTGCGGACGACGTGCGCCAAGAAACGATTACCGTTACGCTTAGCAAGGATAAGCACGTGATTGCGACCACGGAATTTACCGTGACGACCTTGCCGTTTGATTTTTGGCAGGGAACGGATGGGGATTTACAGCTGTTGTCGGCGTTTGTGCGTCCCCGTCTTGCCGATTGTTCAAAAATGCAAACGGAAGTGATTGCGCAGCTGAAAAAGTGGAACGCAGATTTTGAAATCGGCGGATATGTCAACAACGATAAAAATGCAGTGCGCCGTATCGTGGCGGCTTTGTATGCGTCGCTTCGCCGTTTGGGTGTAGCGAAAAAGGACGCGGATATTTCCCGTCCGGTATCGGCAGGTGCAGGCGTGAAAATTTTGTCCGATAAAACGGCAAGCCATTTGGAAATGGCGTTGTTTGCCGCGTCCTGCTTAGAAAGTATGGGTTTGCATCCCGTTTTGGTGCTTGGCGATAAGCATATCACTTGCGGCGTTTGGCTGTACGATAGCTGTTTCTTGGATACCGTGTCCGACGATATTACGCGTTTGACGGCGTACGTGTCCGACGGTATCAATAACGTGAGTTGCTTTGACGTGGAAGATTTGTTTTCCGATAAAAACGCCGCATACGCGACTTCGGAAGTGCATTTCAAGCAAAAATGCGACGCGGGGCTTTTCGACCGTTACGTGGACGTGCGCCGTTGCCGCGTTTCTAAAATTGCGTCGCTTCCCTTACGGGCAAAGAGCATAAAGGGCTTTGAAATTTTATCGGAAGAAGACAGTTCCGCTGAAGCGTTGCCTACCGATTTGAAGACGACGCAAAAGCTTTCCATCGACAGTGAGCAAACGAAAGACAAGCAATGGGAAAGACGGCTTTTGGATTTGTCGATGAAGAATACGCTTTTGCATTTCCTGCCGCAAAAAACGGCGTTACACGTGGTTTCTTCCGACGTCGATGGTACGATGGACGCCTTGGAAAAGGACGGGGAATTGTTGCTTGCGCCCATTTCCGCAGAGTTTAAGCAATCGGGGGAAACGCCCGTTAAATTCGGCGCGTCGGCGAACGTACAGGCGATGCGCGAATTGATTGATTTGGAAAACCGTTCGGGGATGCTGAGAACGTACTCCGATGAAAGAGCGCTTGCGGAAACGGCTACGCGCTTGATGAGAAAAAGCAAGGAAGCGTATGAAGAATCGGGTACGAAAATTTTGTATCTTGCGCTCGGCTTTTTGAAATGGTATTCCCGTGAAGACGGCGCGGAACATTTCGCTCCGCTCGTTTTACAGCCCGTTGCTTTGAAAAAATCCAAGGGCGGCGTGGGGTACGCCGTGGTGTTGACGGACGATGAAGTTTCCGTGAATTCTACGCTTCTTGAATATTTGAAACAAGAATTTAACATTGATATTCGCGGTTTGGAAGGCGCAGTGCAGGGCTTGAAAATTTCCGAAATTTTGGCTATGGTGCGCATGGAAATCGTGGGTATGCGCAACTGGGAAGTGTACGACGACGCGTACCTGTCCGTGTTCTCTTTCGCACGTTACCAAATGTGGTACGATTTGCGCCAGAATATCGGGGAGTTTTCTCAAAACGAAATCGTTCGTGCGCTTTTGGAAAACAGTATGGTTATAAGCGGCGTGGATACGCGCGTCAACGAAGACGACGTGCGCCCCGAAGTGACGCTTACGCCGCTTCCTGCGGACACGTCGCAATGGTCGGCGATTGCCTTGTCGCAAACGGGCAAGAGCTTTGTTTTGCACGGTCCGCCCGGCACGGGGAAATCGCAAACGATTACCAACATGATTGCAAACGCGATGTACGAAGGCAAGCGCGTGTTATTCGTTGCGGAAAAGCAAGCCGCATTGTCGGTGGTTAAACGCCGTTTGGATAGGTTGGGGCTTGGTGATTTTTGCTTGGAATTGCACTCCAACAAAACCAGCAAAACGGACGTTGTGCAAAAGCTGGCGTCTACGCTGGCGCTTGCAGGCGGCGAAGAGAAATTGCATTTGACGGAACGCGCAAGCACGATTGTTAAGTTGCGTGAAGATTTGTCAGAGCCCATGGAAGCGTTGCACAAAAAACGCCGTTTGGGCGTTTCCGTGTACGAAGCATTGCTGACTTGCTTGAAAAATCAAAACGCGCCCGATATTATGAACATCGAAAGCACGTTCTACGACGGGCTGACAAAAGAACAAATCGATGCGTACGAACGCATGATGATACAGGCGGCGGCCGCGGCGAAGGAGTGCGGCGGCGTGTACAATTCGCCTTTCTCCAACGTAAATTTGACGGAATATACGCTGGAGGCGCGTGATTTGGTGTATTGCGCGGCAGAAGTGATGATTGTCGAAATCAAGCACTTGAAGAATTATTTGGCGCTCTTTTTGGATTTGTACCGTCAACAGGTGAGCACGGTTACGCGCAAAAAGCTCAACAGCTTACACGAAATTGCAACGCTTTTGCAAAACGGCAAGCTGAACAAATACTATAAAGAAAACGAAGAAGAATTTTTTGCGTTCTTCAATGCCAACAAGCGTTTGGATACGTACTGGGAAATGTACAAAAAATCCTATAAAAAGCTTGTGGATATTTCCAAGGAATACGAAGAGCTTGGACAGTGGTTAAAGGACGGCAATACGAATTTTGAAACAAATAAAACGGTGCGGAATATCGTCAAGCGTTTGTCGAAAACGGCGGCTTCGGGTGACGTGGAAGTGACGGTGCAGCATTTGGAAACGCTGTACGGTATCTACGAAGCGATGGCGGCAATCCGCGCAAATACCAAGCTTTCGCAATATTTCACCTATTCGTTTGGGCGTGTGGATTTCTTCGACGCAAGATTGAATTTCTTGAAAGACTTGTATCGCTTGCACGAATTGTGTTCGTCGGTGTTTATGGATTTCAACGCGGACAGCTTTAACAGCATGTGCATCCGTGCGGCAAACGGGTACACTGCGCCCGTTTTGAAGGGGTTGCTTTCGTCTTTGGACGCGTTCTTGACGGCGGAAGACAGCTTGTTGGACGCAACGCAGGCGGATAGAAAGAAAGTACCCGAAGAAGACGTTTTGGAATACTACGTGGCGAAAGCGGGTGCGCTCATTGAAAACGTGGATATGCTTGCGCCTTGGTGTATGTATAAAAAGACGGCGCAGGCCTTGGACGAAGCAGGGCTTACGTTCATGACCGACGCTTTGGAAAACGGTTCGGTGACCAGTGAAAACATCATCGACAGTTTTGAAAAAAATATCTATAAAAACTTCTTGCAAACCAACATACCGCTTGACCCTGTGCTTGCAAGGTTCTCCGCGGCGGTTTTGGAAGAAAAATCGGAAAACCTGCGCGTGGTGATGGACGATTTCTCACGCCTTACCAAGGAAGCCATCCGTTCTACCTTGATTGCGCGTTTGCCGACGGCGTCGACCGAAGGCAGTTTAAGCTTGGAAGTGGGCGCGTTTGGGCGTTTGGTGAAAGCCAACCTGCGCGGTATGGGGCTTAGACAGCTGTTTGAAGAAATTCCCGAGCTTATCAAGCGCGTGGCGCCTTGTATGCTTATGAGCCCGATTACCGTTTCGCAATACCTGCAAGCGGAAAACGGTTTGTTTGATTTGGTTATCTTCGACGAAGCGTCGCAAATTCCTACGGCGGAAGCCGTTTGTACGCTGGCGCGCGGTAAGAGTGTGGTGGTGGTAGGCGACCCCAAACAGTTGCCCCCGACGACCTTCTTTCATACGCAGTACGTGGACGAAGAGAACTTGGAAAACGAAGATATGGAAAGCGTCTTGGACGATTGCTTGGCAATCAATATGCCGCAACGCCATTTGACGTGGCATTACAGAAGTAAGCACGAAAGCTTGATTGCGTTCTCCAACGTTATGTATTACGATAACAAGCTTTGCACGTTCCCGTCGCCCGACGCGTTGAACAGTAAAGTCAAATTCGTGCTGGTGGAAGACGGTACGTACGATAGGGGTGTGACCAAACGCAACAAGGAAGAAGGCGACGCGCTTGTCAAGGAAGTGTTGCGCCGCTTGACTGATCCCGTGTTGAAAAAATCCAGCATTGGTATCGTTACGTTTAGTAACGTGCAAAAGGAATATATCGAACGCAAGCTTTCGCATGAAATTGCGCAAAGAAAGCTGGAACGCGAAGCGTACGAACGTGAAGAACCGCTGTTTGTAAAGAATTTGGAAAACGTGCAAGGCGACGAACGCGATATCGTGCTGTTCTCTATTTGCTACGGACCGGATAGATTAGGGCGTATTTCCTTGAACTTCGGGCCTTTGAACCAAGCGGGCGGTTGGCGCAGATTGAACGTTGCCGTGTCGCGTGCAAGGGAAGAAATGATTGTGTTTTCGTCTATGACAGGCGCGATGATCGATCTTTCCAAAACGACGTCAAAGGGCGTAGCCGGATTAAAAGCGTTCCTGGATTTTGCGGAAAAGGGCAGAACGAATTTGGCGATTTCGTCGGGGAACGTTATCCTGAAACGCCCCGGGCTTGGCAAATATATCGCGGAAGAGCTTGCTTCTTACGGCTACGAGTGCCGTTACGACGTGGGTGTGTCCGGCTTTAAGATTGACGTTGCCGTGCTTGACCCGAAAAACAAACACAAGTTTATTTTGGCGATTATGTGCGATACGCCCAACCGTTTCTCCGTCAAGGATAGAAACGTGCTGCAAATTCAAACGCTCAAACGCAACAACTGGAACGTAGCGCGTGTGTTTGCCGTCAATTATTATAACAATCCCAAGCGCGAAATCAAGAAAATCAAGGATATTCTGGATAAATTGACTGGCGCTGATAAGAAGGGCGGTACGGAGCTGAACCGCGCGAAAAAGCCGTACAAGGCGGCGGTTTTGACGGCGCTTAACGAAAATGCGAACTACGTCACGTCGGGCGAAAACGACAAGGAAATTTTGGCGCGTTTGAAAGCGGTCGTGGCGGCGGAAGAGCCGATTTCGTATGAGTTCTTGCTTCGCAGGTGTTTGACCAGCTTGGGCATTTTGAAATACGGAGCAAAAGTGGAAGCACGTATGCAAGCGTTGATTGCGCTTTGCGGCTTTAAGCAGGAAAAGATTATGTCGTCCGTGTACTATTTCAAGACGGACAAATATCTTGGCTTTGACCGCTACCGTGTGGAAACGGCGGATGCGCTCCGTAAGCATGAAACGGACTTTGTGCCGTATGAAATTATGGCAATTATCCGTTGCGCGTTGGAAGATAAGGTTGCGCTGTATATGGAAGAAATCAACACCATCGTGGCGTCCGTTTTGCGTATTGCTAAGCCTAGTGAAAAGTTTATCGCGTATATCAACGACTGTGTGACGCTTGGCGAAGAAAAGGGGCTGTTCATACGCTCCGTTTCCGATAGAATTTCGTTGGCGTAATCAACCAAAAACAAAAGATAAAATGAAAGAACAATCGTGTACAACTGCGTATAATAAGGCGGAAGATCGCATCGTGAACTTCCGCCCGATTGCTTTTTTCGCGGTGTGCTTATGCGTGGGGATTGCGTTTGCCGTTTTGTCTGCGGTGTATGCGTTTCCGCTTTGGTACGCAATTTTCGGCTTGCCTGTTTTGGGCTTGCCGTTTTTGTTTTGTCAAAGCAAAAGGCGCGCCGTTATCCTTTTGATGGGCGTAGCGTTTTTGCTTTCGGCGTTTGCGCTGGGCGTTTTTACGACGAATAAGCAACTACGCGATTTTCAAGACGTGCGCACGTATACGGATGCTTCGTGCGCGGTTGTGGGCGAAGTCAAGCAAACCAGCGAAAGCACATATTCGTTTTGCATTGTCTTGCGTGACGTTACGGTGGACGGAAAAGCGGAAAAGGGCAATTTGATTGCATACCTGCCCCTTGCATTTTGTCAAAGCGTGAGGGTTGGGGATACGGTTGTTTTGAACGGAAATGTCACTACGCAGGCGGATATAGTGGGGGAATACGGCTTAAACGCCTACGCCATCGGGGACAAGATAAACTTGTCTATGCGTGCGGAGAAGTGTGCGGTGGTAGACAGCCGTTTCGCGCCGTTTGCGCGTGTGCGTGCGCGTATTAAGCAGGTGATAAACGCAGGTATGGATACGGCCAACGCATCGGTGACTGCGGCGTTATTGCTTGGTGACACGACCGCGATAGAATACGGACTTTTAGACAATATAAGAAAGGGTGGTATCGCGCACGTGTTTGCCGTATCGGGCTTACATATCGGCGCGCTGTTTGCCTTTTTGCTTGCTTGTATCGAGAAAACGCCGATTAGGAAATTATCCAAACCGTTTCGGTTTGTGCTGGTGGCTATTCCGCTTATTTTCTACGGTGGGATTTGTTTATTTACCGCGTCGGTAATTCGTTCGTTGGTTATGTGCTTGGTGGGATACGGAACGTTTTTATTTGGCTTGAAGAAAGATTTTTTGGAAACGCTAGGGCTTTCGGCGATTGTCGTTTTATTGCTTTCGCCCGTTTCGCTTTTAGAAGCAGGGTTTGCCTTATCCTTTGGCGCGTGCTTGGGGATAGCGTTGCTTTCGCGGCCGTTAGAACGTACTATGTACGCGTTCACGGATAAAATATACGCGGCGGTGACGGGCAAGGAAAAGACGAAAGCGGACGTTTTGGAAGCGCTCAATCACCCGTTATCCATTAAAGGTCGCGTACGCAGAGCTTGCATTTCCTATTTATCTATGTGCATAGGCGCAAGTGTGGCAACTGCGCCTGTTAGCGTGTTTTATTTCGGTTACGTGTCGGGGTGGACGCTACTTTGCAACCTGCTGTTCGTGCCGTTGATTGTAAGTATATTTTCCGCTTTGCTTATTTGCGTGTGGCTGGGTTGCGCTTTGCCGCTTTCCGTTTCGTCTATATTATTATACGCGCCGAATATATTTTGGAGCTTGCTGTTAATCGTGTTTCAAACAGCGGATTTTTCGTCGTTCGTTGTGCAGGGAGTAAGCGTTGGCTATCCTGCGCTTTGCTGTTATTTTACGGGGCTGGCGTTTTGTTCGGATAAGGTGCAAATTAAGCGAAAGTTCAAATGCGTGTGGGCGATTGCGTGCGCCGCGGCGTTTGTCTTGTGTCTTTGCGCGGGATAACCGTGAAAATGTAAAATAAAAATATATAATATTTTTGTTGCTTTTTTGGTGAAGATATGCTATAATGTTTTCAAATAAGAAAATGGGGGGTACTGTGCGAAAGTGAAATACGTGGATTTTAAGAAATTTACGGATGAAAACGGGGCGCAACCCATTTATCTTTTTGAAGGGGAAGAAGCGTATTTTCGCGAAAAGGGCGAAAGTGCGTTGAAAGCGGCGTTCGTGCAAGAGCCGACGCTGGATTATATGGCACTGGACGGTGCGGCGTTAAAAGGGGACGGTATCCTTGCGCTTATCGATGCTATCAACAGCTTTCCCTTTATCAGTCAGCGGCGTATGGTGCGCGTGAGCGAGTGGTATCCAACGGAAAAGGAATACGAAACGTACGTAAAAGCTACGTTTGAAAATCCGCCCATGCAAGGGATGCTGCTTATCGTCAACAGCGCAAAACCCAAAACGGGGTTTGTGCAGCTTGCTAAAAAGCCCAACGTGACCTACGTGGATTGCGGCCGCGCGGATGAAGAAACAATCAAAAAATGGATATACGTCACTTGCAAGCGCGCAGGCGTGTATGCGGACGGCGTAACGTGCGGTAAGCTGGCAGGGTATTGCACCTACGATATGGCAAGGATAGCCAAGGAAACGGAAAAATTGCTTACCTACTGCTTGGCGGAAAAGGCGGCGCGTTTGACGGACGAGATTGTGGATAATTTGGTGTATCCCGACGCGGAATATAAGCTGTATGAATTGACGGACGCATTGGCACGGAAAAATTATTCGGCGTATATGAAGATTTTGAACGAATTTTCCGTGAAAGGGTTTAATGAACTTTCCTTGCTTTCGTCGGTGGCGGCGTATTTCAAAACGCTTTACGAAACGTCGGTCATGCACGGAAGCGACGCGGAGATTGCGTCGGCGCTTGGCAGTAAAGAATTTATCGTGCGCAAAAACCGCGCGCAGGCGGCGAAGTTTGGGAAAGGTGAGCTTTTACGGGTGTACGAAGGCGTGTACGGGGCGATTAGCGATATCAAATGCGGCAATATGACACCGCCTTCGGCTTTGAAAACGGTGACGGCAAAATTGTTTTTTGCAAAGTGAGCAAAAACGAAAGATTATTATATATAATAAGTAGTACAAGAGAGTGCGGCTAAACAAGTTGCGCGTGGAGGAAAGTATGTTGAACGGAATTTTGGCAATTTTCAGCAGTTGGCAGGGATTCGTACAATCGATTACGGCGTTTTTTACGGAATTTCAAGTGATTTACGGATTTGAAATTTTGTTCTTTTTCGCTATGATTTTTTACGTGTCGAAGGTGTTGCGCGATAACGATGCGACCAAACTGATGCTGTTATACTGGTTGTTGCTCATTAGTTGCGGTTGTATGCACGTGTTTGCGCCTGAGCTTATCAATAAGCAGTTTTTGTTGCTTGCGATGACGTTGATTTCGGCGTTTATGTTGATTTTGTTTAACGTGGAAGTGAAAAAGAGTCTTTGGGACGTACACACAGCCAAAGAAAAATCCGATAAATACGCAAGCGGCGGCACGGAAATTCGCACACACGCGGAAACGGAAGAGTGTATCAATAACATTATTAAAGCGTTACAAAATATGTCGAAAAACAACGTGGGCGCGTTGATTGTTTTGTCTAAGGGCAGCTTGCCCAAACAAGTGTTGCAAAGCGGTGTGGAAATCGACGCGGAAATTTCCACGCAAATGATTGAAGGGATATTTTTCCCCAAAGCGCCTTTGCACGACGGGGCATTGATCGTGCACGGACATAAATTGCAGGCGGCCGGCTGTTTCTTGCCCTTGACGCAAAAAACCAGCTATCCCAAGGAATACGGCACGCGACATAGAGCCGCTATCGGTATTACGGAAGTGGCGAACGTGATTTCGCTTGTCGTTTCCGAAGAAACGGGGATTATTTCCATTATCAAGCAAGGCAATGTGTTGCGGTATGCGGATTACGATATGTTGCTTGACGCATTGAAGGATTATTACTGGCAAGAAATGCCGTTGACGGATAAAAAACGCGGGGGGATTTTGAGATGAAGCTTGGAAGATTTTTGAAAAACGTGTTTATTTCTAAATTTTGGATTAAAGCATTTTCCTTGATTTTGGCGGTGCTTGCCGTGTTCCTGCTCAACGTTTAATTTAGAAGTAAATTTATAAAGAAAGTGAACGTGCGCTGAAAAATTCACGCGCCGTAAGGAGAGTTAGAAATGGGTTTGAAAGTTTGTAAATTCGGCGGAACGTCGATGGCGGACGGCAACGTTATTTTTCGTTGCGCGAATATTGTAAAGGCGGATGCGGAGCGCCGCTACGTGGTGGTTTCTGCTCCCGGTAAGCGTTTTAGCGGTGATATTAAGGTGACGGATTTGCTGTATCAATGCTCCGACGCCTATGAAAGCAACGATAAAAAGACGTTTGAAGAAGCGTTTGAGAAAATTTCCGTGCGCTTTTTGAATATCGAAAAAGAAGTGGGCAAAGACCTTGGTATGGCGGCGGCGCTTGAACATATCAAAAAGGAAATTTTGAAGGGAGCAGGGCGCGATTATTGCGCGTCGCGCGGTGAATATTTGGCAGCAAAAATTATGGCGGCGGTGCTTGGCGTGGCGTTCGTGGACGCAACGGAGCTTATCCGTTTTGACGAAAAAGGTGCGTTTGACGAAGCGTCCTTTAAGCAGGCGGCGGAAGTGTTGGCAAAATATGACCGTGCGGTTGTCCCCGGCTTTTACGGGCTTGGAGCAAACGGAAAAGTCAAAACGTTTTCCCGTGGCGGCGGCGACATTTCCGGCGCTATCGTAGCGCGCGCCGTGCAAGCGGATTTGTATGAAAACTGGACGGACGTAAGCGGTTTTTATGCTTGCGACCCCCGTATCGTGGATAATCCCAAATGTATCGTAGAGCTTTCCTATCAGGAGCTTCGCGAGCTTTCCTATATGGGTGCGAACGTATTACATAGCGAATCTATTTTCCCTGTGCGCAGTGCCGGTATTCCCATCCGCATTTGCAACACGTTCCGTCCAGAAGATAGGGGGACGTATATCGTAAAGACGTTCAAGAGGACGATCAACGAAAACGACATCGTTACGGGTGTTGCAGGAAAGAAAAACTTTACCGTTATCTCCTTGGAAAAATCAATGATGAACTCCGAAGTGGGGTTTGTAGGAAAGGTGCTTGACGTTATCGGCAGACACCACATTTCCTTTGAGCATTTGCCGTCGGGTATCGATACCATGTCCTTGGTTATCGACAATGCGTACTTAAAGGACGGTATGTTAGAACAGCTTTTGGATGAAATGCGTTTGGCGGTGCATCCCGACAGAGTGTATACCCATAAAGACATCGCTTTGGTGGCAACGGTTGGGCACGGTATGGCGAAAAACGTCGGTACGTCCGCGCGTCTTTTCACGGCGCTTGCAAACGCAGGCATCAACGTGATTATGATCGATCAAGGTTCTAGCGAAATGAATATCATCGTAGGCGTGGAAAATAAGGATTGCGACGCTTGTATTCAAACGATTTACAATGCGTTCTTCATTGAGAAATAAGGAGAATAGCTATGCAAAATTTTACGGTGGAATTGAAAGAGTTGTACCCTTTGAAGGGCGGTAAATTGACGGCGTACGTGGTGGATACGTATACCCGTCCTGCAGTGGTGATTGTTCCCGGCGGCGGTTACTCGCACGTTAGCCCCCGTGAAGGAGAACCGATTGCGTTGGAATTTTTACAGCGCGGTTATAACTGTTTCGTGTTGGAATATACCATCGGCGGTCCTAACGGCGAAAGCTATCCCGAACAGTTTTTACAGCTTGCCGCGGCGATTGACTACGTGAAGAAAAACGCGGAAACGTTGCGTGTGGTAGCTGACGAAGTGTGCGCGGTCGGCGCGTCTGCAGGCGGCCATTTGGTGGGCACGGTTGCGGTAAACTGGCAAAACGCAAGCGCGGTTATGGGTAAAGAAGTCGATTGTAAATTGACGGCAGTGGGCTTGATGTATCCCGTAATTTCCAAAATCGACGGACATCAAGGTTCGTATACCAACCTTTTGTATGGGTACAGCGATGAAGAAAAGGAAAAATTGATGCCGCTTTTGAACTTAAATGAAGCGGTTACGCCTCAAGCACCGCCTGCGTTCATATTTAGTACGGCAACGGATACGGTAGTGCCGCCCAGCAACGCAATTCGCTACGCTTTGGCGTGTGCGGAGAAAAAAGTGCCGTATGAATTGCACGTATACCCCGTTGGCGCGCACGGCTTGTCGACGGCAAAACCCGAAGTAAACGGCGGTAATAACGTATATCCCAACATTAAAAACTGGTTGGACGATTGCCATTTGTTCTTTGATTTTTGCGCAAAGCAACAAAAGGCGTAACGGATAAATCTAACGAAAAAGCACACTATTCCAAAACGGAATAGTGTGCGTATTTTTTTATGCAAGAAATTATGCGTCGATAAAATCTGCTTGGGTCAATGAGTAGGTAAACGTACCCACGTTATAGGCAAGCGTCGTGCGTATTTGCAAAATCACGTTGCGGTAGGTGTTCTTTTGCGGATTGCTCATTTCCGCAAGCCAAACCGTTTGCGGTGCACCCGAGTGCTTATCGTCGATGCTCAGCGTAATGGGATAGAACGGAATTGCTTTGAGTTCGCTTGCGTCGTTCGCACCCGTGTCGAAGGAAAACGTTTCGTCCGTTTTCACTGCGTCAAACGATGCTTGTACGGTTTGCACTTTACGGCTAAACGGCGCGTACACGTAGAAGGACGGCGACGATTTTTGGTTTAAGCCACGAAGCGCAAACAACAGCTGTTCGTTGTCCAAATAGGTGTATTTATCGTCAATTTCAAAGGTCGAAGTGGTGGACGTGTTGTTTTTTACGTCGGTCACTACGCACGTGCCCTTGGATAAATCCGCTTCGTAGGTGGTTGCCACTTTTTGGTGTGTTTCCGAGAAATAATACGTTTCCGTGGGATTGTTCACGGGCGACGTGGAAACGACTTCTTTTATCGACGAGATGGGCGCTTTGGATTTATCGTTGAAAATCACCGTGCTGGTTACGCTGTCGGTAAATTCGTGCGAAGCGTCCGTGCCATAGGTGTATTTACCGCTGATTTGAAGGGCGGTCGTGTATACGTATGCGCCGTTTTCGTTTTTGGTAAGATGCGTGGTGTACGTGCCTTGATTGTAAGCAACCGACCAGTCCTGTTTGCTCAAAGACGACGACGCTTCAAAGGTTACCTTGTAAACAAGTTTTTCTTCGACCGTACTCGGCGTGGTTGCATAATGGTAGTTCCAGTAATCGGTGAGCGGTACGGTATAATCTACGCCTGCGCAAGCTGTGAGCGTACCTGTACAAAGCAACGCGCAAACGATAGAAGTGTAAATTTTTCTTTTTCTCATAACAGTTTTGCCTTTTTCTTTTTTGCGTTTTTTGTAGATAAAAACGTTTGACTATCTTATTATAACACATTATTTGCCGTTTGTAAAAAGAAAAATGCGATTTCCTTAAATTTATTGTGAAAAAAAGCTGAAATTTTACCGATAAGTATGTTATAATGGTGGTATAGAATATTTTAGGGAGAAGTTTATGCACACGGTTATCAAAGCGTATACCTTATCGCAATGTATGGACGCCATGGCGGAATATGCGTCTGCTTTTGAAAAACAGGGCGGACAAAATCTTATTTTTTGCGAAGATAGACTGACGCTTATCGCGGAGCGCGCCTTGACAGAGCGTATGGGCGGAACGATGTTTTCGTCCGTTACTACCTTTGCGCGCTTGGTCCGCACACAGGAAAAGGTGCTTAGCAAGCAAGGTTCTGTGATGGCGGTGGGTAACGTGATGGCGAAGCTGCAAAAGGAAAACGCTTTGCAGTGCTTTACGTCGGTAACGGGCATAGGCAACAACGCAAAATGTATCTACGAAACGTTGGCGCAGTTTGCTTCTTCCGAAATTACGCCGGAGCTTTTGGAAGAGAGCGCAAATCAGCTTGACGAAGGCGTGTTGAAACGCAAAATCAACGATTTGGTGTGCATATACAAAGAATACGCGCGGTTTTTGCAGGAGCAGGGCTATATCGACGAAAGCCGATATTTGTCGCTTTTGCCGACGCGTATGCGTGAAACGGTGGATTTGAAAAATACCAACGTGTTTTTCCTTTGCTTTTCGTCCTTTACCGCACAGGCGTTGCGGACGGTGCGCGTGGCGCTGCAAGAAGCGAAAAACGTGGTGGGTATTTTTTGCGCGGGGGAAGAAGACTTGTACACCAACCGCGCGTTGCACCGTTTTATCGGGGTGTGCGACGAATATAAGAAGACGAAAATTTTACAGCTTGGCAAACCGCTTGCGCCCGTGCAAGAGCGTTTGCGCCAAAGCTTATTTAACCCAGAATTGATAGACGAACCGCCCGTCGCAACCGATGCAGTGCGCATTTTTGAAGCGGACGATAAAACGGCGGAGGCGGAATACGCGGCGGTGCAAATCCGCCGGGCTATGCAGGAAAACGATAGCTTGCGCTATCGGGATTTTGCCGTGCTTGTGCCCGACGTTGCGGCGTATTCGTTGCCGCTAAAGCGAGCGTTTACAGAGTATGGAATTGCCTATTTCGTGGATGAAAAGCGTTCGCTTGGCGAGCATCCGCTCAGTCGGTTTTTGCTGGATTGCTTGCGTGCGGTGAAGGAAAGATTTTCCGTCGTTTCCGTACAATCGGTGTTGCAAAACGCCTTCTTTGGCGAAAGCGACGCGTATAGAAATTATTTGTTGAAATACGCCAACTACCGCGGCGGCGTGAAACGGGAAATTAAAACCAGCGAGCCCGTGACGGCTATGTATGACGTGCAGGCGTTGAGATGCGCGCAAGAGCGTTTTTTGACGGCGGTAAAGAATATTAAGGAAAACGCCAAGGGGAACGCGTATTGCGATGCCATTGAGCAAATTCGCGTGGATTTTCAAACGAAAGCGCGCCTGCAGGAAATGCAGGAAAGTGTAAGCGACGTGGCGCAAAAGGGCTACCTGTCGCAAATTTCGCGCGCTTTGGACAGCGTGCTTGCCGAAATGCGTGCGTTGACGGGCGGACGTGCCTTAAACGTGGCGGAATTTGCCGCTATTTTGAAGGACGGCTTAGACGCAACGGAAATTTCCTTGATACCCTTAAAAGCGGACGCGGTGTTCGTTGGGGATGTTGCGGATAGCCGTATAGGAAAAACGCATACGCTGTTTGCTTTGGGGATGACGGAAGACGTGCCGCGCATAGCAAGCGATACAGCGATTATTTCCGATAAAGAAATTGCGCGCTTGCAGGACGTCAAGGCGTGCTTAGAACCCACCGTTGCGGAAGTCAATTTACGTTCGCGTGAAAGCGTTTGCTTGAATTTGATTAGCTTTGGCGATTGTCTGCATTTGTCCTATGCTTCGACGGACGATGGAAGCGAGCCAGCATTAAGCGATATTTTCCGTTATGTACACGCGAATGTTTGTAATGTTACGAAAGAGCCGTTGCAACACGAAAAAAGCTTACGCACAAACGAATTTGCTTACCGTTGCAGCGCGCCTACGCCGGCGATTAAGCAGTTGCTTTTTGAAAAGAACGTTTTTCAGCAAAAGAAAGCGGATACGCGCCATTTGTATTCGTCGTTGTACACGGCTTTGGATAAGTTGAGTGTGACGGAAAAAGACGATTATTTGGCGGAAAGACAGGGGCATGTATGCGTTGAACGCGGCGAAGAGTTATTTTTTAGGAACGGAAAAGTGTCGCCGACTGCGCTGGAAGGATATTTTTCCTGCCCGTTTAGAAACTTTGTGGAACGCGGTTTGCGCTTGAAAGACAGAGAAGAAACGGCGGTGCTTGCCGTGGATACAGGGAACTTTATTCACGAACTTTTAGAGCAAACGGCAAAGGCGTCGTCAACGGTTCAAACGGAAGAAGAAATGCGCGCGTTTGCTTTGCAAAAGGGTAAGGAAATTTTGCAAAATCCCGTGTATTCGTCGCAAGCGGATACTGCGTCGGGTGCGTTTTTTGCCGATAAGCTTTTACAAGAAGGTGCGGACGTTGCCGTGGCGGCGTATCGGCAAATCAAGGGCTCGTCCTTTTTGGTGGAAGAAACGGAGCGTTTGGTGCAAACGGATATGTTAAACGGAAAAATCGACCGTGTGGACGGTACGGAAAAATATTTGCGTATCGTTGATTATAAAACGGGCGCGATTGACGATTCGGCGCTTTCCTACTACACGGGCAGAAAGTTGCAAATGCAGCTGTATATGTCCGCAATCAAGGGTGAACGCGTACCTGCCGGGGTGTTTTATTTCCCTGCGTCCGTAGATTATGCGGAAGAAGACGGCGCGCGTTTCCAAATGAAAGGGTTTTTGAACGGCGACAGCGACGCCTTGCTTTGCGGAGATCCTACGCTTACGGCGGATAAGCAAAGCGACTTTTTCCCTGCGTCCTTGAACAACGCGCGCAGTAAGCGCGTGATGGATGAAGCTACCTTCCGTGATTTTTTGGATTATTCGGTGTTGGTGGCAAGGGAAGGAATGAAGGAGCTTAAAGAAGGGTACGTAGCGCCTTCGCCTTACGGAACAAGCTGTGAATATTGTAAATACGGCGGTATGTGCGGATTTAACCACGATGCCTGCAAGCCGCGCAACGAAGCTACGATTGACGGCGCTGCGATTGCGGCGATTGCACGGGAAGCCCGAGACGGAAAGGGGGAATAAGGTATGGCAACGAAGTTTACAGCGGAACAAGACGCGGCGATTGCGTCGGTTGGCAAAACCATTGTTTCTGCGTCCGCCGGCAGTGGAAAAACGACGGTGATGATTGAAAAAATTATTCGCTTGATATACAGCGGCGTGGACGTACAAGACGTTTTGGCGGTTACCTTTACCAAAAAAGCGGCATCGCAAATGAAGGAAAAGCTTGCGAAATCGTTGATTAAGGCGATTAACGATAAGGATTGCTCGCCTGAAGCGAAGGTGCGCTTGAAAAAACAGCTTGGCGAAGTGGCGACGGCGAACATTTCTACTATTCACGGTTTTTGTTCTAAACTGTTAAAGACGAATTTTTACCTTGCGGAAGTGGATAACGCCTTTCGTGTGATCGGCACGGACGACGCGGAAGCGACAGTGCTTAAAAACGAAGCGCTTGACCAACTTTTCGACGACGGTTACCAAAGTCAAGACGAAGAGTTTAAGCATCTGCTTTCTACCTACTGGCGTAAAAAAAGCGACAATACGCTTAAAAAAATTTTCCTTTCCGTATATGAAAGCTTGCGTAATTACGCTGATTATAAGGGATATTTGCGTAAATCGGGGGAATACGACGCGGCTACGTTTGATAACGTTTGTACGCAGCTTTTATCGCTTTTGAAGGAAAAATGCGCCTATTATTTGCATTACGTAGAAGAAGAGCAGGCGTATTTTACCGCTCTTGAAAAAACTGCGCAAGTGGCGCTTTGCGGAGAGCTGCACGCGGCGTTACGCGCCGTTATCGATTGTACGGATTATTTCGGGGCGTGCGCTTTGCAAAAGCCGAAATTTACCGTCAACCGCAAAGGGAAAAACGATGCGACGGAAACGTTACAGCACATAGAACGGCTTGCCGCGCTGAAAGAGAAAATCGTAAAAATTTACGATAAAGAGCTGGCGGTGACGCAGGATAAGGCGGAAGAGCTGGGCGCGTTTTTGAAATCGGCGCAAACGGCGGCGGCGCTTAGCAAATATTTAACGTTGTTTGATGAAAAGTATTCGGCGCTCAAAGCGGATTACGGGGTTTTGGATTATAACGATTTGGAGCATAAAACGCTGGCGCTTTTGTCTAAGGAAAACGTTGCAAACGATTTGCGCGCAAAATATAAATACGTGTTCGTTGACGAATATCAAGACGTAAACCCCGTGCAGGAAGCAATCATTTGTAAAATTAGCGATAAAAACTTGTTTTTGGTGGGCGACGTGAAACAATCCATTTACGGATTTCGCGGCAGTCAATCGAAATTCTTTGTAGAAAAACAAGCGGAATTTGCGCGCAACGGCGGTGAAAATTTGAAATTGACGCGCAATTTTAGAAGCTCCGACGCCGTGCTTGACGCGGTCAATTCGCAATTCTCTCTTGCTATGAATTTAACCACTTCGCAAGTGGATTATGCAAGGGATTCTTTTATGGAGAAGGGGGGCAGGTATGCATTGAACGACGGCAGAGTGCAGTTGCATCGCATACCGGAAACGGAAAAAGCGCCCGTGGAAAGACGGGGCGTGTATTCGGTGAAAGCAAGCGCCGAAAAGAAAGCGCAGGAAGAAGAGAGTGCGCAGGTAAAGCTTATACGAGAAATTATTGCGCGCGAACTGGGTTCAACTTGGTACGATGCCGACAAGGGAGAATATCGTCGCGTGCGCTATTCGGATATTGCCATTTTATCGCGTAAAAAGCAAGGGCAAATTGCCAAAACGGTGGCGGCGCTTGCGGAAAGCGGAATACCCGTAACGGCAACGTCGGCGGTAAATATTTGTCAATTTGCCGAAATTAAAACGTTGATGGATATTCTTTCCCTGCTTGACAATGCGGAGCAGGACGTGCCGCTTTGCAGCGCGTTGCTTTCCGCTATGGGGAAATTGTCGGTGGACGATTTGGCGAATATTCGTTTGCAATATCCGCAGGAAAAGCTGTTTAGAAGCGCTTGTAAACGCTATGCGGCGGAAATGGGTGAAGATGATGCGCTTGCAGTAAAGTTGCGGCTGTTTTATGTGTATTATGCGGAGCTTCGTGCGCTTACAGCTGTACTGGGCGCAGGGGAGATTTTGACAAAATTGATCGTGGATACGCGTATGGAAGCGGAGTATTTATCGCGCGAAAACGGAAATGCGTGCTTGAAGAGAATGAATAGATTTATTCAAGAAAGTATGGGCGCGCGTCCCCTTTGCGTGCATGAATTTTTGTGTAAGCTCAAGGATATGGATTACACGATTGAATGTATGGAAAACGGTGGGGAAGATTCGGTGAAAGTGATGACGATGCACGCGTCTAAGGGCTTAGAATTCCCCGTGGTAATCATTGATAACGTCAACGCGCCTTTCCGCGGTGTGGATAAGGACGAAGTGCTTGTAGAAGAAAGCTTCGGGCTTGCGCCTAAAGCGTACGACGGGGAAAAGATGTTGAAAAGGGACACGTTGCTTCGGCGCTTGCACGAAACGCGCGAACAGCTCGCGTCTATCTCCGATGAACTTAATTTGTATTACGTGGCGTTGACGCGCGCACAGTTTGCTTTGCATATATTGTATAAGGAAAAGAGCGTAGTGCAAGACGTGCGGTATGCACATTCGTTTGCAGATTTTACCGATTTTTCCGTTTGGGAAAAATACCTGGTGAACGTCGACGTGTTCGACGTGCCCAAGCAGGAGCGAACGGCGCTTGTATTTCACCCCGACGAAGCGTTGGCAAGAGAAATTATGCAGGCGTTTACGTGGCAGTATGTGCACAGCGGTTATGAAAATTTACCTGTAAAAAGTTCGGCTACACAGCTGATCAACGCGGACATGGGTGTGGCAAATGAGCAAATAAGCGTAGCCATGGCGCAAACGAAAGCGGAAACGGAAGCGGAACTTACCACGCTTACGGAAGAAAATACGAGTGTGGAAGCAGGGCTTGCTTATCACGCGTTTTTGGAAACGTTTGATTTTGGATTATTGTTTGAAAAGGACGGCGAGCGTATATCAAAAGCTAAATTGCGTGAAGTTGTTGAAGATGCCTATGCGAGATGCGAAAAGAGCGTGCAGGCGAACGTTTGCATGGATAAGCTTGTGGAAATTTTATCCTGCGACGTGTTTTATCAGCTGCAGGGGAAACGCTTGTATAAGGAACAGCAATTTTTGGTGGCTTTGCCCGTTGCGAATACGTATGCTTTAACGCAAAAATTTGAAAATTTGCAAGGAAAAACGGAAGAAGAACAAATGCTTTTCCAAGGCGCAATTGACTTGCTTGCCGTGGACGACGACGGGGTTTGGATTGTCGATTATAAATATTCGGGCAGGGCGGAAGCGTCCATCCGCGCGCATTATCAAAAGCAGTTGGATTTGTATCGCTTGGCGGTTTCTAAAATTTTAGGCGTGCCAAAGGAAAAAATCCGTTGTACCATTGTCAATATCTGCAAAGGCTATCAAACGGAAGTGTAAAAAACGGAATAAAACCGCCTTGGCTTGGCAATACTTTACGTACTTGTAAGCGGAGGCGGTTATGTTTTTGTGGTTAAAAAATGCTTTTAGCAACCTATTTGAACGGGATTTTTATGCGGCTTTATTGTTTTTTTGTCTTTCCTTTTTGTTGGGAACGATATTTTTTTGGTGTGTCAAGCGCGTGATTTTATTTATAAAAAATCGTCGTCGTAAATTTTTGCCTGAAAGACAGGTGGAGTTTGCTTTGCCCGATAGAGAAAACACGTACGTGCGTTCGCGTTTGGCAACGGTATTGAATACGCAATTTCAAAGCGATGCGGAAATGGAAGAAGAATTGCCCTTAACTTTTGCACATGCGCAAACGCTTTTGCATAAATTATGGTTTGCGCCTTTATCGCAGGCGGAACGCTTGGAAATGGAGCAATTAGAAAATAGCGTAAAAAAATACAGTATGCGTACGCGATTTAACGCCAAAGACGTACGCGTAGTCAACGATGTGTTTTCGCGGCTTTTGAAGCTTGCGGCAAAGCACGGGGTTTAAGACGACGCGCTGTTTATATCGGTGTATAACGAAAAAGGCGGCAGGGCTAAAGTCAGCTTTATCAAGCTGCCTTTTTTGATTGCGTCGCGCAAATTCGTCTTATTGACAAAATCTTCTTTTTTGTTTGAAAAATGCGAAACGGCGTGGGCAGGTATGCGTTGACCGATAGGATAAGGGCGTTGTTTTTTTAATAAAACCGCGTCGCAAATAGCGGTAACGTAAGAAGTGGGGATGCGCTCGTTTTGTGTGGTTATAAGGTGCGTCACTACCCCGTTTTCTATGTTGGCGTCCATAACATTGCCGATAAATTCGCCGTTTTCCCGATAAATAGGGTGGGCTAAAAATAATTTTGCACAGCTTTTGGGAAAGGTGGGGCGCAGGTGCGTCAAATAAATGCCGTCGTCAATTTCGTCGATGGCGGATGCGTTGACGCAAAAATCCGTGTGCGTTGCGTTTTGAGATAACGATGCGCAAAGCAAGTATTTTGCTGCGTATGTTTTTAAGGAAATGCCGATGCCGACGCATTTGCCTTTGGGGGTAATGCCAGAGTAAACGGTTTTATGGACAAGGTCGCTAAGTAACATAAAAATCTCCCTTTTTGTTATATCATATAAAAAAATGCGCGAGAAAAAATGACAAGTTGCAAGTTTTTTTGACGAAAAAACAAAAAAGAGCGTAAAGCGCAGGAAAAACGCTTGCAAAATCAAGAAAAGTTTGATAAAATAACACACAGTTACAATATATTTTGGGGCGTCGCCAAGCGGTAAGGCAACGGACTCTGACTCCGTCATTCGGGTGTTCGAATCACTTCGCCCCAGCCAAAAAATTCGACAAGTTTCGGCTTGTCGAATTTTTTATTCAAGCCGCAGGCTTGGTATGGAATCATGCGTAAGCGTGTATGGTATCGCCGTAGGCGCATGGCATCACCGAAGGGGTATTTTCTGCGGCTTGATTCCATACCGTCTTGCAACGGATTCCATACAATGCTTTGCATTGATTCCATACACGCCTTTCGGCGTGATTTGGTACGTGGATTCAAGTCCATACAGAAACTCTTGAAAATATCTTTTTTATCGTCCATTCACAATTATGCACGATTTAGTGAATAAAACGCACTAAATCGTGTATTTTTGTATATTTTTGATTGCCACGGAGTAAATCGTGGGGAAGATTGTGGGGGAAATTTCTATATTTTTTATGCAGTTTGAAATGCATTTCATATCTTCTATAATAAAAATGGGGGAGAAGACGCCTTGCGTTTGTATGGCACAACTATGGTGATTTTGGATGGTATTTATTAAAAATCAGCTTTATTGAAGCAGTGTTACCGCGGAAAATTATGTCAAACATAAATGAAAAGTATAAACTTTATGATGAAAAAACGGTTAAGGTTTCTTGTTTCCTAAATTGATCATGCAATCGCGGTCGGAATCGTAAAGCTGTCTGTTCAAATTGACAAACGCTTTTGGTTTCATATGGAAGCGTTTTTTATAGTTGTAATAAAACGTGGAATAATATTCATATCCAAGCATTTTTGCGACCGTTTGCGGCGGATTTCCTTGTGTAAGCAATTTTTGCGCCAACTGCATTTTTTGATTAAATATATAATTGGGTACGGTGGTATGCGTTTGCTGTTTGAAGGTGTTATGGATATGCGATACGCTCACGTTCAAAGCTTTTGCTAAATCGTGTACAGTTAAAGGCTCTGTGATATGTTCATTGATATATTGAATACAACGATGCGATAACTGATTGACACGGGCGGGCTTTGCTATGCGGTCGTCCTGCAAAGAAATAAGCTCTTCTGCACAATCGTTGAGTATGGTTGCCGTGTGCATTATTTTTGAAATGAAATAAACGTCGGTGTAGATGCTTTTGCTTTGGCATATCTCTTCCATTTCTTTTATATATTCCGCAAGCTTATATTTTTCCGTGAAAGCCTTTGGGATAACGTGCGCAAACGCTTTTGCACCGTTAAACGCGGCAAATAAATTAAAATCATTAAACGATGGGAAAAGATTTGGTTCAAAGCGAAGAAATATATATTCATACGGTTGACTGGTGTCAATATCATACAATGCCTGCGTTTCGCCTGCGTTGATAATCAGCATATCCAAGGGTGATAACGGATAGTATTGCCCGTCCACTACGTATTTCCCCGATCCAGCCAACAGCAAAACGATTTCGTGCATATGGCTGGATTTTAGCGTTGGCTTTTCCGTTTCATCGCTTTCAGGGGTTAATAACAGGTGTTGAAAATGTAGACCGATTTTTGATCGATAAAAGGTGATTGTTTTTTCCATAGTTCCCATTATACCCCAAAAATGGAAAAAAGTCAATGAAAAAACAGTAAGTTTTAAGAACAAGATAGTAAATTTTATGATTGACTATGCAAAAAAGGTGTGTTAAAATGAAAATACTTCCATAAAGGAGAAAAGGGAAATGAAGAAAATTAGAAAGCTGTTGTTAAGTGTTTTTTCCATAAGCGTTATGGCTTCGGTCGTGCTTTTTGGGGGGTGTAATTTGCTAAACGGCGGAGAGCAGGAGAGCGAAGGACCGCAATTTCTAAAAGGTATTGATAAGGAAATTGAGCTGGGTGACGGTCTTGAAGTGGACGCGTACATAAAACGTGTTGCCGACAGTGCGTATACGGTGACTATTCGCAAAGGGGAATATTTTATCGATATCACCAAAAGCAGATACTGGGAACCGGAAGAACCGGGTGTGTATACCGTTACGTATACGGTAGAAGAAGGGGAATTTGCCGGAAGCAATTCGTTTGAGCTTACCGTCACTGCACCCAGATTGACGTGGGAATATACGCTTGTGAACACTGTATACGACACGGGCTACGAATTGTCGTTTGAAGAGTATTTTAATGCTATGAATATTGCCGCTAAATCGTACTATCCTTGGAAAATGGTAATGGATAGCGTGACGGTGAATGATATAACGACGGATCTTACCAACCAAACCAGTTGGACGTTTACTCAAGGAGATCCCCACGTGTTCAAATTCCATATTGAAACCGAAGACGGGCAAATATACGCGCTTTCGCAGCTGGTAGAAGTGCGTTACATTGACGAAGATATGGTTGCTTGGATGGAAAGCAACAACGTCACGGTAGACGGGGCTTTGCGTTTGGCAAGCGGACAAAACGTAGTGCTGGAAGGCGGCGCACATACCAAGAACGATACCGCCCATCCTGACGAATTGAACAAACCGATAACGCGTACGTTACCGTACTTATCTTTCAATAATGAATACGGGATCGGGGATTATGTGGTGTTTGAATTTACGGGCAATAATATGCCGTATATGCTGTTCTTTGGCGACGAAATCACTAACACGGTATACTGGGACGAAAACGCAACGGAAGCGCAAAATAAAGGGTTCTTGATTGCGAACGGCTGGACGACGAATAAGGGCTTGCCCGTTAACGCATGGCATACGGAAACGCATATGAACGCCAGACTGTGTTTGTATGGGCCGAATAAAGCGTATCAATTAAGTTTCGACCAAGACGGATTTATCCGCGCTACGCATGCGCTTCGTCCCCACCCGATGAGTATGTACACACTTACGCAAGAACAAAACGAAAATAGGAAATATCGGGTTATTGCAGGGTTTAGCAAAGGTACGGAAACGCAGCTCACGTTTGAAATGTACGTTATCGATATGACGAATATGTTGGAAGTGGACACGTATTCCTTCAACTTGACAAACACGTCGAATATTTACAACAATAAGAGCGGTGAAATTACCTTTACGGAAGATATGTTCAAAGGTAAAATTGCATTATACGGGCAATTTGGTAAAGCGTTGACGATTGATAAGCTGTACGGCGTGGAAGAAGATACAACCCTGCAAGCATTGAAAACCAAATATTTTAGTCCGTCTAAGTTTTTGCAAGACGCACCCACTTCGGTGGGCGTGGGCGTGGTTGTTAACGTTTTCGATTATATTGCGCCTGCTTCGGGCGCTGCTTGGAAATTGCAACTTACCGACCCTGATGGGAACGTAACGCAAGTTTCGTCTTCGACGATTGCTTTCACAAAGGCAGGGGAATATACGTTGCTTTACAGTGACGGCGTTAATGCAAACAGCAGCATAAAAGTGCAGGTTGCGGATATACCGGCAAACATGTATCAATGGATGCAGACAAATAACGTAAGCTTCTATCATTTAAGCTCTATTTCCGCCGATAAGAAAACGGTGTTGGCGGCAGGGACGCACTCTAGGGAAGCGACGAAAGCGCCTGATTATGGCGTGGGGCACGATATGGCGTATATCGCATATAACGGAAATTACGGTATCGGTGATTTTGTCGTCGTTGATTTCACGGGCAACAATATGCCGACGTTATCTTTCTTTAACGGCGAAGTAACGAATAGTATCTTCTATGATCCCAACGCCACGGCGGCGCAAAATAAGGGGTTGATTATCAGCAACGGTATGATGGATATCACGGGCGTTCCCGTTCCCAGCTGGAATAAGACTGGCAGTATCAATGATAGAATACAGTTTGTTGGACCGACGAAAGCATACTGGCTTGGCGAAACGGTAAGCGGGTGGTTTAGAAGGGATATTTCCGCAAATTCTCCGTTGGGAGTATATACGTTGGCACAAGAAGAAAATGCAAATAAACAATACCGATTGATTGCAGGTTTTTCCGCAGGGTCTGCTACGGGCTGTACGATTGAGCTGTACGTAATTGACAGACAAACGGGCGAACAAGTGCTCAGCGTATCGAAAACGGTATCGCAAGCGTTTGCGGAAGATGCGTTTAGCGGTTCTATCGTCTTGTACGGTCAATTTGGTAAAGCGTTGACGCTGGATACGCTGTATGCAATCGAAGAAGACACGACGATTGCCGCATTGAAAACAAAATATGCCGTAAACGGATAAAGAAATGAGTTGTAAGGAAAGTATTATGAACGAAAAGAAAACAGTAAACGCAAAAGCGCCCGATTATTCCAAATATACGCATACGTTTGATTCGTATGCGTATTCGGGGCCAAGCGATGGAAAATATAGAATTGACGGCGAAGTTTTTGATTTGGGTCAAGATTTTAGAACGAAAGAGCGTCTTCAAGAATATAAGGACGCTGGGTTTTCCATTTGGATGCCGCAAACTACCATTTCTATTCAAGATGCTTTTGATAAAGAAGCTTGGGAAAATGAGAAAAAGTATTTGGATATAGCGCACGAAGTGGGGTTAAAGGTTATTCTTTGCGATAGAAGATTGCAAGAACTTTCCACGCAAGAAGGAGGCTTGATTTACGGGAAAAGCAATAAAGAAGGACGGTTTTCTACCCAAGAAGAGTTGGATGCTTACGTAAAACAATGTATTGCTTTGTATAAAGACCATCCTGCTTTTTATGGCTTGATGTTGGGCGACGAACCCAGAATATTTCACGTAACGGCCTATGGGGAAACGTACGGCGCGCTCAAACGCGTGTTACCCAACAAATTTATTCAATACAATTTGTTACCGCTTCGTACCGATTACCGCGATATCGGGTCTGACAGATTTCCCGTTATTGACGAAAAGGAACTTCGTGTTGATACGCCTAAACTGGCGATTGCATTTGCCCGTTACGAAAAATATTTGAACGCGTACGCGGATGCGATGCCAAGTGTGGAATATTTGCAATTTGACGATTATCCTATTCACCCGAAATTTACTTCCGCCGATTATATACCGGGCTTGCAAATCGCGGCGAAGGTGTGTGCGGAAAGAAATATACAGCTGCACGTCGTTTCGCAAACGTTTGCTATGCACGGAAAAGGACAGGACAGTGAATTGTGGTGGAGTACGCCAAATGAGAAAGAATTGTACTGGATGAACAATATCTTGCTTGGTTTCGGGGTAAAGCAAATCCATTATTTTACCTATTGGACGAAAGCGGATAACTCTACCACGGGAGAATTTTTTGTGGACGGCGGTTCGTTTGTGTCAAGAACGGGAGAAAAAACGCTTTTGTATGATAATGTGCAAAAGATGATGGCAGAAAACCAAGCGTTTGCGCCCGTAATTAAGCAATTTGAATACCAAGGCGCGCGCGCGTATCTTCCTGCCGTTGATGGCGTAGACGCATCGAAAATATCCCGTGTAATCAATATGCCGTCGTTTGCCAAACTTGCAAACGTGCATTTTGAAAAGGAAGCGGGGCTGGTCACGCAATTATACGATAGCGAAAACGATAGGTATATGTATATGGTAATGGATATCGGCGGCGGAAAAAATACGGTTGCGTTTGTTGATGGATACACGCATGCGATCGTGTATCAAAACGGTGTGGGGACGGTGCAAAAGCTAGACGAAAATCACGCGCTGTCCATAGAGCTTGAAGCAGACGGCGCAGTGTTCGTATTGCCGTATTAACATCAGCCGTTGTCTATGGCAAAACCAAACAAAAGGGTACATAAAAAATATATAAGGAAAGAGAAAAGATGAAAAAATATAAAGTATCATTAGCAAGTATAACGTTGGCTGCGGTTACGTTGTTTTGTTCGGCGTGCGATTTATTTGGCGGAAAAAGTTCGTCTTCGTCGGACGATCCCAAGCTTTTGCAAGCGCCCGATTATTCCAAATATACGCATACGTTTGATTCGTACGCGTATTCGGGACCAAGCAACGGACAATATAAGATTGACGGCGAAGTGTTTGACGTGGGGCAAGATTTTAGAACGAAAGAACGCTTGCAGGAATATAAGGATGCAGGTTTTTCCATTTGGCTGCCCCAAAACGTGGGTATTCAAATCAATGGCAATTTCAACGAGCAGGTTTGGCTTGAACAAGAAAAACCGCGTATGGACGCCGCGCACGAAGTGGGATTGAAGGTAATACTCAACGATTTACGATTGCAAGGGTTTTCCAAACAGGAAGGAAGCTTAATAGGAACGGACGATCCAAACACGGAAGAAAAGGAAGAATATCAGTTTGCGTCCGAAGCGGAGTTGGACGCGTACGTAGAAAGCTGTGTTTCCACATACAAAGATCATCCTGCATTTTACGGGCTGATGCTTGCGGATGAACCGCGGTCTTTCCACGTAACGGCATACGGGCAGCTGTACCGTTCGTTGAAGCGAGTGATGCCTGATATGTTTATTCAATATAACTTATTGCCGCTTTCCACCGATTACACGGAAATTGATCCGCTTCGTTTCCCCGAATTGACGGCGGAAGAAGATAACCCGTCGTGGACGGAAAAGGAACGTCATTTTGCCCGTTATGAAAAATATTTGAACGAATATATGGACGCAATGCAGGGGATTGAATATTTGCAATACGACGATTATCCTTTGCACGACGGCTTCCTTGATGCGGAATATATTCGCGGTTTGCAAATAGCGGCAAAGGTTTGCGCGGAAAGAGATTTAGAATTGCATATCGTTTCGCAAACGTTCGGTATGCACGGAAGCGGTCCAAAAAGCGCGTTGTGGTGGGTAGGTCCTAAAAAAGCGGATTTATACTGGATGAACAATATTTTGCTTGGCTTTGGTGTGAAGCAAATTCATTACTTCACCTACTGGACGAAAGCAGATAACTCTACCACAGGGGAGTATTTCGTTGACGGTTGTTCGTTTGTAACGCGAACGGGCGAAAAAACGCCTTTGTATTATCACATGCAGCAAATTATGGCGGAAAATCAAAAATTTGCGCCGGTAATTAAACAATTTGAATATCAAGGATGCCGTTCGTATAGTATTCCGCCTACGAATTTTGACATTACGCAAACATTATATATAGACAATTCGTACACGTTTAAGAAATTAAAAGACGTGCAGTTTGAAAAAGAAGTCGGGTTTGTCACCGAGTTGTACGATGCGGAAAACGATAACTATATGTATATGGTGATGAATCTTCTTGGCGGTTGGAACGAAGGAAGCTACGCATACCAAACGAATACGGTTACGTTTAGCGATGAATATACGCACGTTGTCGTATACAAAAACGGTGTGGGGACGCCGCAAAAGCTGGGTGCGGGAAACACGATTGAGATTGAGTTAGCGGCAGGCGAAGCGGTATATTTACTGCCGTATTGATAAAAAACAGTTCTCCTTAAATTATTGCTTGGACGGAAGTCTAAATGCGGTTGTGCGTTTTTCGCAATCGCAAACCCTCCTTTGTGCGTATCTATGCCTGCCGCATTTCATGCGTGTGGCTTCAAAAAAAGTCGAAATGCGGTAGGCAGGTACGCGTTTACACAAAAAAACAAATAAAAAAGGAAAAAGGAAAAAGGAAATGAATAAAAAAATATGGATAGGCGCGCTGTCGGGTTTGTGCGCGTTGACGTTCGGTGTCGGTGCGTACAGCGTGAAAAACGTACAGGCAGGCGCAAGCGAAAGTGCGGTAGAGTGGACGGGGTTTGCCATCGACGCCACGGCGGTTAGAACGGCAAATCCTACGGGACTTAGATTTAGAACGGTAGCAGAGCGTTTAACGCCGAGTATGAAAAAATACAACCCCGACGCAGAATATTACACGACGCTCACGTTTACTGCGGCAGGCGGACAGTCGTATACAACGGAAGTACCTGCAACGGTATGGCGCGAAGACGGCAGCGGTTGGAATACGGTGCTTTTGGAAATTCCCGAAAGCGATTACGTCACGGCAGTGACGGCGCAATCGTTCGTTAAGCTCAACGGCAGAGAAAATGCGTTTTACCAAACGGAGCCGGTGACGATTAGTATCGCGCAAACGGCGGCGGCAGCAATCAGCTACGGTGCGGAAAGCGCGTACGTAGGCGAATACATAGAAAATATTGTCACGGGCGTTGCGCTTGACAAATCCACGGCAAGCATGGAAGCTGGTCAAACGGTGGCGCTCACGGCAACCACAACGCCGAGCGGATATATGGCGAAATGGACGTCGAGCGATACAAGCATAGCTACGGTAGACAACTACGGCAACGTAAAAGGTAAAGGCGTAGGCACGGCGACGATTACGGCGCAAATCAACGGCTATACGGCAAGCTGTCAAGTGACGGTGACGGCGCGCACGGAAACGCTTAGCGGTTTTGCAAGCAGTGTTTCTTTCAGTTTTTTAGGCGATAGAACGGTTACGATATCGGGCAGTTGGCTTGACAGTACGTTTGCGGATGAAAGAATAGACGCGTTCACTTGTGACGTTGAAGCTACGAAAGCGATGGATTTGAAAGCGGATAGCGGCTACACAATTGGCTTGTCTGCGGACACGGCAAAAAATATAACGTTTACGCGTTCAATGTACGATGCGTGGAAAGCAAGCGGTGAAAGCAATCTTGTGATTAAGTCTGATTTGAGCACGATATATTCGGGGAAACTCACGTTTTCTAACTTTGCCAAAGTTTGGGCGAAAGACGAAAGCCAAGTGCTGACGGGAAGCGCGCTTTCGGCGTTGGAAGGATATATTCCCGATTATTCGTTCAACAGCGCGCAATTTAATTTCTTCGGGTATTCTTCCCTTACGGACGGTTCGTATTATCAATACGATTTGGAGAGCGGTGAAACGACCAAATGTTACGGGGATGAAGATTATAGAAACATATACCGCATCGAAGAATACAAGGACGCAGGGATGACCGTTTTATTCCCGCAATCGTCTTGTGTAATTGCGGCAAATGAGGGGGATAGCTTTGATTTCTCCACAAGCAAATTGAAAGAAGTGATGGATATGGCGCTGGAAGCAGACTTGGCAAAGGTGATTTTGACCGACCGTAGGTTATACGCGCTTTGTGAAGATACAACGGGGAGCATTATCGGCCAAGGAAAAGCATTTGCTACGGAAGCGGAGCTGGACGTGCAAATTAAAACGTATATGCAACCGTACGTAAACCACCCTGCGTTTTACGGCGTGATGCTGTTGGACGAACCCAATTATACGGAGCTTACGGCTCAGGGGGAAGTGTATCGCGCAATCAAGCGTTGTTATCCCAACGCATACGTGCAGTGCAATCTACACCCTGCTACGGCGACAATCGGCGAGCATTTCGACACGCCTACGCAAACGCTGATCGACAAATATACGGCGCTTGGGTACAGCGCAACGCTTGCAGAGCGTTTTGCCGCGTATGAGCAATATTTAACAACGTTCCTTGACAATACGGGCGCAAACTACGTAATGTATGATAATTATCCGTTTAGAGAAACGGGTATGCAGGAATATTACGTGGGTACGATGCAGGTGGTGGCGAATATATGCGCCGAAAGAAACGTGCGTTTTCAATTCGTATCGCAAACTATGACGATGCAAAACGGCAAAACGAGTACATATAGCGAACTGCTTACCGAAGAGCATTTGCGTTATTTGAACAATATGCAGCTTGGGTTTGGCGTAAAACAGCTTGCGTATTTCACCTATTTCACCAAACAAGCGGCAAGCGAAAGCGAACGGTTTGTGGATGGCGGATCGTTTATTACTCATGCAGGTGAAAAGACGGATATCTATTATTATATGCGTGAGATTTTGCAAGAAAATCAAGCGTTTGCAAACACTGTTTTGAGCTTTGATTATCGAACAAGCGCAACGTACACAGCAAACGGTGTAGCGTATAGCGCGGTAAATGCCCAAAATTGCAGCAAAGGCAATTTTATGAAATTGAACAGCGTGACAGTCAACACCGAAAGCAGTTTGGTTACGGAGCTTTACGATGCGATAAACAATCGTTATATGTATATGGCGCAAAACATCACCAACCCTGCGTATCAATCGATGGGCACGTTGCAAACGGTAACGTTGCAATTTGATGCAAATTATCAATACGCAGTCGTTTGGGAAAACGGGGAACGTAGCGTAGTAAAGCTTACAAACGGAGAATACGTTGTCAAACTCAACTGCGGCGAAGCGGTGTACGTAATCCCGTTTAATTTGGACGAAGGCGGTCAAGACGGATACGTGCAGGACAAAGCAAACGGCGACAACGGCGCGTGGTGGCCGAACAGCGATAACGGCAATTCGACTTGGAGAGATGCAGAATAACAGGAAGATATCCGTAGCGATACGGGGAAAATAAAAATAAGAAAAATTTATATCAAGGAGGATATAAGTAATGAAAAATTATGTAGCATTAGAACTCAAATTGCTTATCCTTGAAGATGAAGACGTGTTGACGGCTTCGGCAGACTTTACGGAAGCAGAAACAGGGGATAACGGCGTTTGGTTCCCTGGAAACGCACCTGCAGGAAAGGAGGGCAACTGGCAATGAGAAAGAAAATTACATTTGTAACGGCTTTGGCGTTTGCGGCGGCGCTTAGCGCAGGGTTTGGCGCGGCAAACGTGCAAACGAAAGCGGCGGCTTCGTTGGACGGTTTTGCGATTACGGCAACGTCGGTTAGATTGGACGATACGACGAAAGAAGGCGTTGACAGCGGTTTGCGCTTTAAGGTAGATTGCCCCGAAGCAAAAGCCAACGTAACGAACGCGTACACGACGCTTACCGTAACGCCCATAGGCGGTACGAAGGTTGCCACGGACGTGCCTGCGACGGTATGGCGCAGTGAAGGCGACGGTTGGAATACGGTGCTTTTGGATATTCCTGCAAGCGATTATGCAACGGAAGTTACGGCGCAAGCATTTGCAACGATTGACGGTGTTGCATATGAAACGGTGGCTGTGACTACGACGATTGCAAAAACGGCTGCTTTGTCTGTCAATGCAGGTGTTGCAACAGAAGCAGAAGTGGGACATTATTACGGCTCGATTGTAACTGGCGTTAGCTTAGACGAAACGGCAATCACGCTTGATCCCGATGCAACGAAAGCGCTTACGGCAACGACTGCACCTACGGGCTACGCAGTAAAATGGACGTCTAGCAACGAAGCGGTGGCAACCGTGGATAAAGACGGCGTTGTGACGGCGGTAAACGGCGGGAACGCAACCATTACCGCGCAAATCGGCGAACATACGGCAACCTGTGAAGTAACCGTTTCCGCGCGTACCTTATACGATTTTGAAACGGCTGGGCAAATTGCGGTAAGCAACTATTTTGCATCCGTCACGGGCAATACGGCAGGGGCAAGCGGTTTCGCGATTGTGGAAAACGTAGGCGCAACGGGCAACAGCGCGTTGAAAGCTGCATGGGGTTGGGAATCCACGGGCGTCAATCTTAATATTGACAATGCGTTCTTGGAAGAAGTGTTTGCAAACGTAGACAGCATTTGCTTTGATATTTACAGCACGGTTTCGCAAATGGCGTATACCAGATTGAACGGCACGTCGGACTGTTATTTGTTGGGCTCTAACGGCGGTACGGTAGACGGCGAAGCGGTTGGTTCATATTACAAATATACGGTTAGGCTGACGAAAGATACTTGGACGACG
>JAZSHX010000026.1:0-112150 GCA_045533485.1 Candidatus Scatosoma sp. | reverse complement strand
CCCACTGTCATCCTGGAAGGAGCGTAAGCGACTGATAGGATCTCAAGACTCTATCACTTCACTACGTTCCGTTCCAGAGTGACACACGCATACCTGCCCCCCTTTGTCACTCTGGAAGGAGTGCAACGACTGATAGAGTCTCCCTTTTTTAAGATTCTATCACTTCACCACGTTCCGTTCCAGAATGACAAAAAGCAGAGCGTTTCGTTCCAGAGTGACAATGCAACAAACGCACGTTAAAAGCCGTTCCTTTTCAGGAACGGCTTTTTGTTTGATTTTCGTTGTTTTGGTTTAGTTGATTAACCTACTTGTTTTTATAGGTAACTTCAATTGCGGTAATACGAACTTGCTTACCGTCACTACCATTCTTAACGGATTGAAGAACAACAGAAGAACCGGAAACAGCCGTGGTAACGTTACAAATATCCGTAGTAGTCCCTTCAACATACAGGAAAGCATACGTTCCCGTTTGTGTTGTAATCTTAATAGAAACAAGTTCGTATCCTTCTGCTACTGAAATCGTCAAAGTACCGGCAGGGGTATCCGTTGCATAAATACGGATATTGTTGCCGTCATATGCTTTACCAGTATTGCTACCGCCGTTCACTTTAACGCTTACAACGTCGTCAAGCGTAAAGCTTTGTTTCGTCGTGCTACTCGTCCAGCCATATTCAGTAATCAAGCTTGCAACAGTCTTGCTCACAGTAATCGGTTCAGCAGGTTGTTCGGGTTGTGTGTCATCTTTCGGTGCAACGATTGTTACGGGAAATTCTTTCGTGTCACCAGCTGTACCCGTTGCCGTTGCATCACCTACCGTTGCCGTAGCTGTAGCCGTTACGGTTGCAGTCAAAGAAATCTTCACGTCTTCGGCTCCCATTGCAGGCAAACTAATTGTCAACGCATTGCCATTCAATGTTGCATTATCTTTAACCGCGTCCGCATCATTAAGTGCCCACGTTACGGTTACACCTTGTTGCGTAGCAGTAGGTAACGTCACCGTACCGGCTTCCGCAATCTTTTCAGCGACCGTTAACGCTCCCATTTCAGCTTCCAACGCTTCTTCCGCAAGCTTCGTTGCTTCATTCTTCGCCTTATCTTCATCAGAAAGAGTTCCTGATACATAGGTAACTTCCACTTTTTGAATACGTACGTGACCAGACGTACCGCCTTGCGTAAGCGTAACCGTATTTGTAGCTATATTAGAAATTGTAGTTGTACCGCCATTGATATTTAACGTACCAACAGAAGAAACGCTTGCTTCATTTACAGCATTACTACCCGTCGATGTTCTAAATACGATTTTATCAATGTAGAAATGTTCGTTTACGGTAAAGGTCATTGTGTTTCCACCGTAAAGGCGTACACCTGTACCAGTGTCATAATATTTAGGTTTACTACTAGTATTGCTACCTGCACCTGCAGTTATTGTAACACCACCCATTTCGTAAGATGCAAAATCTTTTGCGTTTTCAGCTATTTCTACAACATCTTTGAATACAACCGTTTCGGTTACTTCTTCGGCTTTGATAAATCCACCTACGTTTTCCCAAGTGTCAATGCCTTTTTCCACAGCTTTTCTTGCCGTTGTAGAAATGGAAGAAGTTTTCACTTCCGTTTCATATTCAACGCCTTTCACCGTCATAAAGGCTTGCGCCGTTATTTGGGTTTTGTAATCGGTATCGGGAATATCCAAAAGCACAGTGTTCCAACCGTCGCCTTCACTGCGCCATACCGTTGCTTCTACGTTGGTGGAATATGCTTCGCCATCCGCCGCCGTGAACGAAACTTTCGTATAAGCGTTGGTTACGTCTGCTTTTGCAACGTTTTCAGGCAAATCCACCTTGAAACGCAAACCGCTGGGGTTATCTGTCGTAGCGTTACCAATACGAACGGACGTGTACAAAATTTCAAAGCCATCCATCGTCGAAGCTGCGTCAGCCGTTACGTTTGCCGCGCCAAACCCTGCGCAAAGAGCTGCCGCGCAAGCAAGCGTTGCAACACCAAACCATTTGATTTTTCTTTGTAACATATTTTTTTCCTCCTTAGTTTCCAGCAGGGAAATAAATCCCATTGTCGCCCGTTTCAGGGTCTGTAAATTCCGCAGAAGCCGTCAAAACGTCTTGAACGTCAAGCTGCAAAATTTCTGCTTCCATGCCTACGTAATCCTTTCTCATAATTTTATCTCCTATAAAAGTTTTTTTATCACTTTTATCAAAAAGTTTCCCCTATATAAGTGTATTTTTCCGCTTAAGTAGTAAGCGGAAAGGGCATGCCCTTTTTTTAACATTTAATGAAATTAAAAAAAATTCTACATAATATATCATAACACAAAAAAAACAATCCGTCTACCGTTTACGGACTGTTTTTTCATTTTTTAACAAAATATTTTATTTTTTAACAAGGTTCGCTCACTCTTTCGCAAATCTTGGCACTTTTTCGCCGTTGATTTCGACTGTTTCGCTAAACATTTTTATCGGTCGCACCCAAAGGCGGTTGTCGCCGTATAGCGCGCGGTACACCACCATTTCTTCGCTCGTTTCCGAATGGTACGCCACGTCTATCACTTCGTATTCACCGCCCTTAAAATGGCGGTATTTGCCCTTTTCAATCGTTTGCATACGTAATTTCTCTCACCAACGTTTTTTCTTCGCCTTGCGCCACCGTGTATACCCCTGCCTTTTCGTAAATTTCTTGGGGCTGTGCGCCTACCAAATCAGGCAAATTCGTCCACGGTTCGATGCACACGTATTTACTATCCGCCGTCGCGCGCCAAATGAGCAGGTTTGCAAAGCCGTCGAACGTAAGCGTAGCCAACGTTTTTCCGCTTGTCGTTTGCAGGTATATTTTGCGTGATTGCAGTTCCTTGAAAATGAGTGTTCTGCCTTCCGCTAAATATTCCTTAGGCAAGATAAGCGCAGGCGTATTTTCGCCGTAGAATACCTTTTCGCCTGTCAAATAACCATCGTCGTCGTGGCTGTAATGAATGAGCGTTTCTCTGTTTTCAAAGGCGATTTGATACGCGTCCACGTCGTTTTCCAAGGCAAAGGAATCGTGACCGCCGCACGCGAACGGCAACGGCGTTTTACCGTCGTTTTTGACCGTATACGTGATTTTTAAGGTACTTTCACATACTTCGTATGTGACCTTAAACGTAAAATCGAACGGGTAGATGTTTTTCGTTTGGTCGTTGGATTTGCAAACGAACGTAATTGCCGCCGCGGAAATTTCTTCGGGGATAAACGGCATTTTCTTCACGAAGCCGTGCGCCGGCATATCGTAAGTTTTGCCGTCTACCGTCACGCCGAAATGTCCGCAAACGGGGAAAAGCAGGGGCGCGGTGTCTTTCCACGCTCCGTTTTCGTTTTGCCACGCGCGTTCCTTGCCGTTATATTTCACGCTTTTGATTTGCGCGCCAAACGCGTCGATTTGTATCTGCAATATGCCGTTATCAATCGTGTGTAACATAATTTTTTCCTTATTTCTTCGCGCCCAAACACTTTACGAGCACTGCCTTTTGTACGTGCAATCTGTTTTCCGCTTGGTCGAAAATTTCGTTGGCGTGCGCTTCAAACACTTCGCCCGTGATTTCTTCTTCCCTATGCGCAGGCAAGCAATGCAACACCAACGCTTTCTTGTCGGCTACCGCCATCACGTCGTTGTTGATTTGGTAATTTTTGAAAATACTTTTGCGTGCTTCCGCTTCCGCTTCCTGCCCCATCGACGCCCAAACGTCGGTGTACAGCACCGTTGCGCCGCTTGCCGCCGCTTTTACGTCGTCCGTGCAGGTAAACTTACCGTTTTTCTTCGCCCATTCCATAATTTTCGCGTCCGGTTCATAGCCCTTGGGACAAGCCACCGACACTTCCATACCCATTTTGATACCGCCGACAATCAAAGAGTTGGTCATATTGTTCCCATCGCCGATATAGCAAAGCTTGTTGCCGTCTAAACCGCCGAAATATTCACGGATGGTCATAAGGTCGGCAAGCACTTGGCAAGGGTGGCAATAATCGGTCAAGCCGTTGATAATGGGAATAGAGCCGTATTTTGCCAAATCTTCCACTTCCTTTTGGTCAAAGGTGCGGATCATAATGCCGTCAAGATAGCGCGAAAGCACGCGCGCTGTGTCTTGGACGGGTTCACCCCTGCCGATTTGTAAATCGCGCGAGCTTAAAAACAGCGCGCTGCCGCCCAAATCGTACATACCTACTTCAAAGGAAACGCGCGTACGCGTAGACGCCTTGGAGAAAATCATACCCAAGCGTTTGTTTTTCAAAAGCGGATGGTCGATGCCGTTCTTCTTTTCAAATTTTAATTGATCGGCTAAATTCAAAATTTCATTGATTTGTTTTTTGGAAAGGTCTTGTAATTTTAATAAATGCATTATTTTTCACACTCTTCTTTTAAGATTTTTATTGCTGTTTTTAATTGCTCCATCGGGATATTCAAGGCAGGGAGCAAACGCACCTTGTGTTTGGCTTTGATCACCAACACGCCGCGTTCCATACAGCGCGCAATCACTTCGCCTGCGTCCTTTTGCGTTTCAATGCCAAGCATAAAGCCCATACCCGACACACTTTTCACACCCTTTGCGTTTTGCAGTTGATTGACGATATATTCGCTCTTTTCTTTCACATCTGCAAGCAAGCTTTCGTCAATACGATTGATGATAGAAAGCGCGCCTGCCGCCGCCACGGGATTGCCGCCGAACGTAGAGCCGTTTAAGCCGGGCGTGAACAAGCTTTCCGCTTTTTCGCCAAGCATCGTCGCGCCGATGGGAAGTCCGCCGCCCAAGCCCTTTGCCGTGGTTACGACGTCGGGCGTAATGCCGTATGCCATAAACGCGTACAATTCGCCCGTTCTGCCGTTGCCCGTTTGCACTTCGTCAATGATAAGCAGCAAATCGTTGTCCTTGGCAAGCTGCGCCACTTGTTCCACGTACGCTTTGTTGAGCGCCGTCACGCCGCCTTCGCCCTGCACAAGCTCCAACATAATGCCGCAACAGTTATGCGTTTTGATAAGCGCTTGCATATCGGCAATATCATTTGGCTGTGCGTACACGAAGCCCTGCGTCATGGGCGTGAAATGCTCATGGAATACGTCCTGCCCCGTTGCTGAAAGCGTGGTGATCGTTCTGCCGTGAAAGCTGTTTTTTAAGGTGATGATTACGTTGCAATCCTTGCCTTTTGTCAATTCGCCGTGCTTTCTTGCCGCCTTGATAGCGCACTCGTTGGCTTCCGCACCGGAGTTGGAAAAAAATACCTTTTTCATACCCGTTCTTTGGCAAAGCGTTTGCGCAAGCAGCGCGCACGGCGCGTTGTAATACAGGTTGGACGTGTGTTGGATATTATCCAGCTGCGCAATCACCGCTTGTTTCCACGCTTCATCGGCAATACCAAAGGTATTGACGGCGATACCCGTGCCCAAATCGATATATTCTTTGCCGTTTTCGTCGTACACCAGCGAACCGCTGCCCTTGACAAGGGAAAGCGGAAAGCGCGCATAGGTGTTGGCAACGTATTGTTGGTCTATTTGTTGAATGTTCATGGTTGTTTCCTGTTGTGGGACTTGCGCCCCTATTACGTTAAAACGTGGTAGATGTGCGTAAATGAGCAAGGGAAAACGCAAGGTTAACGCCGTATTGCGATGCATATACACGTTTCGTTTATTCCAAGCTACATACTTAAATGTGATTTCCTGAAACAAACATAGTACCTACACCCTCGTCCGTCAGCGTTTCAATCAATATCGCGTGCGGAATTCTGCCATCGATAATGAACACCTTTTTCACGCCGCGGCGGATGGCTTCGATACAGCAATTTACTTTGGGGATCATACCGCCGCTGATCACGCCGTCGCGGATAAGCTTGGGTGCGTCGGATACGTACACCTTGGGAATAAGCGTGCTTTCGTCGTCTTTGTCACGGAGCAAGCCCACGATATCGGTCATAGAAATTAAGCTTTCCGCTTTGAGTTCGCCTGCAAGGCGCGCCGCCACCGTGTCCGCATTGATATTATACGTGTTGTTTTCTTCGTCAAACCCAACGGTGGATACTACGGGGATATAGCCCTTTTCAAGCAAATCTAAAACGGGTTCTACGTTGACATCGGTGATTTCGCCGACAAAACCCAAGCGTTCGTCCGCCTTTTTCGCTTTTATCATTTTGCCGTCGATACCGCACAGCCCGATGGCTTTGCCGCCCTTGTTTTGCAAAAGGTTGACAAGGTTTTTGTTGACCTTCCCAGCAAGTACCATTTGTACGATTTCTACGCTTTCTTGGTCGGTTACGCGAAGCCCGTCGATAAATTGCGATTTTTTACCCACTTTGTTGAGCATTTCCGTAATTTCAGGACCGCCGCCGTGCACCAACACGACTTTCACGCCAACCAACGACAAAAGCACCAAATCCCCCATCACCGCTTCCTTGAGTTCGTCGTTGAGCATCGCGTTGCCGCCGTATTTGACTACGATGATTTTATTGTTATATTTTTGGATATACGGCAGGGCTTGAATTAAGATTTCCGCCCGTTGCGCCTTGGTAAGTTCCATAACTTTTCTCCTTTTTAGGTTCTGTAATCGCCGTTGATTTTCACGTAATCGTAGGTCAAATCACAGCCCCACGCCACGGCTTTTTGTTCGCCGCTTTTCAAATCAATCAAAATTTCAATTTGCTTTTCCAGCAAAATTTCTTTGGCTTTTTCTTCGGAAAATTCTACGCCTGCGCCGTCTACGCAAACGACAATTTCCCCCTTAGCCGAACGGAATGCCACGTCCACTTTGGTAACGTCCACGTCCGCGCCGCTGTAACCGATAGCGCAAAGCACGCGCCCCCAGTTTGCGTCCGCGCCGAACATAGCCGCTTTGACAAGCGACGAACAAACGACGGATTTTGCCACCGTTTTCGCCGTTTGCTTATCTTGCGCGCCGACAAGCTTGCACTCTAAAAGCTTGGTTGCGCCTTCGCCGTCCGCCGCAATTTCACGGCATAAGTACTGCGTTACCGCCGCAAGCGCTTGTTTGAACGCAAGAAAGTCGTCGTTTTCGCAGGTAATTTCTTGATTGCCGGCCATACCATTCGCCATGACGCTGACCATATCGTTGGTGGACGTGTCGCCGTCTACGCTGACCATATTAAACGAATCTTCCACGTCCGCGGAAAGCGCTTTTTGCAGCATATTTGCGGAAATTTTACAATCGGTCGTGACGAACACAAGCATAGTTGCCATATTCGGGTGAATCATACCGCTACCCTTTGCAATACCGCCGATGCGGCACGTTTTGCCGCCCACCGTGAACGAAAAAGCAATTTCTTTTTTCGTGGTGTCCGTCGTCATAATGCCTTCGCACGCCAAATCGCTATTGTTGCCCAAACCGCTGACAAGCGCAGGAATACCGTTGGCAATCGGCGTAATGTCAAGAGGTTGACCGATAACGCCCGTGGATGCCACGATCACGTCGGTGGGATCAATGCCCAGCACACCAGCAAGCAAATCACACGTTTGCGTTGCAATTTCAATGCCGTTGGCGTTGCAGGTATTTGCGTTACCGCTGTTGCAAATGACCGCGCGCGCCGTGCCGTTTGCGATATTATTCTTGGTAACGGTAAGCGGAGCGCCTTTCACCAAGTTTTTGGTGTACACTGCCGCAGCCGCCGCCGGCACTTCGCTGTAAATGAGCGCCAAATCGCGCTTAGTTTTATTTTTTCTAATACCGCAGTGCAATGCGTTTGCGGTAAATCCTTTCGCGGCGCACACGCCGCCTTGTACTTGTTGTAACATTTCTCTATCCTTACTTTTGTTTTTATTTCAAAATCGTATCCCAGTCTAAATTTCCGCCTGCGTTTTGACAGTAATAAATATACCCGTCCTTAATCGCGCCGTCCGCTTGCGAAAGCACGATAACCGTTCCCCCGATAAGGGGCGTTCCGTTTTTGCGCACCGTAGAATATAAATATCCTGCCACCACTTTATTTTCGCCTGTCACCACGTTAAATCTATCGTATTCGCTGGATTTTTGTCCGTACTGTAAACGCACGCCTTGGAACACGATGCTTGCGCTATTGCAGTGTTCGTGCCCGACGAAAATGCTGTCCGCGCCCAGCGATTTCATACCGTTGAAAACGGCGTTGTCTTTATCCCACGTGCTCTTGATAGGACGGCCGATATGCCCGAAATTTTTACCGGAGTTTACCCAAATATCTTGATCGTTCCCCGACGAAGCACCGCCGTAGGAAGAAAGTGCGCTTGTAAACACGGAAAGCTGAATGTGGAACGCAAACGACACTTTCACGGTCGGGTGATACATTTTTAAGGTGGAAATTTCTTTCGTATACCACACGATTTGGTCGTTACCAAACCCTGCCGACGTTTTCGTGTGCCCGTTGGCTGTCGATTGCGCGCTTGCGTCGCCGCAACCGTTGCTGTCCAGCATCACGAACACGCGCGTAAGCGAATCGCCTTGTTTTATCCCCACCGTGTAATTGCCGTTACCCGTCAGCTCTCTTTGCTTAAACAAGCAATATTCGGCATTTTCCAGCTGTTGACACTGCCAGTCCGCGCCCATGGCGCTTTCGTTTTCGTGATTGCCGAATACGGGCGCCCAAGGAATTTCAAAGCTTTCCATCAGCGCAATCAACCCCTGCAAGGCACTGCCGTTATCGTCGTACTTGCCGTATACCAAATCCCCCGTGAGAATAATCAAATCAGGATTTGTCGCTTCCACTGTTTCTTCCACGTAGTCATAACAATATTGCGGAATTTTCTCCGTTGCGTACGTCGTTTTATCGCCTGACGATTGCGTGGGGCGTGATTGCGCGCCGTCGATGATTTGCGTGTCGGTGAGCTGCAACACGATAGCGTCGCGATCCGCAGGTACTTCCACGACAAAATCGGGTTCCCAAGTCCCTGCCTGCACGATAACGTCCGCTTGCGTCGTTTTCACGGTCGCCTTTTTATCTAAATAATAGTTACCGCAATCAGGGCAATACCAGTGTTCCACTTGTCCGTCCGTCGTAAGCGTAGGCGTTACGCTTGCGTTATGCTGCATATTTTTATGCCCAAGCTTTTCCAGCTTCATATCGTCCCAAGCCGCCGCTTGCGTTGCCGCTTCGTCTAAAAAGTATTGCGAACACCCTTTGCAATAATGATGTTCACGCGTACCCACCGCCAAGCAGGTAGGGGCTTGACCTTCAAATTTTTCCAAGGTATGCACGTGCGAAGAACTGCTTGGCTTTGCCGTTCCAAATCCAAACACTTCGCAACCTGCAAGCATAAAACAAAATACGCTTGCAAATAAAATTGCAAAAGCTCTTTTCAGTTTCATCATTTTTTTTCGCTGTTTTATTTATAAAACCAAGCCCTTGGTTCTTTCCGCGCCGATGGCAAGGTTCATACACTCCACTGCCGCACCCGACGCGCCTTTGCCTAAGTTATCGTACACCGCAACCAACAAAATACGTTCGTCGTTGCCTGCCACGGTCACTTGCATACTGTCCTTACCCATCATCGCCGTGCCCGACAAAAATCCGTTTTCGTCCGCACTTTCCACGTAGCGCACGATATCGTTTTGGTATTTATCTTGATATGCTTTTTTAATATCGTCGACCGTTTTGCCTGCGCTTAACTGCCGCTTGAACAAAGGCACGGTCACGACCATACCGCTGTAAAAATCGGACACAATCGGCGAAAACATAGGCGCGTTTTGCAAGGCGCACTTTGCTTGCATTTCCTTTAAGTGCTTGTGCGTTTGCCCAAGCGCGTACTGACGCGGTGCATCCAAAAGCGAATTTCTATCTTGACTTTGATATTCGGCAATCATTTTTTTGCCGCCGCCCGAATACCCCGTCACGGAAAAACAAGTAAGCAGTGCGTCCTTATCCAAAATACCTGCTTCTACCAAGGGATAAACCAGCGCGATAAAACCGCTTGCGTGACACCCAGGTACGGCAATACGCTTGGACGAAAGCACCTTTTCTTCAAACGTTTTGGAAAGTTCGGGAAATCCGTACGCCCAGCCGTCTAACGTTCTATGTGCCGTGGACGCGTCGATCACGGTAACGGCAGGGTTTTCCACCATCGCCACCGCTTCCCTTGCCGCATCGTCGGGCAAGCACAAAAACACTACGTCCGCGCTGTTAATCGCTTGCTTTCTTGCCGCAGGGTTTTTGCGGTTTTCTTCCGTCAGCGTGATAAGCTGTACGTCGTCGCGCGAAGCTAACCGTTCGTAAATGCGAAGCCCCGTCGTGCCTGCGCTGCCGTCTATAAACACTTTTTTCATATGCTTTGTAATTCCTTTTTCAACCAAACGAGTTGTTGTTTTACGGACGTAGGCGAACCGCCGCCTGCGCTGGTGCGTTTTTCCACGCACGTTTTCAGCGAAATTTCCGTAAATAAGTCTTCTTCAAAAAGCGGCGTATGTTTTTGATATTCCTGCAAAGGCAAGTTATCCAAAACACAATCCTTTTGAATACACTCCGCTACGATTTGCCCCACAATTTTATATGCGGAACGGAACGGCATACCCTTTTTCGCCAAATAATCCGCCAAATCGGTAGCGTTGATAAAGCCCTTTTGCGCCGCCTTATACGTATTTTCGGGCAATACCTTCATCGTTTTGAGCATAGGCGCAAGCACTTGCAAGCACATTTTCACGGTATCCACCGCGTCGAAAATAGATTCCTTGTCTTCCTGCATATCCTTGTTGTACGCAAGCGGTAATCCTTTGAGCGTCGTCAAAAGCGCCATCAAATCGCCGTATACACGCCCCGTCTTACCGCGAATAAGCTCCGCCATATCGGGGTTTTTCTTTTGCGGCATAATCGACGAACCGGTCGTGTACGCATCGTCAAGCTCAATAAACTTAAATTCCCAGCTTGACCAAAGCACAATTTCTTCGCTCAAACGGGAAAGGTGCATCATTAAAATAGAAAACGCGCTTAAAAGCTCCACGCAAAAATCCCTGTCAGCCACGCCGTCAATGCTGTTTTGCGTGATACCGTCAAAGCCCAGCTTTTGCGCCGTGAACGCTCTGTCCGTGGGATAGGTAGTCCCTGCCAACGCACAGCTGCCAAGCGGAGAAAAATTCATACGCTTGACCGCGTCTTGCAAGCGCGAACAATCACGCAACAGCATCATCGCATACGCAAGCAAGTGATGCCCAAAGGAAATGGGCTGCGCGCGTTGTAAATGCGTATACCCAGGGGCAATCGTTTGGGCGTTTTGCTCCGCCTGCTCCATCAGCGCAACGATACTCTCCTTGATAAGCGCAAGCACTTCTTCCGCTTCGTCACGAAGATACAAACGGATATCCACCGCCACTTGGTCGTTGCGGCTTCTTGCCGTGTGCAAGCGTTTGCCTGCGTCGCCGATACGCTTGGTAAGCTCCGCTTCCACGAACATATGAATATCTTCCGCGCCCATATCGATAGCAAGTTTGCCGTTTTGAATATCCTGCAAAATTCCTTCCAGCCCGTCGATAATGGTATCTACTTCCGCTTGACTTAATATGCCTTGCTTTGCCAGCATCGTTGCGTGCGCCATAGAGCCAAGGATATCTTGTTTGTACATTCTGCAATCGACGCGAATAGAAGAATTAAAATCGTCCGCTACCTTATCCAGCGCCTTTTCAAAGCGTCCTGCCCACATTTTTTCCATATCTTATTAAACACCTTTTGCCTACCGCTGTTGCGATAGGCAAAATCCTTTTCTTTTTTACTGCGTTTTTTACGCTTATTTATTGTTCTTTTGGTTTACTTCCGCTTGCACCTTGATAGGCAAACCGAACAGGTTGATAAAACCGGTTGCGTCCGCTTGGTTGTACACGTTGTCTTCGCCAAACGTTGCGATTTCTTCCGAATACAGCGAATAATCGCTCCAAGCGCCTGCCTTGATGATGTTGCCCTTATACAGCTTCAAACGCACTTTACCCGTAACGTTTTCTTGCGTTTTATCCACGAACGCGGAAAGTGCTTCTCTAAGGGGCGTAAACCATTGTCCGTTATACACAAGCTCTGCAAAGCATACGGAAAGCTCTTGCTTTTTGTGCATAGTGTATTTATCCAAGCAAAGCGTTTCCAAGTACGCGTGCGCCGCATACAAAATTTCACCGCCCGGGGTTTCGTATACGCCGCGACACTTCATCCCTACCAAACGGTTTTCTACGATATCCAAAAGCCCGATACCGTTCGCACCGCCCACTTTATTGAGCGCAAGGATAATGTTTTTCGCGCTCATCTTTTTGCCGTCCAAAGCCACGGGGCGACCCTTTTCAAATTCCAGCTCGATATAGGTAGGCTTGTCGGGTGCTTGCAAAGGCGATACGCCCATTTCCAAGAACCCTTCCTTTTCATACAAGGGTTCGTTGCGTGCGTCTTCCAAATCCAAGGCTTCGTGACTCAAATGCCAAAGGTTTTTATCCTTGGAATAGTTGGTTTCACGGTTAATCTTCAAAGGCACGTTGTGCGCTTCTGCATAATCGATTTCTTCTTCACGCGATTTGATCGACCACTCACGCCAAGGCGCGATGATGTGCATATCGGGCGCAAATGCTTTAATCGTTAATTCAAAACGCACTTGGTCGTTGCCCTTACCCGTACAGCCGTGACAAATGGCGTCCGCGCCTTCCTTTTTGGCAATTTCCACAATACGCTTTGCAATGATTGGACGCGCAAACGACGTACCAAGCAAATATTCTTCGTATTTCGCGCCTGCCATCATCGTAGGCACGATATAATCGTCCACAAATTCGTCCGTCAAATCTTCCACGTACAATTTGGACGCGCCCGTTTTCAGCGCCTTTTCTTCCAAACCGTCTAATTCGTCCGCTTGCCCGACGTTACCGCTTACCGCGATTACTTCGCAGTTGTTGTAATTTTCCTTTAACCAAGGAATAATGATCGACGTGTCCAAACCGCCTGAATAGGCAAGCACTACTTTTTTGATATCTTTCTTATCCATACTTTTATTTTCTCCTTGCAAAATGCATATTTATTCTTTTTATACGCATATTATACACGCGTTTTTTATGATTGTCAAACGCTTTTTCCCTTTATTTATAAACATTTAATGAATATTTTTCGCATATTTTGCATAATTGCATAAAACCTGTATATTTATGAATAATTGCATATTTTTGCGTATATTTGCTCACTGTAACGCACCGTTTCCATAGCGTCTTTCGCATAAAAATCCGCGCCCATCGTTTGCGCGCACTCTTTGTTAAGCACTGCGCCGCCCACGACGATTTTACACCAAGGCGCTTTCTCTTTCAACAGCGCGACCGTTGTTTGCATAGCGGGCAGCGTCGTCGTCATCAGCGCCGACAGCCCTACCAAGGGCGCTTTTGTTTGCGCCACCGTTTCCACCACCTTTTCAGGGGGGACGTCACGCCCCAAGTCCACCACGGCAAAGCCGTAATTTTCCAAAACCGTTTTGACGATATTTTTGCCGATATCGTGAATATCGCCCTGCACGGTCGCTATCACAAAGGTACATTTTCTTTGATTGCTTTCGCCCGTTTGAAGCGCGTGCGTTTTTATCACTTCAAACGCCGCTTTCGCCGCTTCCGCGCTTGTTAAAAGCTGGGGCAGATACGCGCGCTTTTCTTCGTACGCTTTTCCCACGATATCCAAGGCAGGGATAATCTGCGTGTTGACCGTATCCAGCGCCGTTTGCGTTTGTAGGCACTGCTTACAAGCTTTCACCGCGCGTTCCTTTAAGCCGTGCACGATGGCTTCCTGCAAAGGCGAAATCGCTCCGTCCGTTTGCGGTTGTATCGTTTGCACTGGTTGCGCTTGCACTGCCGTTTGCATCGCTTGCGCCGTTTGCGTTTCAAAGCGTATATATTTTTCACAGTTGTCGTCGTGACCGCTAATCGCCATATACGCGTTGTACGCGCGTTGCATAGGCAAGGACAGGGGATTTATGATCGCCGCGGAAAGTCCGCTATGCAGCGCCGCCGTGAAAAACGTTGCGTTGATGGTATCTCTTGCAGGCAAACCAAACGAAACGTTAGAAACGCCAAGCACCGTATGCACACCCAGTGTTTCACGCACATACCGCAAGGTATCCAGCGTAGTTTTCGCCGCGCCTTTATCCGTCGCCACCGTCAAGGTCAACGCGTCGATGAAAATATCCTTTTTGTCAATGCCGTATTTTTCCGCTTCCGCAAGGATACGCTTGGCAATTTCGATACGCCCTTCCGCCGTGGACGGAATACCGTTTTCGTCCAAGGTAAGCGCCACCACCGCCGCGCCGTACTTTTTGACAAGCGGCAACACCGTTTGTAAGCTTTCCTGTTTGCCGTTGACGGAATTGACAAGCGGTTTGCCGTTATATACGCGCAACGCGCGCTCTAACGCGTCCGTGTTCGCCGTATCCAGCTGCAAGGGCAAATCGACCACTTCCTGTATGCGCTCCACGTACGTTTTCAGCGTTTGCGCTTCGTCTATCCCGGGCAAGCCCACGTTGACGTCCAAAATATGCGCGCCGTGCTCCTTTTGCGACAACGCTTCGCCCAGCGCATAATCGGTATCTCCGTCCAAAAGCGCTTGCTTAAACAACTTTTTGCCCGTAGGGTTGATGCGCTCGCCGATAATGACGGGCGCGTCGATATCCACCGTATGCGTATACGACGATACGCAGGTAATATTTTTCTTTTGTATCGGTGCAGGCGCGCACGAAGCAATCGCCTTTTTCACCGCTTGAATATACGCAGGCGTCGTGCCGCAGCAACCGCCCACCAAACGCACGCCCTTTTCTACAAAACCCCGAATTTCTTCGGCAAACTGCTTTTCGTCCACGTCGTAATAGGTACGCTCCCCGTCTGTTTGCGGCAACCCAGCGTTGGGCTTCATCAGTACGGGAACGCTTGCGCGTTGAAGCAAAGTTTGCGCGACGCCTTGTAGCTGTTTAGGACCAAGCGAACAGTTCGCGCCGACCGCGTCTGCGCCCATACCTTCAAAAATCGCTACCGTCACTTCGGGCGACGCGCCCGTCATAAGCTTTCCGTCCGCGCCGTACGCACAGGAGACAAGCACAGGCAAATCGCAGTTTTCTTTTACCGCCAAAAGCGCCGCTTTCGCTTCGTAGCAATCGCTCATCGTTTCGATAAACACCAAATCCGCGCCGTGTTTTGCACCAAGCTTGACCGTTTGCGCAAAAATTTCCACTGCCTTTTCAAAGGGCAAATCGCCGTACGGTTGCAACAATTTTCCAAGCGGCCCGATATCCAGCGCCACAAACTTTTCCTGCGCTCCCACCGACGCTTTTGCCGCATTTTTTGCCATATCTATGGCATTTTTAATGATTTCTTCTAATTCTTCAACGGAGAATTTGAGTGTGTTCGCGCCGAACGTATTTGTGCAAACTACGTTACTGCCTGCATCGAAATACGCTTGGTGTATGGCCTGTATAGTATCCGCGTGCGACAAATTCCAGCGTTCGGGAAGCTCGCCAAGCGGCAATCCTGCCGATTGTAAAAGCGTGCCCGTACCGCCGTCCAAAAGCACGATATTCTCTTGTAAAAATTGTCTAAAATTCATATCCTTCATCTTGTACGAAACGCGCAATTTTCCAGCGTGCACGCTTGACAGCCGTCCCGTATTTTTCTTTCTTCTTTTCCCACCGCGCAAAGCGCCGTTACCGATTTACTCGGCGACATCAACAAGCTTTCGTTTAAGCCGACGCCGATTTGTTTATACGTATTCAACAGCGCGTGTATTTGCGTTTGCGCCTGCAACGGAAAATCGCCGTACCCGGGGCTAAACCGCACTCCAAGCGTTTGCCCTTGCGCTTGCAACCGTGCGGAAATTGTTTGACAAAAGGCGTTACATACGCTTTCGATACGCTCTGCGCCGATGGCTTGGAAATACAACGCCTTGCTTGGCGAAACGCAGGTATATTTACGGATAAGCCGATCTATCCCCAACCCTAACGTCGCCGCAAACAAAAGCACTTTGTCCGCGCCGCACAAACGGCTTTTTAATAGCGTACTATCCTTTCCAAAGCTTTCTATCGCTTGTTCCGCAGGCAAAAAGCAATAGCACACGTGCGGCGTGATTTGGCTTTCGCTTTCCTGCAAACACACTTCCAAAAGTGCCGCCGTTTGGCTATCTATTTCCCCCCTGCCGCCTGCATAACGGTAAATTTCCGCTATATCGGGCGCAGAGAGCCGTATATTTTCCTGCAAAACCTTATACATTTTCACCCAAAATCGCCGATACGTTGGCTTGAATTTTTTGCGCTACGTCCGGTTTATTCATAGAATACACGTGTACGTTTTTCACGCCGTTTGCATACAAATCAATGATTTGGTCGGTCGCATACGCAATCCCTGCCTGCTTCATTGCTTCCGCGTTATTGCCAAACGCGTCGACGATACTTGTAAACCGACGGGGCACAAACGAACCGGAAAGCTCCACCGCGCGCTTGACTTGGTTTGCGTTCGTGATAGGCATAATGCCTGCCACGATAGGCACTTCTACGCCTGCCTCGCGGATTTTATATAAAAAGTTATAAAACAAATTATTGTCAAAAAACATTTGCGTGGTCAAAAAATCACAGCCAGCGTCCACCTTTTCTTTCAAAAATTTAATATCTTCTTTTTGGTTTTCGCTTTCGGGATGCACTTCGGGATAGCACGCGCCGCCCACGCAAAAATCGCCGCTTGCTTTGAGTTCGCGCACAAGCTCCACAGCATGACGATATGCCCACAGCGAACGATCTTCCTGCAATTTATCCTTGGGGATATCGCCGCGCAGCGCCATTACGTTTTCCACACCTGCCTGCTTGAAATCTTCAATACGTTCGCGCACCGTTTGTTTGGTGGACGATACGCAGGTCAAATGCGCCAGCGATTCCACGCCGCACGCCTGCTTGATATCCTGCGCCATCGCTAAGGTATACTTGCTTGTACCGCCGCCTGCGCCATAGGTCACGCTCATAAAAGACGGGCGTAAACGCGCTATCTCTTCGGTAGCCGCTTTTACGCTGTCAAACGCGTCGTCCGTTTTGGGTGGGAATACTTCAAACGACAAGGAATATTTTTGTTTTTGAAAAATTTGCGTCAACTTCATGGCAATTTTTTGCTCCCGACAAACATTTCTTCATTGTACATTATAATACAAACGAAAAAATATCGCAAGCCATTTCACGCGTACACGCGCGTTTTTTTCTGTTTTTTTCAACTGCTTGACATTTATCGTTTATTATTATATAATAAAATTATGAAAAATCAAGTGATTATACAACCGATCGGCTATATCAAAACCGACTTCAAGGAAAAATTCGGTATTCCCCGCCAAAGTGGCCGCGCTAACGCCTTGCAAGCGCAAATTATTTTTCACACGCCCTATCGCAACCCCGATATGTTGCGCGGCATTGAAAATTTTTCACATCTTTGGCTATTGTTCGATTTTTCCGCTACGCGCCAAGACGGCTTTTCGGCAACCGTGCGTCCGCCCAGATTAGGCGGTAACGTGCGCGTGGGCGTATTTGCCAGCCGTTCCCCTTTCCGTCCCAACCATATCGGGCTTTCCTGCGTGCAATTAGAGCGCGTGGAGCATACCAAGGAATACGGGGATATTTTAATTGTCAGCGGCGCGGATTTGCTGGACGGCACGCCCATTTTCGACATCAAGCCCTATGTACCGCACGCCGATTGTATCCAGCAAGCCACGGGCGGTTACGCCGACGAAAATGCCGACCATTTGTTAGAAGTTATTTTCCCCCCTGCCCTGCTGGAAAAAATCCCTAAGGAAAAACGCGACGGACTTATACAGTGTTTAGCCGACGACCCTATCCCTGCTTATCAAAACCAAGCCGACCGCGTATACGGCATGACGTTTGCCGATTTTCAAATACGCTTTACCGTCAAAGACGGCGTTTTGACGGTTATACAAGTGGAAAACGCATAACCATACAAATGAAGAAAACTCCGCAACGATTGCCCGTTACGGAGTTTTCTTTATACAAGGTTTTCTGTGAGCGTAATTATCTGTCCATCGTTCTATAATCGAGAACTTCCCAATCAGCCGGGGGATCACCCAAATCGGGCACGTCCATAAGTACGCCGCCTTTGAGCGCCGATTGATGGGCAATCAGCCCGGGCAAATTGTATCTTGCCACCGCCCAAATGTTGGTGGGCGAAAGCTTACCCGTTTCGTATGCACGGCAGAAATCGTCAATCAAGAAATGGTGCGTACCGTTATGTTTGTTGGGAATACCTACAAATTCCTTAGGAATTCTTGCCGTGGGTTGGATGGGCGACGTTTCGTCAAAACCAGCCGTATCGGCAATCTTTTGAATAGCGTCGTCGTAATCGGCTTTCATCATATTGTAGATAGACGCAGGTTGTAATTGTTTACTTACGTCTTTCATAATTACCTGACCGGGGCGCGCAGGATCCCAAACGGCTTGGTGGTGATGCGCCACGGAAAATTCGTAACCGCCTTCACTGCCGTAATATTGCGTGATATACGTTTCGGGCGACATCCAGCCGATACATCTGTTTTCGCTAATTCTTACGATACCGCCGTTAGACAGCTCCATCAGCATGGTTTCGCAGGCGAAAGGATTGTCGTAATTATTTTGCCCGTCTTTGCCGTAAATATCCGTTCTGGGACTGCCAGCAAAGCCCATACCCGACACCTTCTTTGCGTACACGCCGGGCATCGTGCTAAGCACCATCGACGTGGAGTGCGTGGGATAGAAGAACGGCGGAACGCCTGCAAAGCGTTTCCAGTCTTCTCCGCCCGAACTTCTAAACGAATTTTCCATGTTGCGGATATCGTGGTTGTATTGCGCTTCCGCATACACGAATTTACCGAACGTGCCTTTCTTGAACTCTTCACGGCAATAAATGGCAGGCGCACGGTAAAAGCCCGTTTCGCCCATCGAATAGGTAAGGCGCGTTTCGCGAACCAGCTTTTCAATTTGAATAATTTCGTCTACGTCCACGGCGCAAGGCACTGCCGAATACACGTGTTTGCCTGCTTTGAGCGCTTGAATTACCATTTTGCCGTGCATTTCACGGGGCGTAAAAATTGCCACTGCATTGACGTCTTTCGATGCAAGCGCCGTTTCAAAGCTTTCAAATCTATCCACGCCGAAACGCTTGGAAAATTCTTCTTCTCTATCCTTTTTCAAATCGCAAACGTACACCTTCTCCGTGACGGGGTGCGCCTTGAAAAGGGGTACGAAAAATTGCGAAAATCTACCGCAGCCGATTACGACGATTTTTAATTTCTCTTTCATAATTTTCTCCTAATTTATTGCTTTTTATCGCTTTTTTCAAATTGTTCCGTGGACAGTTTCCAATCTTCTTTTTGTCTAAAAGGACGGTTAAATTTCTTGGTCAACAAGCCCTTTTCTTCCAAGTGGATATAGCAAGCCCTGTCGCACGCCCTACCGCAAATGGACGTTCTGTAAAAATGCTTTGCAGGGGGATAAAAATAGATATTATCCAAAATATCCTTGGCTTCTTCATCGTCAAACTGTGCCGTGCCGTTGATAATCGCCATCTTCTTTTCTTGGTCGTACCAAGGGAACGCATCGGGCGGCATGAACGGGTTTTTGCTGCCGTTTGCACCGTTATAATACACCGCGCAACGCCAACTGTTCGTTTCCCCGTTTTCATCGATTGCACAACCGGGACAAGCCTTGATACATGCGCCGCAGTTGTCGCAAAGGGTGTTTTCCTGCACGGGCGTCGGCTCAATTTCCATATCCGTCAAGATAAAGCAATAACGGATAAACGGACCGTATTCAGGCGTCAAAAGTGAATGAATTTTGCTCTCTTGTCCAAGACCGCACTTTACGGCACAATCCAGGAAATTGATTTGGTTTTCCGCTTTCACACCGCGGTACACGTCCGTGTAGTCCACTTCGGGGTTGGTTGCCGTTTCATCGCTCAAAATCAACGGCGAACGGCGTTGGGGAACGGCGATTGCGCCCGTCGTTTCAATCAAGTTCGACACGCGCAAAAGCGCCATCGGCATTACCGTTTCTTCCAAGTTTTCCACGCCCATCGTCGTGTATTGATAATACGTCGTGCCTTCTTCTACGCCACGGAAAATACCGCGCAAAATTCTAAATCCCAGCCCGATAACCGTTTTGGTGTTCGGGAATACGCGGAAGATAGCATCGTCTTTTGCAAAACGGCTTGCAGGCGCAAAGCCTACAATATCCGCATCGCATTTTTTCGCTAATTGAATAATTTGCTCTCTCATAATTTCCCTATCTCCTTTAAGTGGTTATAGCACACCGTTTCGCAAGCTTTACCGCAAAGGCAAGCCACGTAACCAAAGTGCGTTTTGGGCAAGAAGTTCAGCTTGGGATAAATGGCTTGCGCGCTTTCGCTGTCAAAGCGTTTTTCGCCGTTTACAATCGCTTCGCGTTCGGGATTGTCTGCCAAGAAATCTTCTTTCATAAACGGGTTGGATTTATGCGCACCGCGATAATACACACTGCATTGCCACGTATCTACGCCCTTTTCCGCGCTGATTGCTTTCCCAGGGCAAGCCGTTAAGCATTTGCCGCACTTATCGCAAAGGGAAGCGGTGAATGGTTCGTCGCACTCCAAGGGCATATCGGTGATAATAAATACCCAACGCATAAACGTGCCGAATTTGGGCGCAATCACTTTGCCGTGCAAGCCCACTTCGCCAAGGCCGCACACCACCGCCGCCTTGTTATAATCAATGATAACGTCGGGCGCAGGCTTGCCTTCCGCAACGGGGGAAGCAAACTGCAATTCATAAATACGGGAAACTTCGGGGTTGGTGCTCTTATCCCCTTTCACCTTAAACCCGGGCACAAAGCGTTGCAAGCAAGCGTCGTAGCCGGCGTCTTCGATGAGCGCGCCCATTTTCAAAAGGAAAATTTCCGCAAACGTTTCGTCCGTGTATTTCACGGCAAGGTTGGTATAGTTAAAATATTGTCTTTGGTCTTGCATCGCAAGATACAAGCCCTTGGGTACGGGCAAGCCGAACCCGATAATGCAAGTTGCGTTGGGCAAAATAGACAAGGGGTTGTGCTGGGGATCGTCGCCGATAAAATGCTTAATATCGCCGATACCGCACACGCCTGCGCCCAACTCTTTGGCTTTTTCTTTTATCATAGCCGCTGTAATCATATCGTATTCTCCTTAGGATTTTTCCATTGTTCTGCCGTCATTTGCTCGGTATTTTCTTTGCTTGTATCGCTGTTTTCCACCACAAATAACAACGCGTCGTTAGACACCTGCACGTGATGCCAAGTCGCCTTCTCCACCACGTACAATTTCTCCGCTTGCATCGGCGTTTCCACCGTTTTTCCGTTTTCGTCCAGCGTGTATATGGTAGCGTTACCTTTGAGCAAAATAAACGTTTCGTCCGTGCATAAATGCCGTTTCCAAACCTTTAACCGTCCGTACTGCGGCGCGCTTGTGATAAACGCTGTTTTCCAACCGTCAAAGGTATGCAGCGTATCAAAGCCCGTGCCGCCAAGCGGATTTTCTTTTATTTTTATCATCTGTCCATCTTCCAAGCTTTCATTTCATGGCGCAAAGGATTTTCAAATCTGCCTTCCATGCAGCCGCCCTTCTTTTCCAGCATGCTTACGCAAGCACGGATACAGCCGCCGCATTTCGCCATATTGTAGCCCACCCAGCTGGGGAAATATTTTTCAAGTGCCGTATACACCTTCATAACTTCCTTTTCGTTAGCTACGTCGGTTACACCCTCTAACAAATCGAGCATACCGTTTTCGTTTTTATCAAACACTTCCTTGGGTACGAACGGATTGAAATATCTGCCGCCGTGCGTGTAGAACGCATAGCAACGCCACATATCGATGTCCCCCCATTCGCAAAGCTTGCCATCTAAATCCACGCTGATGGTCTTGCCCGATTTGATTGCAGGGATACAGCCGCCGGGACATTCTCTAACGCACGCGCCGCACTTTCTGCAAAGGGGTTTACCCGAATACATTTCGTCGTATTCAAGCTCCGCGTCCGTGAAAATAAACGCCACGCGTTGTAAAGGCCCGAATTCGGGCGTCAAGAGCATTTTACTCCAACCGATTTCACCAAGTCCGCACGCAACCGCCGCCAAACGAAATTGAAATTGCAAATCGGGCGGTTGTTTGCCTTCTTCCGCAGGTCGGGTAAACTGCACGCTTCTGTGGTGTGCCGTTTTTCCTTTCGCGTGTTTTGACACTTCAATTTGTTCTTCGGGCGAAAGCGTGTTCCCGGGCGTACCGTCCATATCCGACACCGCGCCGCGCGCGCCCGTATTACGATACACGAACGCTTCATAGCCCGCGTCTTCAATGACCCTACCTACGTGGTGCAACACGGCAGGCGCGTGGATTTCGTTGATACCGCCGTACGCCATCGACGGATATTGATAAAACTGCGTGCCTTCTTCAATTCCCCTTTGCACGCCGCGCGGAATACGAAACGCCATCGCAATACAGCTCTTCGCTTCGGGGAACAAAAATTGCGGATTCATCACGTCGGGCGCACCCTTAAAACGGGACATAGGCCCGATACCGCAAAGGTCTGCGCCTGCTTCAAACGCCGCTTCCTTAATCATTTTGCTGGTAAGCATAATTATCCTCCAATTTCACGAACGCATTATTCTCATCCGTGTATATAAGTTTTTCATTTTGTATTTTACTTGTAATTTTATGGTTTTCCAAAATATAGGGATACAGCACCCCTGCGTGGTTGGGCTCTAACAAATCCGCCGTGTTTCCCACGTAATGCGCCCTGTCGATATACGCACGCAAAATACGCACGGGATTTTCGTGGACTCGCGTTGCAAGCTTCATCGCAGGCACTAAATTTTCGTACAGCGCCACGTCTTCGGGGCGGATATAGCTTGTGCCGCAAAGCAGCCACGCACGATTTTCTTCTTTGGATAAATACCGCTTGCACACGCTTTCAAACGCATAACCGTTGTCCATTTGCGCAATCTCCTTTTCATGCGCAACCAAGTTATCGTGGAAGGTATGCGCGGAGCAATCGTTTAAGCAACCGCTGTTTGCCAAAAGATACATTTGCTTGCCGTTTGCATCGCACCACTTTCTCAGCGTTTTCAAATGTGCCAAATCACGGTTTTTCTCCCGTTGCACGTAATAGCTGTCGAAATATTCCGCCACGTACTCCATACCGTGCACCGTACCGATTTTCATATTGACGGACGCGCGCACGTCGATACCGTCGAAATTTTGCTTGATAAACTTCCCGATAAGCGGAGAAGTCGTGGTAACGGACGATAAGTTGTACGCCCTTAAAAAATCAACGGTTTCCCCCACTTGGTTAAAAAGCGCTTTCGATTGCGCTCTTTCCCCGTAGCAGTTGGCATTGAACAGCAAATTGATTTTTAAGCCGTGCTTCGCCATTTTTTCCACGTCGGCAAGCTGCTTTGCCTGCGCCTGCCACGGCGTCAGCCCTTCGCTGCGCGTTTGGTCGTTTCTGCCGCTTGGAAACGTACCCCACGAAAAATACACTTCGTAAATGCGTTCCTTGCGCGCGATAATTGCGTCGACAAGCGTATCGTCCGCTTGCGTTCTGTATCCAACGGAAAATTGCATACTTTTCCCTACCTATATAAAACTTTATATATTATAACATAATATTTTATAAAAAAATACCCGTATATCAAACAAAAAAACATAACAAAACAAACATTTGCTTGCATAAATAAAAAAAGCGTGCTATAATAAAAGCAGCTTTATCAGGAGTATTTCTATGCAATTAGACACCTTAAATCCGTTTGTGAGGTACGCAAGAACGCATACCTATTATGCGCCCACCAAAAAAAACTCCATTTGCTACGATTGCCGTTTGTTTTACGTTGCGCACGGCGAAGGCGTTTTGTTTGCAGGCGATCAAGAGTATCCTGTCAATAACAACACGGCTATTTTTCTACCGCCGTCGTCGCAGTACCGTTTTGTTTTTGCTGACCCTATGGCAGTGAGCATCGACGTTTTCAACTTCGATTTGGTGGATAGCTTTTGCCATTATACTAAATCGCTGAGCACGGCAACGGAAGAAAATTTTTTGCCTGAAAAGGTGTTGCGCTATCCCCTGCCCCAAGAATTTTCCAAAGTGGTTGTACAACACAACGCTATTCTTTTACGAAGCAACGTTGCAAAATGCACGGAAGTATTTTTGGAAAAGGAGCCATATAGGCGGCAAACGGCGTCGGCGCATTTGAAGCTTGCTTTGATTGATATGCTGCGTGCCAAACAAGGCGATGCGGACGAATACAAGCTTGCGCGAAGCGTTATCGATTACGTGCGCACACATCACGCGCGCCACGATTTATCCAACCAAACGATTGCCGACGAATTTCATTACCACCCCTATCACGTGAGCCGTGTAATGAAAGCGTACACGCAAAAAACGTTGCACGAATATTTGATTGATTATCGCTTGGAAATGGCGAAAAACTATCTTATCACCACGTCGCTCAACGTCACGGCGATTGCGGAAAAAACGGGCTTTGCGTCGTACACGTATTTTATCAAAATCTTCCGCGAAAAAACGGGACAATCCCCCTTGCAATATCGACAAACGCGCAAACATATCGGTTTCTAAAAAACCACCCCTGCTCGGTTACCCAAGCAGGGGATATTTTTTGTGTTTATCTTACTATAAAGCGTTATCTATGCGTGCCTTTGTGGAAAACCGCCACCGTACCCGCGCCTGCGTGCGTGCCGATTACAGGCCCGATATAATGCGTGTAAATTTGCGTGGAAGGGAAATGCTTTCTAAGCTCTTCTTCCACGTACGCCACGTCATCCGCGCAATCGCCGTGACTGATAAAAATGGGATCATTTTCGCAGATATCTTTTGTTTGCAACACCCGTTCCACCAAAGCGTGCAACGCCTTTTTCCTGCCCATCGCTTTGCCGACGGCTACCAACTTCCCGTTGTCGTCCACGTGCAAAACGGGCTTAATTTTGAGTATCGTGCCCACGATTGCCGTCGCGGAAGAAACTCTGCCGCCGCGCTTTAAGTGGAACAGATTATCCACCGTGAAATGGTGACAAATATGCAATTTTAAGTTTTCGGCGTATTTCGCCGTTTCGTCCAAGCTTGCGCCTTCGTCGGCTTTTTTCACTACGTAATCTAAAAGCAAGCCCTGCCCCATGGACGCACAGAGCGTATCCACCACGCAAATTTTACGGTTTTTATATTGCTTGGAAAGCGCGCGCGCCGCCACGCGGAAGCTGTCGCAAGTTCCCGAAAGCCCCGACGAAAAGGTCAAAACCAGCACGTCCTTGCCGTCGCGGAAACTGCGTTCGATATACGTTGCCGCCGTTTCCCCCGTCACTTGATAGGTGGTCGGCATAGCGCCGCCGCGCAAGCGGTTGTAAAATTCCTGCACCCCCAAACGCTCTCCGTCTACGCCTTCGTAATTGACGTTGTTCATGGTGTAACCAAGCCGCACGAACGTAACGCCGTGTTCGCGCAGGTAGCTTTCAGGCATATCACAGCCCGTGTCCGTTATAATTTCAAATTTCCGCTTTTTCATCTTTTTCTCCTGTATATTTTGTATGGTTTATTTAAGTACGAAAAACTTTTTTATTCGCTCTGCGTCAAACGTGATATCGACGGTATATTTGCCGTTTTTGCAATTTATTTGCATTTTCGGCAATCCTATCAAATCGAAATATTCGTTAAATTTATTTGCAAAATCGTTTAACACCAGCGTTTTACACGCGTCGCTCATCACCGATTTATCCGCTTGTATGACGCTGTGCAAGCGTGCGTATTCCTGCGTTTGTTTTTGCATTGCTTTTCGCCCCCCTTTCACACGTTGCGTTTGATCGCCCTGCGAATACTGCCGATAAATCCGCTGTATTTGCGCGTCACGTCAAACGTTTTTCTTTTGCCGGAAAGCAGGTTGTTACCAAGCACCTTAAAGGGCGTATGTACCTTGGAAAATCCCCCCAGCGAAATCTCGTATTCTTCGGGGATTACGGCTAAAATCTCCGTCTTTAACAACTGTTCTATCTCTTTCGGCGACACGATTTTTCCCGTCATAAGCAAATCGCCGCGCACCTTATTGACGACCAAATGCACTTTATCCAAGCGATAGCTTTTCAAAAGCGTAATCACCTTGTCTGCGTCACGCAGTGCCGACACCTGCGGCGTCGTTACGACAATGGCTTCTTCCGCCGCCGCAACCGCTCTATGAAACCCGTCGTCTATCCCGGCAGGACAGTCGATCAAAACAAAATCAAACTGCGGCGCAAGTGCTTCAAGCACCAGCTTTAACGACTGCGGCGATACGTACCGTTCAGGTGCGGAGTGACAACTGCTCAAAACGTACAAATTGCCAAAATCGGGATGCCGAACCAGCGCTTGTTTTGCCCTGCACCTGCCTTCCATCACGTCGACCACGTCGTAGGTTATTAAATTTTCCACGCCCGTCACCACGTCGACGTTGTTCAAGCCAAAATCGGCGTCGCACAGCACTACGCGCTGTCCGCGTCTTGACAGCTGCGCCGCAAGCTGCGCCGCCACCGTCGTTTTCCCCACGCCGCCTTTCCCCGACGTTACGACAATTTTTCTTGCCATAGCACTCTCCTACCGCGCTTCTTTCGCGCAGGTATTAGAATACCAAAAAGCAACCGCTGTATTTTGTCAGGTTTTGCCGCTTTATCGTTTATTTGATAAAAAAGGCGATTTTTACAACGCTTTCGCCCTTTTGCAGGTTTATTATACTTTATTTTTGCCCGTTTCCCAACCTTTTTAACCGTGTTTTTTCTCTATCTTATCTTTGATAAGTTCTACTGCTTTTTTACCGTTCTCTACCCACGATAGAAAACCACTCTACTGTGAGTAGAGTGCAAAAAAATACACTCTTGACAAATCGAAAAACGTATGTTATACTAATGCTACAAAAAAAAGGAGATGAAAGCCGTGAAAAGGATAAAATACGTATTTCTTGTATTGCTAACCGTATTCGTTTGCGCATTTTCCGGCGGTTGTATGCGTTCGACAAATCCCACCGATTATACGTGGTATTTGCAATCGTATACAATGCCGTACACCTGTTTAGCCGACAACACGCATATTTCGCGAACGTATACCGTCGGTTATTCGTCCGTATTTGATCCGCTTGCCGCTACGTACACGCAAAAAGCGGAAATCTCTTTTACGGAAGATGATAAAATCACGCTCAAACGCTATACGGGCGAAACGCTACAAGGCACGTACGAAACGGTAAAACCCAAGCTGCAATCGAAGGTGCTTACCGCTACCTTTGACGGCGGTTTGATTGCGCATATCATTGTTGCAAGCGGTTACAAGCTGTATCCCACGCTGCACGTGGATATTTTGGACGAAAACGGCAACGGCTTGGAAACGTATTTATTCACTTCCAATCACCAAGGCACATATTCCAAAGAAGAAATTGACAAATCCTTGCAAGATATTGCTTTGTCGGTAAAAGGGGCGGCGGAAAGCAGCGACTACACCGTTATTCAGCGCGGATACGTTTCCCAAAAAGACGGTAGGTATTTCTTAACGGCAACCGCAAGCGGAGAAGTTTACGATTTATCGTTAGCTATCAAGGGTCTGTACCCTATTTGGATTAACAAGAGCAACACTTTAACTGAGCTTACTTCTTTACAAGAAGGGATCTGCTATTACGCAACCGAACCCGTGCAATCGCAATATTATTCTATCGCTATCTATTACTGGGAATTTTTCGAATTTGAATAAAACAGCAAAATAAAATCGGGCTTGGACACTTTTGTCCAAGCCCGTTTATTTGCCTTTATGTACTTATCTGTTACGTTTGCAAAGCTCTGCGCACACTTCGCTAAGCTTAATGCCGCGTGCGCTTAAAAGCACGGTCGTGTGATACAGCAAATCCGCCGCTTCATGCACCACGCCTTGCTTGTCCGGATTTTTCGCCGCGATAACAAATTCTACGGCTTCTTCGCCTACTTTTTTGCCGATTCTGTCCACGCCGCGCGCAAACAAAAAGCTGGTGTAGCCGCCGTCTTCGGGATCTTTTTTATACCCGTCCACAATGCGTTGCAAGCGACCGAGCATTTCACCGCCGATATCTTTATATTCGCCCAAAATTTGGTTGGGGAAACAAGTAAACGAATTCTTTTCAGGCGCTGCTTGTTTGGTTTGGCGCACTTTCAAAAGCAGCGTTTGGTTTGCATCGTCCAAAAATGCCGTTTTTACCTGTTGCACGTTGCCAAGCGCACCGCCAAATTTGATAACGTTTTCCTTTTCACGGCAGAAATGATACACATATCCCGTTTCAAAGGTCTTTTTGAGCGCGTCCGCGTTCATATACACGTGCGAAAGCACTTCACCGCTTTCATAATCTTGCACGATTACGGGCAATAAACCCTTTTCGTCAAATTGCAAATCCTGCACGTTCACGTTTACTTTTTCAAGCGTCATAATACACCTCCGCTTACTTCCTTCTCTATTATTATACAATATTTTTTATTATTCGTCAATACCTATGAAAAAAATTTTTTTCATATTTTTTTATGACAAAGTCTACTAATTAAGCACTATATCCTTCAAACTGTCGTATTTTTTCATTGCCGCGTCGCGTAACGCCTGCGTATCAAAGCGCCCTTCAAATGCGTCGTCGGACAACTTTTTCGCCGCAAACACCACTTGCGTGGGATATTTTAAGTTTTTGATATCGCCCAGCATTTTGCCCGATTGCCGCGTACCGAAGAAATCGCCGCTGCCGCGCATTTCCAAATCCTTTTCCGCAATTTTAAACCCGTCCGTGTGCGTTTTCATTGTCAACAGCCGTTTCTTTGCGCTTTCCGTTTCCGTCCCCATCAACAGGAAGCAATAGCTCTTATCGCTCCCCCTGCCGACACGTCCGCGAAGCTGGTGCAGTTGCGAAAGCCCAAACCTTTCGGCATTGTAGATAATCATAATCGTCGCGTTGGGTACGTCTACGCCCACTTCTATCACCGTCGTCGACACCAAACAATCGTATTCGCGGTTTTTAAACGCCGTCATTACCGCCGTTTTATCCTTGTCTTTCATTTTTCCGTGCAACAATCCAAACCGCACGGTAGGCAATCGGCCTTTGAGCTCTTCAAACAGTTCGTTGACGCTCATAATCGTGCCTTCTTCGTCATCTTCGATTTTTGCGCACACAAAATATGCCTGCTTGCCTGCCTGCGTCTCCTTTTGCACGTAGGAGAGCATATCGTCGTATTTAGAAACAGGGATAATGCTTGTGGAAATTTCCTGCCGCGCCTTGGGCTTGTCCGTAATCGTCGTCACGTCCAAATCCCCGTAGAAAATCAACGAAAGCGTGCGGGGGATAGGCGTTGCGCTCATAACCAGCATATCCACGCCTTGCCCCTTTTCCGCCAACGCGTTGCGTTGCGCCACGCCAAAACGGTGCTGTTCGTCGCAAACGATAAAGCTCAAATTCGGGATGATAACGTCTTCTTGCAAAATGGCGTGCGTGCCGCATAAAATATCTATTTCGCCGCGCTGTAACCGCTCCTTCATTTCCCGTTTTTCTTTGCCTGTCATGCTGCCCGACAAATACCCCACTTCCCTTTCTGGGAAGTATTTTTTCAAAACGTTATAATTTTGCTCCGCCAAAACTTCCGTGGGCGACAAATACGCCGCCGCGTAGCCGCTTTCCACCGCCATATAAATACCGCAAAGCGCCACCGCCGTTTTACCGCTGCCCACGTCGCCTTGCAACAATCTATTCATATTCGTAGGCGCGTGTACGTTGTTGTACACGTCGTTGACCGCCTGCTTTTGCCCGTCGGTAAATTCAAAGCCAAACCGCGAAGCAAACGCCTTCACCTGCCCTGCCGTTACGCCGTACTTACGGGTACGCACTTCTTCCTTGCCGCCTTTCATAATCTTGAACGCGGAAATGAGCGTGAAATATTCTTCCAAGGCAATCCGCTCGGACGCCAACGCCTTGGTTTTTTCATCGGGGGGATTGTGCACGTCAAAATACGCCTTAGGCAACAGCGGTAAATTATATTTTTGTATAATGGGATAAGGGATTACGCTTTCAATATCCACCTTGGTAAGCGCTTCCTTTACCGCGTCGCGCATAATTTTTTGGCTAAGCCTGCCTTTGAGCGAATACACGGGCACAATGCCTTTCAAGCGCACGTTTTTATCCATCGGCTCAAAGGTAGGATTGACAAGCGAAATTTGCCCGTATTTGTTTTGCACGCGCCCGTAAAAAAGGTATTCCCCTACTTTGAGCTTTTGCGCCACGTACGGTTGATTAAACCACACCGCCGTGAAAGGAAAGCCGTCCTGCGAACAAAACGCCTTGACGATTTTTACGCGGCTGTTAAAGTTGGTGGGCGCAAGCCGCGTCACTTCGCACGCAATCAGCACCATATCGTTATGATACGCCGTTTTTAAGGATGCGCGCTCCGTCAAATCCAAATAGGCGCGCGGAAAATACTTCACCAAGTCTTCCGCTTGGTAAATACCTAATTTTTGAAATTCCTTTTCCCTTTTTTCGCCCACTTGGCGAAGCGCAGACAATTTCATTTCACGCGCTCCTTGGTTTTATAAAAATCTTTGTCAATTCTATAATTACACTTCATTAAAGGCTGTGTCGCAGAGAGTGGTTGATTTAGACAAAAACATTTTTGGCGGTTGATGAGAAAAATACAAGAAAGACAAGTGTTTTGTGAGGGCGCATACCCCCAGCGGTCTGTAACCGAACAAAACACGTCGTATTTCGTAGCATTTTTCCAAGCCGCTTTCAAATGCAAGCGAGATAAGGAGAACAAGTGCTTGTTGCAGGGCGCGTACTTGTGTGCACGCAACCAAAACATAACGCAGTTCGACGTAATATCGCGCAGAATTTCAAAGCGGCGGTTCAAAAATCAACCAAATGATGTGACAGAGCCTTACAAAAAACGGGAAGAGTGCTTCCGCCGTTCCTCCCGCTTTCGTACTTATTTATTTGTTTTTATTCAAGCGATAAGATGTAGTAATACACCGATTGACCGCCGTTGTGGAAATCCACGTCGCAATCGGGATATTTTTCCGCAATCGCCGCGCAAAGCGCTTCCGCTTCGCTTGCATTGACGTCTTCGCCGTAGTAAAGCGTGATCATTTGATGGAAATCTTCCTTCATCTTGCCAAGCAATTTGATAACCGTTTCTTCCACCGATTGCGATTTCGCCAAAATCTTTTTATCGTCCAAACCGATGATGTCGCCTTCCTTGATGGAGAAGCCGTTGAGCGACGTATTACGTACTGCGTACGTAACCTGCCCTGCTTTCACGTTATCAAGGGCGTGAATCATGTTGGTTTTATTTTCTTCCGCGCTTGCTTCGGGGTTAAATTCAAGCGCCGCCGCAAAGCCCTGCGGCACGTTCTTGGTCGGGATTACGTGAATGGTTTTGTTATCCACAAGCGCTTTGGCTTGTTCCGCCGCCAAAATGATATTTTTATTGTTGGGGAATATGAAAATGTGTTCCGCATTGATTTTTTGCGCCGCGTTTGCAATGTCGCTTGCGCTGGGGTTCATCGTTTGACCGCCTTCAATGATACGGTCCACCATCAAATCACGGAAAATGTCGGAAAGACCGCTACCCGTACAAATGGCAAGCATACCCATTTCTTTCTTTTCCGCTTCCATCTTGGCTTTGATTTGACGGTTTTGCTCTAACATATTTTCAATTTTAGGTCTGTCAAGCTCCCCAAGCTCCAACGCATACGTAAGCGCTTTACCGGGGTTATTCGTGTGTACGTGCACCTTGACAAGCTCCAAATCGCCGATACAAATTACGCTGTCGCCAAGCGTCATCAAGCGTTCGCGTAAACGGTCGATAGCGGAAAGCGTCGTGCTCTTTTTCAAGTTAATGATAAAAAATTCCGTACAGTACGCGTATTGAATGTCGCCCAAATCCATATTGACGATGCTGGAATTGTCGCCAAATCCCGCTTCTTCGTCCGCATTATCCATTTCGGTAGGTGTTTCAGGGATTTCTTCGCCGGAAAGCTCGGACAAGAACCCTTTGAAAATGGTCATAAGACCAAAGCCGCCGCTATCCACTACGCCTGCTTTTTTCAAAACGGGCAACAATTCGGGCGTCAATGCAAGCGCTCTATCGCCTTCTGCAATTACGTCTTGGAAAAATTCTTCAAAATTCTTTCTCTTGTTGGCAAGTTTCGGTGCGGCTTCGCTCATCATACGAATAACCGTCAAAATCGTACCTTCCTTGGGTACGGAAACGGCGCCGTACGCTACCTTCGTGCCGGCTTCCATTGCCTTTGCGAACGTTTTGGTATCCACTTCCTTTTCGCATTTGCCCAAAACGGAGCAAATACCTTTGAATATTTGCGAAAGAATAACGCCGGAGTTTCCGCGCGCGCCTTTCAAAGCGCCTTTGGAAATACTGTTGCAAATTTCGCTAAACGCATTAGACGGGCAAGCGGTAAGCTCGCGCACAGCCGACTGCATCGTTAAAGACATATTCGTACCCGTGTCGCCGTCAGGCACGGGGAACACGTTCAGCGCGTCTGCTTTGGCGCGGTTGATTTCAAGCTGTCTCGCGCCGACAAGTATCATCTTACGGAATTCTGTACTGTTTATTGTTTTATGCATTAGAAAAATGCTCCTTATTTTCAAAATTGTAAAAACTGCTTCACGCGATTATATAATATAGTCGCTCGCGTGGGCGTGCGCATACAACGCAAAACAGCGCTATATCAAATAGCGCCTAGAAAAAATCAAAGTTTAACGCCGATTACGTTCACGTTTACGGTGTCGACAATCATACCCGTAAACCCTTCCACCTTATATTTGATGGCTTCTTTGAGCGAATCCGCCACGGCGCTTATGGAAACGCCGTATTTGATAACAACGTACACGTCGATATAAATGCGATTACCCGACGTGGTTACTTTTATGCCTTTACCGCCTACATCTTTGCGCATAAGCAACGTCAAATTGTCGGTAAAACGGCGCGACACCATTTCTACAATCCCGTAGGATTCCAAAGCGGTGTGCGAAGCGACCTTGGCGATAGCCAAATCAGAGATAGAAATTTTACCGTAGGCGTTATTCGTATTAACTGACATAAATACCCCTTTAAGCTCTACTAATGACAGGGCGCAATACGCCCGTCCTTACGTTTACCTTTTCATTTTACACTATTTACCGCCATTTTGCAAGTACTTTTCCAAAAAAAACGAAAATTTTTTATTTTTTGTCTTTTTATGGTGCGTTTTTGATTGATTTTTCTCCATAAAAATGCTATATTATTAGTGCTTATTTTGCAAAGCAACTTTTTTGCCGCGCAAATAGCGCCGTTTTTATACCATTAACTACGGAAAAATTATCCATTTCGGAGGTGTTCATATGTCTAGAGTATGCAATATTTGCGGTAAAGGTCAAGCATCGGGCAACAACGTAAGCCACTCCAACCGTAAAACGAGAAGAACGTTCAAGGTAAACGTTCAAAAAATTTCTTACGTAGCAGACGGTAAAGAAACCAACGGTTACGTTTGCGCAAGATGCATCAGAACGCTTAAAAAAGCTGACTAATCATCTTATCTAGGCGAAATTTTCGCCTTTTTAACGTACACACAAACCCCCGACGTGTATTCCACGTCGGGGGTTTTTCTTTGCTGTATATATAGCTTTTTTATTGCTTTGCACTATCCGTTTTACTTGCGGCAATCTCTTTTACGCTTTCTTCTTTCTTTCCAAACAATTTTGTAATTTTATTTTTGCCATTAAATACACCGCCAGCCGCCTTTTTTACGATACCCACAGAATCAATACCCAGCGTATTATCCACCGTATCCACCGTTTGCTTGACTTTACGAAGTCCGCGCTCCAAGGTGGTTGTTTTCGTCGTTGTATTGATTGCTTGCGTTACAAACTGTTTGGCTTCCTTTTTCGATCCAAACTCCAACGTACGTTCCGCGCCCAAGAAATACGTTTCCACGTTTGTTTCTTTGTGCTTGATATACGGCTGTTCATTGTAATACTTTATCGTTTCCAACAAAAGCACTTCCACATCCGCATTTTTAGAAAACAGCTTTTTACGAATTTCCACCAACACTAACGCCAAATTCGTCAGTATCACCTGCACTTTCGCTTTCTTTTCTTTACACCAAACGTTTTCCGCTTGAAAAAGAGCCACTTCATCATTTTGTAAGGTATAGTATTCCATATCTTTTCTCCTTGTATGTTATTTTTACATACATTGTATTTTTCGCGAAGTTTTTATAAACTCTTTTGTTTTAATAAGTCTTTTACAATCAGCTGTATCACGATAAAAGAAGCGGCAGTTGTCAACGCCCAAGAAATGGGATAACATACGTATACCATTTCCAAAACGGGATTTAAGGGGAACAAAGCAAGCGTCCACACAACACGGAGCAGACAAGAACCGATCAAGGCAAGCACCGTCGACGTAAGCGACCTGCCCAGCCCGCGAAGCACGCCCGAACAGTTATCCATAATGCCGCACATAAAATAAGGAATCCCCACCCAAAACAACCGTTTCGTCGCCGCTTCATACGCAAGCCGTTCCAAGCTTCCTTCCGTGCCCTGCACCACGCCGTACAACGCAAACAGCGGATTTCTCAACAATATAAAACCAAGGCTCATTACGCTCCCGATAACGGCACTTATCAAAAAGCAATTATACATAATCGGCTTCACGCGTTCAGGTTTTTTCGCGCCCATATTTTGCCCCGTAAAGGTAATTGCCCCTTGCGAAACCGCGTTGATAGACGTGTAAATAAACGAATCCACGTTGCCTGCCGCCGCGTTACCGTTGACAATGGGTTGATAATCCGTGCCCACAGGCACGCTGTTGTTATTTACCGTCACGACGGACGATTGAATGAGCATATTCGACAAAGAGAACAACGCGCCTTGAATACCCGCAGGCAAGCCCACGCGCACGATTTCCTTAAACGCGCGCCCGTCCATTTTCAATCTTCTAAACGAAAATTTGGTATAATCGTTTTCCTTGCGCAATTTGATAAGCAACGCCACGAACGACACTACGTTGGAAATAACGGTCGCAATCGCCACGCCTTCCACCGACATACCGCACACAAGCACGAATATCAGGTTAAACACAACGTTGACAAGCCCTGCGCTGGACAGCACAATCAAGGGATATTTCGCGTTGCCTTCGGCACGGAAAATTGCGCTTAAATAGTTGGTGAGCGCCACAAACGGCAAACCTGCGCAATAGATATACGCATAGCGTATAGCAAGCTCCAACAAGCTGCCGCGATTGCCCATCGCCGTCAAAACCGACCGCGTAACGGCAATACCTATCGCCCCACCGACGACACCGAAAATCACCGCCATCAAAAGCGACGTATGCACTGCCTTTTGCACGCTGTCCTTATCTTCCGCACCGATACCGCGCGCGACCACTACGTTTGCGCCGATAGAAAACCCGATGAACGTGTTCAAAATCAAGCTCAAAAACGGGCCCGTCGTACCGATTGCCCCCACGGCGTTGGCTTCGCTGGATAAGCTTACCACCATCATATCCGCCGCGTGATAAAGCGTTTGCAGCAAATTTGTCGCCACGATAGGCAAAATGAACAATATCAGCTGTTTTAATATTTTCCCTTCCGTAAAACGGTTGCGTGTAACACCGTTCATATTTTCTCCTTTTTACGCTTTTAACCTTGCAATGGTTGCGCGTTTATCCGCCGCCCTAAACACCGTACTGCCGGCAACGATTACGTTTGCGCCGGCTTTTTTAATTTCGTCTACGTTTTCTTCCGTAACGCCGCCGTCGATTTGAATATCGATATCCTTTCCGCAAGCGTCTACGATGGCTTTCACTTGGCGCAGCTTATCCAACGCTTCGGGGATAAATTTTTGTCCGCCGAACCCGGGGAATACGCTCATAACAAGCACCATATCGCACATGGGGATTACGTCTTTTATGCAATCTACGGGTGTATCGGGGTTAATCACCGCGCCGCATTTCACGCCTGTGTCCTTGATAAGCTGCAACACGTTTTTCAAGTTTTCCTTGCACGCTTCATAATGCACGGTGATGATGTCCGCACCTGCTTTCGCAAAGCGTTCCACGTATTTTTCGGGGTTTACGATCATCAAATGGCAATCCAAGGGAAGCGTAGTCACCTTTCTTAAATCTTCTACCATTTTAATGCCGAACGTAATGTTATTGACAAACACGCCGTCCATCACGTCGCAATGCACGATATCCGCGCCGTTTGCCTGCAACGCAAGCACTTCTTCGCCCATTTTAGAAAAATCCGCCGACAGGATAGACGGTGCAATTTTAATCGTTTTCATTTGTTGTCTCCTTTTTTTCTTTTGCGGAATTTTGCTTGTTTTGCTTGCGTTTTTCCATATAATACGGCAGCCCATGATAGCGCACGATAGAAACGCAGTTTACCGCAAGCTCAAACACGTAGGTAAGCGTGGTAAAAATAGCCGCACCCACCAAAATATTATATAAAATAGATAAAACGGTTGGCGCAAGCATCGTAAAGCGCACGATTTTTAAGCTGCGAATACGGAAAATAAACGCATACGCAATCAACGCCAGCATACACAGCACGTCTAACGGCTGTCCCGTTTTCAAAATAAACAAATTGACGGAAAAATTGAGCATCGTCAAAACGGCAAAAACGAACGACCAGTAAATGGGCGCGTTTTTGTCCTTTTGCTCATACACGAAAAAGGTCAGCGACCGCCCTAGACCGATACCCAACCCGATCATACCGAAAAAGTTGACTTCAAAAAAATACGCTATAATCAAAAAGACGATACAAAGCGCTTGACAAGCCAAATATAAAGATTTTTTTCTTACCAAATAAGCCGTTATCACAAACGCCATACCGATAAAGCTGGCAATCAACGCTAAAATAGGTATATCCATAACCTTCTTCTTTTATCCACGCACTTTTGCGTTATTCACCCAAATAATTTGCCCTAAGCTGTCCGCACGCGCCCCCGATATCCACACCGATTTGACGGCGGAGCGTAGCGGAAATACCGCCCTTTTCCAACCTTCCCAAAAACCGATACGCCGCCTTGTCGTTGAGCGCCTGCAAGGAACGCTCTTTCACTTCGTTCAAGCGTATCAAATTGACGTGGCAGGGCTTGCCTTTGAGCAGCTTGATAAGCGCGTCCGCGTGTGCGTCATCGGAGTTTTCGTCCTTGATGAGCGTATACTCAAAATAATACCGCCTGCCCGTTTTCTCAAAATAATAATCGCACGCTTTCAAAATTTGTTCAATGGAATACGCCTTGGCAATCGGCATCGTCCTCACGCGCGTTATATCGTCGGTTGCGTGCAAGGAAACGGTCAAATTGAGCGCAATTCCTTCGTCGGCAAGCTGATACATTTTCGGCACGATACCGCAGGTGGAAAGAGAAATATTGCGCGCGCTGATGCAAATGCCGCCTTCCGCCGTTACGTTTTTCAAAAACCGCACGGTGTTGTCGTAATTATCCAACGGTTCGCCACTACCCATCAGCACCACGTTGGTCACGGCGCGTTTTTCCGCTCCGCTCCCTACTGCGTCCGCCTTATGCAACGCGTTGACCACCAAAATTTGCGATAAAATTTCCCCTGCCGTTAAGTTGCGCACCAAGCCGTTTACCGTCGAAGCGCAAAACTTACAGCCCATCCTGCACCCCACTTGCGTGGATACGCACTGCGTAAAGCCGTATTTGTATTTCATCAAAACGCCTTCGATTAAATTGCCGTCGGCAAGCTCAAACAAATATTTTTCCGTGCCGTCGGCGGAATAAAAGGTTTCCTTGATTTTTATCGGTTGATTTTCATACGTTTGCAACAAACGCTCCTTAAAATCTTTCGACAGCGATGAAATTTCCAAAATGCTTTTGCCTTGCATCAAGCCGTCATACAGCTGTTTGGCGCGAAATTTCTTTTCGCCCATTTCACGCACGGCGTTTTCTAACTCGGCAAAGGATAAATCTTGTAAAATTTGTTTCACTTCTTCCCCCCTATCTGCTCAAAAACGGCGAACCATTTTACACACGTAAAACCCTGCGCCGTACGCCGTATCGGGCAAAAATTGCAAGCCGTAGTTTTTCTTTTCGTGCGAAAGCGGACTGTCTATCGCTTGCACCGTAAAATCAGAATTATTTCTTAAAAATTCTTCCACAATTTCGTCGTTTTCGCACGCAAACACCGAACAGGTGGAATAATACAGCGCACCGCCTTTTTTTACGTACTGTGCACAAGTTTGCAAAATGCTTTTTTGCGCTTTGGCAAGCGATGCAAAATCTTCTTGTTTTCTAAACAGCTTCACGTCGGGATTTTCACTGACCGTACCAAACCCCGAACAGGGCACGTCGCAAAGCACGCCGTCAAATTTTTCCACGTACGCTTGGTCAAGTACGCTGCTGTCCTTTTGCAGTTCCGTAACATTATCCACGCCCATGCGCGTTTTGTATTGCCTGATAAGCTCCACCCTATGCTCGTACAATTCAAAGGACGTAACGTTTTTGCATTTTTTCGCCAAAAGCACCGATTTACCGCCGGGCGCACTGCACGCGTCCAGTAAATTTTCACACGCGTCCACTTGATCGCAAATGGCGATGCTGCCCACCGATTGAAAGGTGTACGCGCCCGTATCGAACGCCGCGTCGCGCACGAAGTTTTCAAAAATATAATTGCCGTATTTTTTAGAAAAAGGCGTATGTATGGGCTCTTTTTCCAAATACGGTTCAGCATTTGCTTCAAAGCGCACGCTTACACCTGCGCTTCTTGCCGCGGCAATATTCTCCGCGCGCGTACCGTATTCTTTTTTCAGCATTTTATACGCATATAACGGATAGGACAGCAAAATCGCTTTGCCTTCGTCCCCCTTAGGCAATTTTTCTTGCACGGTTTTATCGTCGAAACGGCGCAAAAACGCATTGATAAATCCACTCACGCCGCTTTTTCCAAGCTTTTTGCAAAGTGTAACGGCGCAATCGGTGACCATATACCGCTTTTTATCCATATACAAAAGCATATACAGCGAAATTTTCAACAAAATGCGCACCACGGGTTTAGGCGCTTTTTCCGCAAAACAGCGGATACAAAACTCCAAAAAGCCGTCGTTTTCCAGCACGCCGTACACAATTTTCACCGTTCTTGCGCGATACTGCTCTTCAATATACGTATCGCTAATCGCCTGTTTGACGTGCGCGCCGTTTTGGTACACCTTGCTCAAAATGACGAACGGGTCGTAAATGGGATTGCTCAGCATGTAAACACCTGCCCTTTTTTCGCCTTTCTGCCATTGATAAAATCGTTGCCCGTGATACGCTTACCGCCTGCCGCTTGTACCTGTGTAAGCTTTACCGCGCCGTCCGCGCACTTGACAAGCAAACCGCGTTTGGGATTTTCCGAAAGCACTTCGCCGCACTGTGCCGTTTGCATATACGCGTTTTCTTCGTCGTTTAACACTGCCCTTTCGGCAAGATACACGTTGATTTTGTTTCCGTCAAGCTGGGTGTACGCCACAGGGGCAGGATTCATCGCGCGCACCAAGTTCACCACTGTATCGACACTCTTTTCAAAGGAAATTTGCGCCTGCTCTTTTTGTATTTTTCTCACCGTTTGCACGCCGTCTTTCGCTTGCGGCGTTAAGGTGTATTGCCCCGATTGCAACAGCTCCAACGCTTCTACAATCGCTTGCGCGCCTATTTGGGACAAACGGTTGGAAAGCTCCCCATACGTTTCCGTAGGCACAATTTCCGTTTGCTTGACAAGCAAAATATCGCCGCTGTCCAAGCCCAGCTCCGTTTTCATAATCGACACGCCCGTTTGCGTTTCGCCTGCCAAAATACAGCTTTGTATGGGCGACGCGCCGCGGTATTTGGGCAGCAGCCCTGCGTGAATATTCCAAACGCCTTTTTCAAAGCTATCCAGCACGGCTTGCGTCAAAATTTGTCCGTACGCGCAGGTAACAAGCAAGTCGCCGCCAAGCGCTTGCACGGCGGCAATTTCATCACGGATTTTATGCGGTTGTATCACAGGGATATTTTGCGACAGCGCAAACTCTTTCACGGGGGGCGCGGTTAAAATACCTTTGCGCCCTTGCGGTTTATCTTCCTGCGTAATCACGCCCACCACTTGAAAACCGCGCGCCAAAATTTCGCGCAACGGCGCGATGGCAAAATCGGGTGTACCTGCGTAAACAATTTTCATAATATTCCCTTATGTTTTTTATTTATTGTGTCTTATTGTTCATTGAAAATGACTTAGATACGAGCAAGACAAGGAGCGTACGGATTTTTCGCCGAAAGCGTACATAGACGTACGCGACCAAGAAAAAACGTAAGCGCGACGCAGTATTTGCAACTATGCCTGATTGCTCATCGAAAACGGCTTAGATACGAGCAAGACAAGGAGCGTGCGGATTTCCCGACGGGAATTTACAAGTAGTAAATGAGCAAGGGAAAACGCAAGGTTAACGCAGTATTGCGAAGCATATAAGTCGTTTTAAGCTTTTTCGATATGTGTTGCTTTGTCTATATACAACACGCCGTCCAAATGGTCAAGCTCATGGCAAATCGCGCGCGCGAAAAATCCTTTAGCTTTTAAGATATGTTTTTCGCCCGTTCTGTCTTGATAGCTAAGCGTCACCTTCATAGGACGGGAAACTACGCCGCTTTTCCCACGTACGGAAAGACAGCCTTCCCAGCCCGTTTGTTCGCCTTTTTGTTGGGTAATTACGGGGTTGATAAACTCAAAATACCCTTCTTCCACGTCCACGACCGCCACACGGCGTAAAATGCCCACTTGCGGTGCGGCAAGCCCTGCGCCCTGCTCCTTTTTCACGGTATCCTTCATATCATCTAACAGTTTGGCAAGCTGCTCATCGAAATTCTCCACTGCAAAGCATCTTTGCCTTAACACGTCGTCGCCAACCTGTACCACGTTTCGTATCGCCATTTTTCTTTCTCCTTACCCTTTGTTATTACGTCATATTCGACGGATTTTCTTCCACGGACACAAGCGCGTCTTTGCTCCGCGCCTGCGCGCAAACTTCGTAAATTTGCGGCAAAACCGACGTATCGCAAAGCCGCATCAGCACTTGATATCTATGCTTGTTTTGTATCTTTTTAATGGGCGCGCGCATCTTGTTAAAGAACAGGAATTTCTCCGCGTTTTCCGTCGCGATTGCTTCCAGCCCCATATACACTTCCTTGAGCGCTTCCACCGTCTTTTTATCGTCTTCGCCCGTCACCAGCACGCGCACGATTTTGGAAAAGGGCGGAAACGCCATTGCCGCGCGCAGGGATATTTCGTTTTGGTAAAACCCTTCAAAATCGTAATCGATGGCATAGCGTAGCACTTCGTTTTCGGGATCGAACGTTTGCAACACCACTTTGCCCTTTTCGTTGGCTCTGCCGCTTCTGCCTGCCACCTGCGTCAACAGCTGGAACGTCCGCTCTCCGCTTCTGTAATCAGAAAAATGCAAGCTCATATCCGCATCCAAAATACCCACCAGCGTAACGGACGGGAAATCGTGCCCCTTAGCAATCATTTGCGTGCCGACCAAAATATCCGCCTTGTGCTCCGCAAACGTTTTCAAAATTTTATAATGCCCTTCCTTGCCGCTCGTCGTATCGTTATCCATGCGCAGTATACGCGCGGACGGATACAGCTTTTGCAAATCAGCAACCACGCGCTGCGTGCCCGTGCCTGCGTAAGAAAGCTTTTTCCCACCGCAATCGGGACAAGCGGAAAGCATATTATATTTGCTGCCGCAATAATGGCATTTCAAGCAATCTTCATCCTTATGATAAGTAAGCGAAACGTCACACGCTTGGCATTTTGCCACGTAGCCGCACTCCTTACAAATCACCGTTTGCGAATAGCCGCGCCTGTTCAAAAACAAAATAGCTTGCTTGTCCGCCGCCAAACATTTCTCAATTTCTTCTTTGAGCGCGCCCGAAAAAGCCGAATTGTTCCCCCTGCGCACTTCCCTGCGCATATCGGCAATCACGATTTCCGGCATCGGCTTTTGATTGATACGTTTTTCCAAGCGTATCAACGAAAATTCCCCTTCCTTGGCGCGTTTATAGGTATCCACCGACGGCGTTGCACTGCCCAAAACCAGCTTGCAACGGTTGCGTTTTGCTCTTAATAGCGCCACGTCGAACGTGTTATATCTGGGCGCAGTTTCGCTTGCGTAGCTTGCGTCGTGTTCTTCGTCAATGATAATCACACCCAAGTTTTCCAAGGGCGCAAAGATAGCACTGCGCGCACCGATCGCGATTTTCGCTTCGCCTGTGCGCAAACGCCACCACTCGTCAAAACGCTCCCCTGCGGAAAGTCCGCTGTGCAAAATCGCCGCGTTTTTGCCAAACCGCGCACGAAGCTGCGAAAGCATTTGCGGAGTAAGCGAAATTTCAGGCACTAAAAAGATAGAGCTTTTGCCCTGCTGTAAGCACTGCGCAATCAAGGTCAAATAAATTTCCGTTTTCCCACTGCCCGTAACGCCGTGTACAAGCTGTACCGTTCTTTCGTCCGTCAAAATGGTTTGTACGGCGTGGTTTTGATCGTCCGTCAGCGTTCTTTGTTGATAGCCGTTTTCCATACTCTTGTACGGATCGCGCAAAATTTGCTCCTTGGTAATACGCACGTAGCCCTTTTTTCCCAAGCCCGACACGCCCCCGGGGAACATTTCGTTGAGCCGCGCGCAATCGCTTTTGCCGTTATCGCGCAAAAACTCCGCCGCGCCCTGTTGATTTTTCGCCGACGCGCGAAATTGCATGCTTTCAAACGGCACGGTAAGCTCCGCGTAATTACGCATCAGCTCACGCACCTTTCCCGTCCGCATTTCGGTAGGCAAAAACAACCGCAGAGTGAGCGCCTTAGGCACGCGGTAACGCGCGGTGATTTTTTCCGCAAGCGACAAACTTTCGGCGTTGAGCGCAGGCAATTCGTCTTCGCAAGGCAGCACCTTTTTCAGCTTATCCAAAGGATAATCGCTGCTTTCTTTCAAACGCATAACAAACCCCGGCACGGTTTTTCCGCCAAAGGGCGCGCGAACGCGGCTGCCAACGACCGTTGTATCGTCGCAGAGATAATCGAATATTCTGTCCGTTTCGCTTGCCGCGATGTCGACAATCACTTCCGCTATCATTTGTTCGCTCCTTTTGGTTATGCGCTTTATGATTTTGCCAAGCATAAAGCATAAGAAATTGCCTTGACAGACAATTTCTCACGTTCGTTTACTCTTTTGCGATTACAACTCTGCCTTCCGCAATATCCTTGCATGCAGCCAAAAGTTCTTTGTCCTTACCCGTAGAGTCCGTTGCACCGGCATTTCTTTCCGTTTCAATAATTTGACGCGCGCGTTTTGCCGCAACCGTGCAAAGCGCGTAACGGGAAATGGGGTCGTCTTCCTTACCAAGCTTTCTGATCATTTCGTCAACCGAAGGTTCGTTAATCATATATTTTTCACTCCTTTATGTGTTTTTTACTTTTTTCGTTCATCAATAATATTTTCTAGCGTTTGGATTGCCGTTTCCAAATCGTCGTTGACGATTACGTAATCGTATGCATCCAAATGCGAAAGTTCGTATTCCATACGTTGCAGTCTGCCCAAAATTTGTTCTTCCGTTTCCGAACCGCGCCCTTGCAAACGGCGTTTGAGTTCTTCCAAAGACGGGGGCACGACCATCACCAGCACGCACTCGGGGAAGCTCTTTTTCGCAAGCTTTGCCCCCACCACGTCGATTTCCATAATCACGGATTTTTCTTTCAGCGTTTCTCTAACAAACGATTTGGGCGTACCGTAGTAATTGCCGAAATGCTCGTCATATTCCAAAAAATCGTCTTCTTGAATACGGCGCGTAAATTCTTCCTTGGAAAGAAAAAAATAATGCTTGCCGTGCACTTCGCCTTCGCGCGGCGCGCGCGTAGTGCAGGAGACCGATTCCACCACGTCTTTTCGACGCGCTATCAACGTTTTCACCATCGTACCCTTGCCCACCCCCGACGGGCCGGATACCGCTAAAAGAACACCTTTCATAATCTTTCTCTCTATGTATTTTTATTCCACGTTTTGCACTTGCTCGCGGATTTTTTCAATTTCGTTTTTAAGCGCCAAGCCAAGACGGGTAATCGTCACGTCGTTGCTCTTGGAACAAGTAGTGTTAGCTTCGCGGTTAAATTCCTGCACCAAGAAATCCAGCTTTCTGCCCACTACGCCTTCTTCGCAAATGCTTCTAAACTGTTCGATATGCGAACGCAAACGCGTCAATTCTTCGTCGATATTGCTCTTGTCTGTAAACACGGCAACTTCCGTCAAAATACGGTTTTCGTCAATTTGCGTACCGTCTAAATATTCCTTTACGCGCGTCGTCAAGCGTTCCTTATATGCCGCGGCAACCAAAGGCGCACGCTCCGCAACCTTTTCCACCAGCTTTTCGATTTCCGCCATGCGCGCAAGCATATCTGCTTTGAGTTTTTCCCCTTCCACTTTACGCATTGCGTTCAAGTTTTCCAGCGCAGCTTTCACCGCCGTCGTCAAAGCGGTAATCAACGCTTCGTCCAACGTTTGCGTGTCTTCCGCTTTCAACACTTCGGGATAGCGGATTACGGAAGAAAGCGTGATATCGTCCGTCAAATCGGGAAACGCTTCTTTGAGTGCTTTCGCCGCCGCCACGTACGCGCTTGCAAGCGCCATATCGGTGGTAAGCGCCGTTGGCTTTTCGCGCTTGTCCTTTAACGAAATAAACACGTCTACGTGACCGCGCGTCATTTTTTCTTTGATAAGCGAACGCACGGCTTCTTCGTGCGCCGCAAACAATCTGGGCGCTTTGATGGACGCGTCCAAATAGCGGTTGTTCACCGTTTTCATTTCACAGGTCAGCTCAATGCCGCCTTCATCGTACGTCCCTTTGCCGTACCCCGTCATGCTCCACATACGCTTTTTACCTTCTTTTTTGCTTTCACTGATAAGAGTTACCCTATTATAGCAAATATTTTTGAAAAATGCAAGGGCTATTGCGCACTTTTCTTCTCTTTTTTACAAAAAAGAGAGAAAACACTCCGTCTTTTTCGCGGAGTGTTTTGTATTATTCTTCCAACATTTTCTTAAATTCTTCTTCGCCGATAATTTTGATGCCCAGTTTTTTGGCTTTGTCTAATTTACTGCCTGCTTCTTCGCCTGCCAGCACCAGCGTCGTTTTTGCCGTCACCGACGAACCGCACGTTCCGCCGCGCTCTTCGATAAGCTTTTGCGCCTGACTGCGCTTAAATGCGTTGAGCGTACCCGTCAGCACCACCGTTTGCCCCGAAAATACGCCTTGCTTTTTTTCATTCGTCCACACGGGCGCAACGCCTGCCTGTTGCAACGAAGCAAGCTCTTTTACGTTTTCTTCATCGGCAAAATACGCCACGATATCGTTTGCGGTAATTTCCCCCACGTTATCCAGCGCAACCAGCTCTTCCACCGTCGCTTTTTGCAAATTTTCAAGGGACGAAAAACGGCTTGCAAGGTCTTTCGCCGCAACCCTGCCTACCCCGTCTATGCCGATAGCAAAGAAAAATGCGTCCAGCGTAGGCGTTTTGCTTTTCTCAATCGCCGTGAGCAAATTGTTGATTTTTTTCTCCTTAAATCCGTCCAACTCTTTCAAATCTTCCGCCGTCAACGCGTATAAATCGGAAAAGTTTTTCACGCCTTTTTTTTGCACCAGCATCAACGCCGTGCTTTCGGAAAGCCCGTCGATATCCATCGCGTTTTTGCTTGCGTAATGATCCAGCTTCGCCACGATACGCGGCTCACAACCGCGGTTAGGACAGAACAAATGCGCGCCCGTTTCTTTCAGTTCACTGCCGCACGCAGGACAATGCGTGGGCTTTTGCACGTCAACGCTGTGTTCGTTGTGCTCCGTCGCGCCCAAAATTTCGGGGATAACTTCGTTAGAACGGCGGACAAGCACGCGTGAGTGTAATTTCACGTCCTTGCGCAAAATATCGCCGTAATTGTTCAAGGTGGCGCGTGATACCGTTACGCCTGCAAGCTCTACGGGCTGTAAAAGCGCAAGGGGCGTCAATTTACCCGTTCTGCCCACCTGCCAAATAACGTCGTCGATAATCGTCGTCACTTCTTCCGCTTCAAATTTATACGCCATCGCCCAACGGGGGAATTTATCGGTAAAGCCCATATCTTCGCGGAGCGCCACGTTATCCACTTTAATGACAGCGCCGTCCGTCAACACGTCGATTTGCTTGCGCTGCGTTTGAATTTCATCGATAGCGGCAAGCACTTCTTCGCCCGTTTGGCAAACCTTGAAATACGGGAACACCTTGAACCCTTCTTGCACTAAAAAATCGTGCGCTTGCACCTGCGACATTTCTTCCCCGCCCGACGTATAATTGACGTCGTAAAAATAAATATCGGGGCGGCGCAGTTTGGTAATTTTCGGGTCTAAATTTCTAATCGCCCCTGCCGCCGCGTTGCGCGCGTTCTTCAACGGCTCACTTGCCGTTTTATTGTATTCGTCCAGCACCGACAAACGGATAACCGCTTCGCCGCGCACTTCCAAAGTGCCTTGATAGGATATCTTCAAAGGGAAGGATTTGATGGTCAAAACCTGCGCCGTCACGTCTTCTCCCACCACGCCGTTTCCGCGCGTCGTAGCGCGCACGAACACACCTTTATCATAGGTCAAGCACACCGTCAAACCGTCGAATTTGTATTCGACTGTGTAATTTGAACGCATACCTGCCCCCTGCATTGCCTTTTCCACACGCATTGTAAAGGCGGTCAGCTCTTCCTGCGTTACGCATTTGTCCAAGCTAAAAAGACGCGCGATATGCGTGTGCTGTGCAAAGCCCTTTAACGGTGCTCCGCCCACCCTGCGCGTAGGGCTGTCGGGATACACTTCGCCCGATTGCTCTTCCAGCTTTCTAAGCTCATCGTACAAAGCGTCGTATTCCTTATCGGATACGGTCGGGTTATCCAGCACGTAATATTCGTGCGCCCATTTGTTGAGAATATCGACAAGTTCGCGTTGTCTGTTCATTTTTTCCACCTTTTTAAGTTTGATGATTTATCCACCGTTAAAATGCGGCGGCAGGTTGCCGCTGACACACCTTTCTATCTTTCTTGTATGCTTGGATTACGCTTGCCCGTTTACCGTTAAAATGCGGAGAAGGGTTGCATATTTACGCAAAACACGGGTTTGCCCGACAGGAGCGTACACAAACGTACGTGACTGAGGGCAAGTTCCGTTTTTGTGATGAAGATGCGCCCTTGTGCGCTTGCCCGTACTACGTTAAAATGCGGAGAAGCAAGCAAGACAAGGCAACCGCGGCTTTCCCGCAGGGAGCGTACATAAGCGTACGTGACCAAGGGAAAACGCAAGGTTAACACAGTATTGCAACGCTTATACGCATTTCGCCTAACCTTACAGTATAGTCAAAGGTGCTAGGCTGGCGGAAAGCTGCTTTATCCCCAACCCCTCGAAGGCGATGTCTACAATCATGTTTGCCCCCACGCCGCGCATACCGACAATCGTGCCGTCGCCAAACTTGGGGTGTCGCACCTTTTTGCCGATAGCAAACGCGCTCAAATCCTTGCTTGCGCCCGTGGGCTTATTCACTGCCGATGCGCCGCCGTAGGTAAATCCGCTTGCTTTGCGTTCGTTCGTGCGCGCGCCGTAACTACTGTTACCATTGTAACTATTCGTTGCGCCGTACGTTTTTCCGCTTGCGTTTCCAAAAGAGCCGTAGCTGCTTCCGCCGTTCCAAGCACTGCGTTGCACGGACGAATTGCCCCTATCGTACCCTTGCGCACCGTACGTTCTTCCGTACCCATAGCCGCCGTTTCCGCCGTTAGACGCATACCTGCCCCCACCGTACGCGGCGTTAGAGTACATATCGGGGTCGTCGTAGTCACCGTAGCCCATCGGCAAACGCGGTTGCTCCTTGGGCAAATCCAGCTTAGCCGACAACTCTTTTAAGAAGCGGCTGCGCATAGACGGTTCACGCTTCCCGTACAAATAACGGCTTTTAGAGCGCGTAAAGAAAATGCGTTCTTTGGCGCGCGTAATGGCAACGTACGCCAAACGCCGTTCTTCTTCCATATCGTCGTCGTTCATCACTGCGCGCGATACGGGCATAATATTTTCTTCCATACCGCACACGAACACGCACTTAAATTCCAATCCCTTTACGGCGTGCACGGTGGCAAGCGTCACGTAGTTGCTATCGTCCATCTCGTCGGTGTCGGAAAGCAGCATCACTTGGTTGAGATAATCGCTCAGCGTCGTTTCGGGGTTCAAGCGACAATAATCGTCCACGGAATTGATAAATTCTTCCACGTTGGCAAGCTTATTTATGCTTTCGTCGCTATCGTCCGCATACACTTCGCGCATACGCGTATCCACGACTATCTTCTTGACAAGTTCGTTTACGGGCATATCTTGGCTTTCGACAATCCAACCCTTGACCAAATCACGGAAATCCGCAAGCTTTTGCTTCGTACCGCTTGTAAAGCCAAGCGCATCCAAATCCAGCAACGCGTCGTACACGGAAAATTCGTTTTCAAACGCATAATTTTGCAACGTTTCCACCGTTTTCGCGCCGATACCGCGCTTGGGGAAATTGATAATGCGCGTCGCCGCTTCGCTGTCAAACGGGTTATTGATTAAGCGCAAATACGCCAGCAAATCCTTGATTTCCTTGCGTTCGTAGAACTTAAAACCGCCGAATACCTTAAACGGAATACCGTCCGCCGTAAACTCTTGTTCGAACGAGCGCGTCAAAGCGTTCAAGCGCATCAAAACGGCAAAATCTTTGTAATCGTAACCGCGCGCGACAAGCCCTGCAATGGTATGCGCGATATACCGCGCTTCTCCGCTTTCTTCTTCCGCTTCGTACACCTTGGCATCTGCGCCCTGCCCGTTTTCCGTCCAAAGCGTTTTGTCTTTGCGGTGGCTGTTATTTTTGATTACGGTGTTGGCAAGCTCCAAAATAATTTTCGTGGAACGGTAATTTCTTTCCAGCTTAAACACGTGCGCGCCGATAAAATCCTTTTCAAAATGCAAAATATTTTCTATCTTCGCACCGCGCCAACCGTAAATAGACTGATCGTCGTCGCCGACGGCAAACAAGTTCCCGTGCACGGACGCCAACAGTTTGATAATTTCGTATTGCACGCCGTTGGTGTCTTGGAACTCATCCACCAAAATATAGCGGAATTTACCGCTTAAATATTCCCTTGCTTCCGCGTTTCGTTTCAAAAGCAAACGTGTTTCGTTCAATAAATCGTCGAAATCGAGCGCGTTGTTTTCACGTAAATGCTTTTGATAGCGCGCGTACACCTTTACAACGTCGTCAATATCGTGTTCCCCTGCGTTCTCTTCACCGTATTTTTCGGGATCTAAGCCAAGCATTTTCGCATTTGCCACGTGATATTTCACCGATTTCAACAGCTTATCGTCGTCATAATCGCACTCTTGGAAGGATTTTTTAATGATATTGTTGCGCTCCGTTTCACTGTAAATGGAAAAATTCGGGTGCAGACCGCATTCATCGGCATACATACGCAAAATGCGCACGCACATGCTGTGAATGGTACACACCCACGATTGAGAAACGTCCACGATTTTAGAAAGCCGCTCTTTCATTTCGTTTGCCGCTTTGTTGGTAAACGTGATGGCAAGAATTGCCGACGGCGGCACGCGTTTTGCTTTGACTAAGTACGCAATCCGCGACGTTAAAACGCGCGTTTTACCGCTGCCTGCGCCTGCAAGCACGAGCACCGGACCTTCCGTTTGCAACACGGGCTTTATCTGTTCTTCATTGAGTTGTTGTAAAATTTCTTCCAGTTGCACCATAACAAATCTATTATACCATATTTGCGTATTTTTAGCAAGTAGATTTATTTATAGAAACGGCGGATTTTGCAAAAGAAAAAGCCGCGTGTTTTCACGCGACTTATATTCTTTTTATGTATACTTATGCTTTGTTTTCTGCAATAACTGCACCAAGCGTATCAACAACTTCATTTACGATAGCTTTGTTGACTTTTACTTTCACTTTCGTCGATTTCGCTTTCTTAGGCAACACGATCTTAGCTGCGCGAACAGCCAAACCTTCCGTTTCCGTGCCGTCCAACATAATAACCATATCAAACGAAGCTTGGTTAAGTTCTTTGATGCTCTTAATCAAACCGGGGATACCGATAAGAACAAGCGACAAAATACCAAAGAATACAATCTTAATGATTGCCCAAAGGTTGCCCTTTGCAAAACGGCTAAACGACAACGATTTAACGTCGTTAAGGAAAATTTCTTGACGATCCATTGCGTTTTTGTTTTCCGCCGTGTAAACGATTCTCTTGTTCGTTACGTCAATCGTTGCATGCGTTTTTACTTTGTTGAACACGCCGCCGGTTTTCGAATCAGCATAGTTCCACGATTTGATGAGGTTTTCACCTTGTGCTAATACCATAATGTTTTCTCCTTTTTTATATACTAACCGCAGTTTGCGGTTGTTTTCCTAATAATTATCTTTTTCTTGTGTTTTCCCAAACACAAGAAAGGGTGCACCCTTTCTTTTTTTATTTCTATCATTTTACCAAATTATCACAGTTTTGTCAAGGGGATTACACAAAATTCTTTTCAAAAAATGTAAAAAATACCAAAAAATGGGCGTTTGACTGCTTTTTTGTTGCGTTTTAACGCTTATTTACGCGTTGTACAAATATCCTTCAAATTCGCACTCTTTGCGAAAACGCTCCAACGCGCGCAAATATTTTTCGCTTAAAGACAGCGTATAGCGTTGCTTTTCTTCATACGAAAGCGTTTGATAATAGGCTTTATCCGTCAATTTCCCGATAGCGTCGCCCGTTTCCCCGTCCGCAAGCAACATCGCTTTCACCTTTTGATAAAACGCGTCTTCTTCGTTGCCTGCAATTTTTGCGCTTACCTGTTCGGCAAAATAACGACACGCCTTGCTTTCATTGACGCCGCGCTCTCTTGCCTTTTGCAAATGCTTGTCCATATCCGCTTGACAGTCCGCCCAAAACCCGCTTTTCATACGCAATTTTGCTCTGCGAGCTTCTTCACGCAACGTTCTTTGCGCGCTTTTTTGTTGTTGCGACATACTCTTTTCTCTCCTTTTTTCGACATTTTTTGCAAACAAAAAAGCTCACATCCCTGTGAGCCTTGTTTGTTAGTTTCTGCTTCTCTTACGAGCCGCTTCGGATTTTTTCTTTCTTTTTACGGAAGGTTTTTCATAAAATTCCTTCTTTCTCAAATCACCGATAATACCGTCGCGGGAGCACTTTCTTTTGAAGCGGCGAAGCGCGCTTTCAACGTTTTCGTTTTCACCAACTCTTACCGTAGACATTTCTTTTTCACCAACCTTTGCCGATGCGTTTTTTATTTTACTCCGTAATTATAGCAATTAAAAAGGCGTATGTCAAGTTTTTTTTCGCGGTTTTTGTACCTTTTTATGGAAATTTTCACTTTTCTTTTATACGCAAGTAAAATATTTGTCGAAGAATATCTTAAAAGTGCTTTTTACGCGATTTCTTCAAAATCTTCCGCAGGGTGCTTGCACCAAGGGCAAATAAAATCGGCAGGCAACTCGTCCCCTTCGTGCGTATATCCGCAAATTTTACAAACCCACTTTCTCTTGCCGTTTTGCGGTTTTTCCGCGTTTTGGGGCTTGGGCTTGATATGGCTTTGATAATATTCGTAGGTCACCGATTTCTCATTAGAAAGCGCTTTGGCTTCCGTCACTTCCGCCACAAACAAGGTATGCGTGCCGTAATCGTGCGCCCCCACGACCTTACCCGAAAGCACGGCGTTGGTGTGCGTAGGCAAATAATACAGCCCGTTTTCCGTTGTAGGATAGCTTGCGCCTGCAAATTTATCCACGTCCCGTCCCGACGAAAAACCAAATTGCTCAAACACCGCAAACGGCGTGCTTTCCGTCAAAACGGATACGTTCAAAATACCCGTTTTTCGTATCAATTCTTCGGTATAATTCGCCTTATTCACAAACACCGTGATGCGCTTTGGATTATCGGTAATCATCGCTACCGTGTTCACAATACAACCGTTTTGCTTTTTTCCGTCCGTGCTGGTAAGCATAAACAGCCCGTACGTAATTTTATACATCGCTTGCTTTTCAATCATTGCTTTTACCCCTGAAAGTTTTTTGACGGCGTTTTATTACGCCGTCTGTTTTTTATTGCTTAATTTTTCCAAATACCGTGCAAATTGCAGTATGCGTATACGGCAACCACTTTATCGCCCGTAGCCAACGTGAACGAAGCCATGGGTGCATCGTTTGCCGTCAGGTATTGCACTTGATAGCCCTTTTCCGTTTCCAAAGCAATCCAGCCGATGAAATGTTCTTCGCTCATAGGATGCGTAACACTGCCTACGTTTACTTGCACTTGCTTGCATTTCTTGGTTACAACGGGCACGTGCTTTTCTACCGCCGCATCCGTCGAAGAGGGAATCACTTCCTTATATCCGTCAATACGCAATTCATCCTTGCTGATAATCACCTTGTTGCATTTTTCACATTGATAGAATTTTAACATACTTGTTTCTCCTTTATTGATATTCAATCCTATTTATATAATAGCATATAAAAATAGGTTTGTCAACAGTTTGTGGAAAAAATTTCAAAAAAATTTATCATTTTTTATATTTGTCGATAAGTTCGTCCAAATATTCGCACGCAAGCTTTAATTCCTGTTCTTCTTTATAATCGCCCGTATACACTTCTACGAGCAATGCACCGTCAAAGCCAACGTCTTGCAAACGTTTAATCAGCGTAGTAAAATCAAACGTACCTTTACCGGGCAGACAAATTTTACCCTGTTCATCCACGTCGGAAACGTGCACGTAGCAAAGCTTTTCGCCCATTTCTTCTAAATATGCTTGATAGGGAAAACCCGAAATGCGCGCTTGCTTAATATCCAACACGCCGCCAAGCGCAGGCACTGCTTTCGCAAGCTCCGCAAACACGCCGGGACGGTTGTACGTAGCCCACTCCACGTTTTCCAAGCATAAACGCACGCCGCGCTTTTGACAAGCGGCGCTTATCTCTTCAAATGCCGCGCGCATACGCGTGAAATCGTCGTTTTTTCCCGACCGCGCCGCCTTTTTTATGCGTGCTGTGCCGTGAAAGGTATAATACGGCGCGCCCAAAATTTGCGCGCTTTCCAGCACCTTATCCAGCCACGCAAATGCGTCCGCTTTCGCGCGCGGATGTGCGTTAAACAGCTGCGGTTCAAACTGCGTATTCAAGATATGTACAGAGTTGATATCTACACCGCCCTGCACTTTTTGTAATTGTTTTGCAAAGCGTTCACCGTATTCGCTGTACGTCGTCAAAAACACTTCCGCCGTTTTTACGCCCATACCGTCCAAAAGCGGAAGTGCTTGTTCGTTGTAACGCCGCAAAAACAGCGACGCCGTCGATACGCCCGTTTTCATCGCGCGCTTACGCCATCAATGCGGAAATTACGTCCAAAACCTTGTCGTGGCAACCGCCGCAGCCCGTCGAACAATGCGTAATCATTTGCACCTGTTCAAACGCCTTTTCCACGTCCGCAAAAGACTTTTTGGTGTGCAAAGCGCTTTCGATGTCCGCTTCCGTTACTTTCATGCAGTTGCATACAATTTTGTTTTCCATAATATTTTTTCTCCTTTTCGGTTTGTTTTTTCTTTCTTATGCTTTGTATCGCAAGGGCAAACTTTTAGATATAATACACCCAGTTTTCCTTTCTGGGTTTTTCCGTCGGCTGCATATCCGCATACCCGACGATACAGTTGCCGATTCCTTCGTATTCTTCAGGATCTAAGCCCAAGGAACGCAAGATTTCTTTGCCTTCTTCCTGCTCAAACGTTTCCTTTGCACGGTGAATCCAGCACGCGCCAAGCCCCAACGAATGCGCCGCCAGCAGCATATTCCCCATTACAAGCGAACCGTCGTATACACGCGTAAACACGTCCTTTTTCGCCAAAACCACCAGCACGCAAGGCGCGCCGTAGAAGGGGTCGGAACGGAAAAACGGATCTTTCCCCGCGTTGAGTTTAGACAGTTGATCGCGTACCTGCCTATCGGTAACAGCCAAAATAATGGGTGATTGCTTGTTGAGCCCCGTCGGCGCTTGCATACCTGCGCGCACGATTTGATCAATCAACTCTCTGCTCACTGGGTCGGGCTTGTATTTTTTCACGCTCTTGCGCGAAAGTATCGTTTGTATGGTTTCGTTCATAATTTTTCACTCCTTATAAATAAGCTGTTGCTCCGTCCACTGCGCCAAAACTTCGCACATTTGCTTTGCTTCCCGTTTCGCGCCGTCCAAATCGTGGTCGAGATAATTGCCGCACTCTATTCGCGTATTCCCGGGGATTTCCCCTTGAAAATCACGTGCGAATTGCATACTCTCTTTAACAAGCGCAATCGCGTCCGTTTTTGCAACGCTGTCACGCAGCAGCACGTAAAACCCCGTTCTGCACCCCATCGGTCCAACGTAAAGCACTTCGTCACTGCGCTTGCCGTTGCGCATAAACGTAGCCAACAAATGCTCCAACGTATGCGCCGCGGACATATTCAAATAATCGCCTGCGTTGGGTTTTTTCATACGAATATCGTAGGTGACCACGTCGCCGTCCACGCGCGAAATATACATACCCCTTTCCAACACGTCGTGGTTGACGGTAAAACTTGCTATCTTTTTCATTTGCACCCCTTCTTAAAACAATTCTCTAAACGCCGACGGCACGGGCGCGCGGAAGGTAATCACCTGCTTGGTAACGGGATGCACAAATTCCAGCGCCGACGCGTGCAAGCCCAACCGCTTCAAAGGGTTTTTGGTATACCCGTACTTATCGTCGCCGACGATGCTATGCCCTTTTTCCTTCAAATGCACGCGGATTTGGTTTTTCCTGCCCGTATCGATTTTCACGCGCAACAACGCAAATTCATCCGTTTGCTTTTGCACTTCGTAATGCGTGATTGCCTTTTGCCCCGTGAGATCGTTCGTCGAATAGGTCAAATTGTTTTTGTTTTCTTTTAAGTACGAAACGATGGTATCCGCCTGTTTTTCAAACACGCCTTCCGCCACCGCATAATATTCACGCAAGCAAACAAGCTCGTTCCAGTGCATTTTTAACATAGAATGCAGCTTGATGTTTTTCGCAAATACCAAAACGCCCGACGTTTCCTTGTCAATGCGGTGCAGCACGTACGGCCGCACGTTTTTACCCTGCGCCGCCAAATACGCCGACACGTAAAAATACGCACTTTCCGTATCCTTGTCGCTTTCTACCGACAACAGTCCAACGGGCTTATCCACCGCAATAAAATCGTCGTCTTCGTGAATAATCTTCAAACCGCCCAAACTATTTGCGCGCACGGTCGGTAACGCCGTTTTTTGACGCGGTTTGTTTACAGGCGCACTGCGCGCCGCCCCAGCCACCGAGCTTTTAGAAATTTTCACTTCGTCGTCCTTTGCCAAGGGATAATCAAACTGCGTGACCAAACTGCCGTTGACAAGCACCTGCCTGCGCGCCAAAAGCGCCTTGACGTTATTTCTTGACGTGTTGCATTTTTTCAGCAAAAACGCCAACAGCGTATCGCTGTAATTAACCTTATAGCTTGCCGTATAAACAGGCGCAGAAGCGCGTTCATCGCGTACCTGCCTATCCCGTCTTTCCGTTTTTCGTTGCATATCTCTGCTGCGCATACTCTCTCCTATTACAAATCAAAGGGATATTCGTCATCGCTTGGACGCTTGGTTTGCTTTTTCCACCTTCTGCGGCGGAAATAATTTTTAATGCGATAATACGCGCGTTTCCAAAAGAACAGCGCAATATTCGCAAACGCAACAAGCAAAGCGATACGAACGGGCCAAGCTTCCACAATCAACAATAACAGCAAAAACAGCAAATCCACCAAAGCAAGCCACTTCATCTTGATGGGAATAACGAAGAACACCAACACTTGATGGTCGGGATATAAAATGGCGAACGCCAAAAACAGCGACATATTCAAATATTCCGCCGTCGCATAGCCCGTGATAAAACCAAACCCCACCGAGCCAAGCACGCCGCATAAATAAAACACGTCAAATTTGAACGATCCCCACTCATTTTCCAAGCTATTGCCGATAAGCCAGTAAAAATACAAGGAAATAAAAAGATAAAAGGTTTGCCAGCTTGACGGCACGAAAATAAACGTCACTACGCGCCATACCTGCCCACGCAAAATAGCCGCGCGGTCAAAGAACAAATAATCGCTCACCATCACGCCTGCGCGCATAAACAAAATCATATCCGCCAGCCAAACGGCAAGCGTCCCAAACACGATAACCGTCATCAAATTTTTGATGGCATAACGTCCAAATTTCCTATCCAGTTTATCCAGCAAAGATTGTCTATACATGCCTACCCTTTTTATCGTTAATTTCTAATTTTAATTACCGCTTTTTTAATGGTTTTCGGCGCGCCGACGGCACATCCGGGCAAATGCGCTTCGTTTTGATACAGCACAACTCCTTCGCCCGTTTTATAGCGCACTTCATCCGCCTTCGTCCATTTAAAAAACGAACGGTCTTTCTTTTCGTCGTATTCCTGCCCAAGCTCCAACGCCGACTTGTCGGTATAATAAATTTTTTCTTCGCCGTCCAGCATAAACTGCACGTCCACGTACACCACGTGCGCTTCCATCATCTTGGTCGCTTCCGCCGTCGTTTCCACCGTGATTACGTTGATAAAGCAATCGTCGCTGAACACGTATTTACCGCACTCAGTGTCCTTATTCGCTTTCGCCAAAAAATCCAGCGCTTCTTGGGGTACGTTGAAGTATTTGCTCAACTCTTGGTAACTTGCAATTTTAATCATAATTTTTCTCCGTAAAAATATTTTTTTAGTCTATTTCATTAAATTATTTTTCAAAAAGAATAGACAAATTCGCCATGTCTACTATTTTATTTGCCTTTTGATTTTTACAATCTTATAAATAAACGAAATCAAAAAGACTACGCCCACTCCTTCAAACAGCAACCCTATCCAAATACTGTCTTTCATCAAAAATCCGCCAAGCACAAAAATAGCAACGATAACCGCCCCGATAACGGCAAACGCAAGTACACCAAGCGTATAACGTAACCACTTCGGGAATTTTTTATTCGGTGCAATCTCCATAGCACTATCTAAAAACAAGTCCAACAGAAGTTCAATCAAAAATTCCATACTCTTTCCCTGTTTTTCTCAACGTAATACCGTCGTTTTCACGCCTTGCTCCTTTTTTACAATGTTCAACTTATTGTTTTTTGTGGGATAATCGAACCAACGTTTCCACATGTTTTGTTTGCGGGAACATGTCGTACGGCTGTACGCTTTCCACGGCGTAAAAACCAGCCAGCGTTTCGCCGTGCGCAACCCCATCGTAGGCAGGGTTTTTGACAAGCTCTCCGTCCTTTTCTATCAGCCGTCCGCTCAAAATCCCCAAATCACGGGCAAGCGTAGCAGGGTTACACGATATAATCGTCAGCTTTTCAATACCGCTTGCAAGCAGTGCAAACGCAACGCTTCTGGCTATGCCGGCGCGCGGCGGATCTAAAATCAAACGCAGCGTTTCCCCTTGTTCTTGCTTCAATAAATCAGGCAACACGTCTTCCACTTTTCCGCAAATATTTTCCATATTTGCAAGCTTGTTCTTTTCTTTCAAAGAGTTCGCGCAATCAACCGCTTCCTTTTCCACTTCAATGCCGTACACGCGTTTGACCTTTTTAGCAATCATCGCCGTCAAAAGCCCGCCGCCCGAATAGGCGTCCACGACCACTTCATCGCCCGTTTCCGCAACGGTTGCAAGCGCCTTTTTATACAGCTTTTCGCGCACGTTTTCATTGACCTGCAAAAAGGTGGCAGGCCCTGCTTCATAACGTATCCCTTGCTCTTGCGCTTCAAAAACGCCCATACCATGTACGAGTTGAAATTCTTTTCCAAGGATAACGTTGGTGTCGCTGTCGTTAAAATTGAGATACAAGGAAAAATCGTCAAACTTTTCTTTCAGCAGTGCAATCAAATGCTCCAACCCTCGCACCTTTCGTTTTGCCGTTACCAGCGTAAAAATAAACTTACCGCCGATTTCTCTTGCAACGATATGCCGAAGCGCACCCGTTTTTTGTTCTTCGTCGTAGCCTTTCACCGCGCATTCGCTTGTATACCTACGCAAAATAGCAATCAACCACTCCGCCCATACAGGGTGTATCGCGCACGCGGAAATGGGCACGATGCGGTGGCTTCTTTCGGCGTAAAACCCGATCACCGTTTCCCCCGATTTATCCACACCGATGGGCATTTGCAATTTATTTCTATACCCAAACGGCAAATCACTGGGGACAGTCGGCTGAACTTCCACCTGCAAACCGCCGATTTTGCGTAACGCGTCCTTGACTACGCCGTTTTTATGCAACAGCTGTTTTTCATACGCCATGTGTTGCAGTGCGCACCCCCCACAACGCAAAAACACGGGACATTTTGCCCGCGTGCGTTCTTCGGCAGGCGTCAACACTTCTTCCAGCTTGCCGTATCCTATGTTATTTTTAATTTTCAAAACCTTAAAGCGTACTTTTTCGCCCGGCAGACAGGCAGGCACAAAAAAGGTAAATCCGTCCTGCTTAATGATGCCTTCGCCGTTTGAACCGATGGCTTCCACTTCGCCGTAAACTATCTCATTTTTTTCCAACATACCGTTCTCCTTTCACGAAACGAATGCGTTTGAGCGTTTTTTGCTTTGCCTTATTTAGCTTTGTCTTACCATATTTTACAGTTTTGCCGCGGCGTTTGGTCTATCCGTCCGCCTTGGCAAACCGCTTTATTTTCTTTTATCTATTCTATGCACCAAGGTATTGACCGTCGCGCGGCATTTATAGGTCGCATAATCGTAAAACACGAAAAATGCCGAACCGAACACAAGCACGAACGGAATAATGTACTGGTCAATGAGCGGCACGGTCGTCGTCATCCCGAAGATAAACCGCCACACCAAGTACATAGTAGCGTCAAACCACGCCGCCTTGATAGCGCACGCCACCCAACGGTTGATTTTAATTTTCAACTGCAACTCATTGACAAGCGGATGCAAGCCGAAAAACATTACAAACGGCAACACGTTCCAAAAGCGCGCCGCGTTAAAAACCAACGACAAAATGCAGGTAGCGATATACGCTAACGCATATCCGCGGTAGCTCCCTTTGGCAAGCGGCATCATCAGTGCCACCGCGCCCAGCAAATACCCCGTAAAGAGAAATATCTCCGTATATACCCCTATCGTCATACACAGCGTAGCCAAAGCGCACGCCATCGCAGACAGGGCGATTTCATAAGCACTTATCTTTTTTTTCATCGCCTTATAACAATTTTAGTTGCAACCGCAGCAGCAATTCAACAAGCAGTTGACGCACATATAGGTATAGCAACAGGAAATACATTGCGAACAAGCGTTACCACCCATTTGGTCGCCGCCTTCTTCGGGCATAGACTGTCTAGAAGAATACGGGTTTTGTGTATTGCCTGCCGTTTGGCGTTCATATTCGTTTTTCGCGTTCATTTTTCCGTACGCCGCGCGGTATTTCGCATTGTTCGGGTCCATATCCATAGCGATTTCCAGCTGTTTCTTGCTGTCGTTCGTCCAGTTTTTCTTGTAGAAAATCACCGCTTGGAAATAATGCCACTCCGCAGGGCGTTCGTTGCAATCGTCCAACAGCCGTTGCGCCGCCGCCAAATCCCCGTTTTTCAAAAGCGTCGTCACTTCTTCGTACACGCGCGCTTTGTTTTCATCGCTGGGCTTTTGCTTTCTTTCCGCCATAATTTCACGGTACGCCGTTTCCACCTTGGTCAGCATCCTTGCCGCTTCGTTGCCTTCTTCGCCGTATAACCAACGGTCTTCTTGATATTTTTCTTTCAGCTTTTCGTATTGTGCTTGCACTTCTTCGTCCGTAGCCGTTTCGTCTAAGCCAAGCACCTTATAATCTTCCCACATGTCTATCTATTCTCCTCTGCGTTTTATTGTTATTTTTGCTCTTTTTTGCCTTTTTTACACCCTTTGCAGTGTATTCCGCTAAACACTTGCTCCGTCACGGCAGGCAAACCGCGCAGTAAAATGTTATCGGACAAATCACGGTTAAAATGAAATTTGATTTTCGATAAATTTTCGCGAATATCAAAGAAAATGGCGTGGAACGCAAACCGCACTTCATCCCCGTCCTTATCCTGCATAAGCTGCGCTTTACAATCCTTTTGAAAGCGCAACACAAACGGGTTATACGCGCCCTTCTTCTTATCCTTGTCGTAATCGTCCAAAGCGTCGATTAAATAAATCCACTTACCGATAGCGTAAAACAAGTCGCGCGTTTCCTGCGTGCTTTTATCCTGCAAAATCAAAGCGGAAATTTCCGCAAGCATACACGCCGTAGCGTCCGCCGCCCTGTCGATGCTGTCCGTTTTTTGTTTTTCCGTTTGCGCTTGCAAACGCATTTGATTGTCGACGATTTGCGCAATTTCAGGGTAATTTTTCTTGACGCGCCGCATCCCTTTTTTGAACAGCAAGCGCTTCGCTCTGCCCCCGTCGTTATCCAAAATATCGTCCGTGCATTTATAATACGCAAGCGCCGTGTTGAACGCGCCAAGCTGGCACATAATCTCATCCGGCTCCGCCATTTTTTTGGAACGGATACAATGCGTTAAACAATGCCCCTTTTCAATTTTTACGTCTACGCCTTTCAAATTATGCAAAAGCACGGATAAGAAGGTCACGTCGTAGGAAAGCCCCATGCGCGCGCTTTGTCCGCATGCTTTGGCTATCCCCTTGCAAAGTCCGCAATACATCGCTTGATACAGCGTTTGGTCTTTGATAAATAAATACGGCGTATCCGTGCGAACGTATCCAAACATGCGCTTTCCCCTTTTTTATTCGTTATCTATATATACCACAAAACAAACGGTTTCAACTGCGAAATGAAAAATTTTCACACGTTTTACACGATAAAATACAGTACGGGAAAACGGAGCACGTTTTCCCGCGTAATGTTTGTATTTTCTTACTCTGCATCAGGCACGGGCACAACCTGTCCGCCTGCAAATTTCAAAACCGCCTGCGACATTTTTTGCAAATCGTTTTCCACCACCGTTTTGAAACGCAAAGGACGGTATCTCAAATCCAACAGGCACTTGGGCGGTTTCATTGCCGTAAGCAAATTCAAACGCTTAATGCCCTTGAAGCTGTCCTTCACGTCGTTGCCAGACAACGCGTACAATACGTCTTGCGGGAATTTATACGGGTTTGCCGTGGACAACACGACGATAGGCGTAGTATCCTTTTTCTTCTTATCTTCCGTTTCCAGCGTCTTTTGGTATTGCGCGCAAACAGCAAGCGCTACGCCCGTATGCGTATCCATCGCATATCCGTATTCGTCGAAAATTTCGTACATCGCTTCCACGGTATCGTCTTCGCTGGCAAAACCGCCGAAAAATTCGTCGTCCAAAATTTTCTTTTCCTTTTCCGTGATGCTGTATTGCTTGGTATCCGCAAGCGATTGCATCCTTTGCGCCGTCAATTTCGCGTTTCTGCCGCTAATCTCAAACAGCAAACGCTCCAAGTTAGACGAAACCAAAATATCCATAGACGGAGACATCGTGCGGAAGAAATTACGACGCACGTCGTAAACGCCCTTTTCAAAGAAATCCGCAAGCACCTTGTTTCTGTTGGACGCGCAGACAAGCTTTCTCACAGGCAAGCCCATTTGCTTTGCGTACCAACCTGCCAAAATATCCCCGAAATTGCCCGTAGGCACTACGAAATCCACCTTATCGCCCATCGTGATTTGGTTAGAAGTGATCAAATCCAAATAGGAAGAGAAATAATACGCAATTTGCGGTGCAAGACGCCCGAAGTTGATAGAGTTCGCACTGGAAAGGCGCACGCCCATCTTGGCAAGCTCTGCGTTAAATTCTTCGCTGGCAAACAGCTTTTTCACCGCGCGTTGACAATCGTCGAAATTGCCCTTTACCGCGCACACGTTAACGTTGTTGCCGTCTTGAATACACATTTGCAAGCGTTGCATTTTCGCCACGCCTTCATCGGGATAAAATACGTTCACTTTCGTTCCCGGCACGTCGCGGAATCCTTCCAACGCCGCTTTTCCCGTATCGCCGCTGGTTGCGGCCAAAATCAAGATATCGTCCTTTATTCCCGTCACTTCACAGCTCTTTTTCAAAAGATAGGGAAGCACGGTGAGCGCCATATCCTTAAACGCGCAGGTCGGGCCGTGGAAAAGCTCCAACACAAACAAATTACCGTCAATCTTCACAAGCGGCGCAGGGTCGCTGCCACGGAAGGTAGAATACGCTTTCGCACAGCTTTCTTTTAAGTACGCTTCGCCCAGCTCTTCTCCTAAATATTTCCCTAAAATAAACGCAGCGCGTTCGGGATAATCCATCTCCATCATAGCTTGCATGTCCGCTTCGCTCACTGCAGGGAACGATTCGGGCACGTACAAACCGCCGTCTTTTGCAAGTCCGTTTACGATGGCTTGCGCACCGGTCACCTTTTCTCCGCCTCTTGTGCTAATAAAATACATTTCCTTACCTCTTTATAAACGCGTAAAAGCGCAGCCCGAAGACTGGCTTTATTTTTTGCGTCTTATTTTCGTCGTGCAAACAAGCCGAACGGACGCAACCGCTCGGCCGTTTTTGCAAAGACCGTTATTTTTAGTATCCTTTTACCGTTTACCCTTTTCTTATTCGTCAAGGAATTTGGTTACGAAATCAGGCAATTCTTCCTTTGCCGCGGATACGGCAACGGTAATCACCATGCTGTTGTTCTTTGCTACCTTGTCAAGCATATAGAAGAACGCCGCAAGCTCTTGCACGGGTTTTCCCGCAATACGTACAACGCCGTCAATGAAAACGTATTCGTTGTCGTGGTTGCCTGCAATTACGCCTTTCACAAAACCGCAAAGCGCAGCTTCGCCTGCGATGTCGTATTCACTGGTATCGATAAAGCGCACTTCACGTTCCAAATCATACATGTAACGTTTACTGTCGGTGATATAAATCAAGTGGCCTTTCGCCTTTGCTACCGCCGCGTTTGCCGCGTCGATCATTTGCTTGGTTTTACCCGTTCCTTTTGCGCCGTAAATTACTTTAATCATAATACAAATCCTCCAAGATTTAGTGCTGCCTACCCAACATATACCAACGATATTTTGGGTTTATACTATTTTACCAAATTTTTTACATAATTTCAATACCTTTAGCAAAAATTTTTTGCAAAAAACACAACTTTTTTTGTTTTTTTTTGCTTTTCGCCGTTTCTATCCTTATTTTTTGCAGTTTTTCTCCAACGCGCTTACAAAACTTGGCTAAATTGCACCGTCCACTGCCAAATAAAAAGCGGAGCTATTGCCCCGCTTTTACTCTTTTTTACTTATTGCAACTTATTGCAATTTTTCCACAAACGCCTTGATACGCTTCAGCCCTTCTTCCAAATCCGCTTCGGAAAGCGCGTAGGAAAGGCGCACGCAATCGTCTGCGCCAAAGGAAACGCCGGGCACGGTCGCCACCTTTTCCGCTTCCAAAAGTACGTCGGCAAACTGCATCGAATTTTCAATTTTTTTGCCGTCGTAGCTCTTGCCGTACAAACCGCCGACGACAAGCATCACGTAAAACGCGCCGTCCGGCTCAATTGCTTGCACGCCGTCGATATCCGCAATCAGCGACAGCAATTTCGCGCGGCGTTTATCAAACACCTGCACCATCTTTGCAATTTCTTCGTCCGTAGACGCCAACGCTTCTATGGTTGCGCACTGCGAAATAGAGCAAGCGTTGGAAGTTGCGTGGCTTTGGAAGGAATCGATCGCCTTTGCAATATCCTTAGGCGCGGCAAGATAGCCCACGCGCCAACCCGTCATCGCGTACGTTTTGGAAACGCCGTTGATGGTAATCGTCAACTCCTTCATTTTTTCACTGCATTTCGCAATAGAGAAAGGTTTTACGCCGTTATAGCAAAGCTTTTCGTAAATTTCATCGGCAAGCACGAAAATTTCCGCTTCTTCGCACACCTTGGCAATCGCGCGCACTTCTTCTTCCGTGTACACCGCCCCCGTAGGGTTAGACGGCGAATTGAAAATAAGCATTTTCGTTTTCGGTGTGATAACGGCTTTCAAATCGTCCGCGGAAAACTTGAATTTGTTTTCCTTTTTGCATTGTAAATACACGGGCGTTGCGCCGCACACCTTCACCACTTCGGGATAAGTCAGCCAGTAGGGCACGGGAATAATCACTTCATCCCCTTCCTGCAAGGTGGCGTAGCAAGCATTGAAAATGGAATGCTTCGCACCGTTGGATACGATAATTTGCGACGGCTCGTATACAAGCCCGTTATCCTTTTCAAACTTTTGACAAATCGCCTTTCTCAAAGGCAGCATCCCCGACGACGGCGTATATTTCGTTTGCCCGTTATCCAGCGCCGCTTTCGCCGCGTTAATGATGTGTTCGGGCGTATTAAAATCGGGTTCGCCCACGCCAAAGGAAACGACGCTTTCGCCAGCCGCCTTCATCGCCTTTGCCTTTGCCGAAATCGCCAGCGTCAAGGACGGCGCAAGCGTAGACATTCTGTTTGCAATTCTCTGTTTCATATCTTTCTCCATCGTAGCCGCTCACGACCAAGTTAAACCAGCCGTAAAGCGTTATTTTTTGTATCTTTTATCAAATGTGTTCTTGTAGTATTTGTATACAACTGCGCTCACCTTTGCCAAAATCTATCAAAAAATCTTCGCTTTACGGTGCAAGCAGTTTTTGATAAGCAGATTTTGGTTAAGACAAGGCAAAATCGCAGGACAACCAAACGGTTGTCTGAGAAGTTTAACGCAGTATTAAGCGAAAGCTGCCATCTAAAACCTTGGTTCAATTCGGTCGTGAGCGGCTAATCTTATATACGCATATTATTCTACCTTATTTTCCAAAATAAAGCAACTTTTATAACGCCGTTTTTGAAAAAATAATCGAAAAAATACTAAAAACTTGCTATTTTAATCGAATTTTTCGATTGAATAAATCGTATTTTTATATGCTACGGCAACAAAAAAAGAGCGCTCATTAAAAACGCCCTTTTTCTTATCATTGTTTTACTCTCTTATAGCTTGCACGTCGTCGAGATAGAACGTACCTGCGCTTACCCATTTGTATTGCGTTGTCGTGTCCTGTCCGCCCGTAGTCGGCTCTTCGCCTTCCTGCAAATCACGGGTAAATCTAAACAAGAACTGCATCACGTCGGTATCCATATACACGTTGCGCGTAGCCCAAGCTTCATACGTCGAACGGGGAAGCGTGATAAGCAAATAATCGCCTTTGTCTTGATAGGAAATCCCCGAAGTAACTTGGTTGCCCACCATTTTACTTTCGCCGTTTTCCATCTTAAAGCTTTGGTAATACCACGCCAGCTTTTGACGAAGATCCAGCTTGGTGTAAATCTTAAACTGCATCGCTGTCACGTACGGGTCTGCAAACAGCGCGTGTACAAAATCCGCGTCAATCCCGATATACGTGCTGCCCACGCCGTTGATTTGCAAGCATTTTGCGCCGCTGCCCGTCGTTTCCGTTGCGTCTACGATACCGTTCACCACCACGCCGTCTGCCATACCGCGCACAAATTCCGCGCCGTATGCTTCAAAATCCAAACGCCCGTCCTTCACGCTTTTTAAGGTGTACACATACAGCGTGTTGTTCTCATTTCTCCAAGTGATAGTATTTATGCCGGGGTTTGCGTACAGCAACGCTTTATCCACGGAAATGCCGTCCGTAATTTTGCTCACCCCCGACGGCTTCGTATTGTTAAACTTCACGTCGTTTACCGTGCCTTCCGTCTTAAAGGTATATGCGCCCGTTTCCTGCGCCGTTACCATCGCGCACGAAGAGCCGGCACGTTCGTTCCAGTGCACAATTTCGCCGTTGACCGTATGCCAAAACAAATCCGCATAATTTGTTTCTCCGTTCCCAAACGGGTCGTTTTCCGCGTACATATATAAAGCAATATCCGTAAACGCATCCTTAAAAGCGCACTCCTCCAAACTGCCGCGGAAATAAACCGATTGCAATTTCGACGAACCGGAGAAATGCGATTTGCTGAGTGATTGCATGGTTTTGGGTACGACCACCGTTTGCAATTTCAAGCATGCGCCAAACGCTCTGTCCCCCATCACCGTAAGCGATTGTCCCAAATCTACCGTTTGCAATCCCACACAGTCGACAAACGCCTTAGGCTTCAAAACCGCCGTGTTGGTTAATTGCAAATTGTCCAGCGCCACACAGCCGGCAAACGCTGACGTTCCCACTTCCTTCACGCCCGTCAACTGCAAATTTTCAAGCGCCGTGCAGTAAGCAAACGCCGAATCAAACAACGTTGCATTATTTGCGTTGAACGTAACGTCCGTCAAGGCAGTACACTCATAAAACGCTTTTGCCGCCACGCTCTCGATGTTTTCTCCAAACGCCACCTGCGTCAACGCCGTGCAACCTTCAAACGCCGTCGTTTGAATTTTCTTCAACCCACTGCCAAAGGTAACGCTTTGCAAATTTTCGCAATACGCAAACGCGCTTTCACCGATAACAGTAACGCTGTCGGGCAAAACAATGCTGGTCATTTTTTCATAATAATCAAACGCTTCGTAGCGGACTTCCGTTACAGGCAAGCCGTTATACGTAGACGGCACTTGCACGTCCTTTTCCTTACAAGCCCCGATGCCGATGACCATATACGACGCGCCGTCGTCCGTCAGCGCATACGCCAAATCGCCGCTTTGTACACTACTGTTATTATTTGGTAACAGGTTACAAGCACCCAAAACCGCCGCGCTTAAACCCATGCATGCTAATGTAAGCGCAACTTTCATTTTTCTCCTTATTATCATAAGTACCCTCCCAAGATATGTTTATTATACCATACACAATAAAACACCGTCAAGTAAAAAGCAAGAAAAAAACGCCATTTTTCTATGGCGCTTTCTTTGTCAATGATGTCATTTTTCATAAGGCTTCTTGCCGTATAACGTTTCCACTTGATCGGAATACCGTTTCATACGCTCTTGCTGTTTAAGCTCAATCCCGTCGCAAAGCTTTTCAATTTCCCGTTTTTGTTCCTTGGAAAGCTTAGTCGGCACTTCGACAAGCACGTGCAAAATCAAATTCCCCGTATTGCCGTTGACAGGGCGAATCCCCTTGCCGCGCACGGTAAACACTTGACCGCTTTGCGTTCCTTCGGGAATTGCAAACTCAAACGTGTCGTCCACGGTAGGCACTTTCACCACGCCGCCAAGCGCCGCCACGTGGAACGGGATAGGCAAATCCACGTGCAAATCAAACTTATCGCGCTTGAAAATTTTATGCGGTTCTACGCGGAATACGACGATTAAGTTTCCGGGCAAGCCACCTGCAGGCGCGGCTTGACCGTAGCCGCGTTTTTTCATGTAGCTGTTATTATCCACGCCGGCAGGAATATCGATGGTAACCGTCGTTTCCTTGCGTTGCGCGCCCTTGCCTTTACAGTCGGGGCATTTCTCCTTGATAATTTTACCGCTGCCGCCGCAATCAGGGCAAACCGATTGACGGATGGTTCGGCCAAACATCGTGTTTTGCACCTGTTGTACGATACCGCTGCCTTTACATCTGCCGCAGGTTTTGTATTCCTTGCCGTCCTTTGCGCCCGTACCGCGGCACGATTCGCATTTTTCGTTACGCATATAAGTAAGCGTTTTCGTGCAGCCCTTTGCCGCGTCCATAAACGAAAGCGTCATTTCCTTTTGGATATCTTCGCCCACTTCCGAACGTTGCGTGCGCGCATTACCGCCGAAGCCGCCGCCAAAGCCGCCGAAAATATTGCTGAAAATATCGGAAATGTCTTCAAACCCGGCGCCGCCGCCAAAACCGCCGAAGCCGCCGCCAAAACCGCCCATACCGGGATGTTCCAGCTCATAATCGTACGCCGCGCGTTTTTGCTGGTCGCTCAACGTTTCGTTGGCTTCGTTGATTTCTTTAAACTTCTCCGCAGAAGCCGCGTCGCCTTGGTTTCTGTCGGGGTGATATTTCATCGCCAGCTTTCTGTACGCCGATTTGATTTGTTCGGGCGTAGCGTTTTTATCCACCCCCAAAATATCGTAATAATTTTTCTTGTCTGCCATAATGTTTTCCTATAAACCATACGGGCTTGGCGTAAACCAAACCCGATAGTTTGCAATTTTACCCCACCCATGTACGGGTTGAGCGATGATTATTGATGGAATTCCGTATCGCCGTCCGTCGCGCCTGCGTCAGGATTTGCGCCTTGCGCCGCGCCTGCTTGATACATCTTCGTGAACACGGGTTGCACGTCTTGCATCAGCTTATCGTAAGCCGCCGTGATACGGTCGTCGTCTTCGCTTTCCAGTTCCTTCTTCGCTTCGTCGATCGCCGTTTGCAAGGTCGCCTTATCGTTTTCGTCCAGCTTATCGCCTGCTTCCTTGATCGTTTGTTCCACGGAGAAAATCATACCGTCAAGCTTATTTCTGTTTTCCACCTTTTGCTTACGCTTTTTGTCTTCTTCGGCAAATTGTTCCGCTTCCTTCACCGCTTTATCGATTTCTTCTTCGGAAAGGTTGGTCGAAGACGTAATGGTGATATCCGTCGATTTACCCGTACCCTTATCTTGCGCCGTTACGTGCACGATACCGTTCGCGTCGATGTCGAACGTAACTTCGATTTGCGGTATACCGCGGGGAGCGGGCGCAATACCCGATAACATAAATCTGCCAAGCGTCTTGTTGTCTTTGCAGAATTCGCGTTCGCCTTGCAATACGTGAATATCTACGCTCGTTTGGTTATCCGCCGCCGTAGAGAAAATTTGGCTCTTGTGCGCAGGGATCGTCGTGTTGCGGTCGATAATTCTCGTGAACACGCCGCCAAGCGTTTCGATACCCAAGGACAAAGGCGTAACGTCTAGCAAAAGCACGTCCTTCACTTCGCCCGTCAAAACGCCGCCTTGTACAGCCGCGCCGATAGCCACGCACTCGTCGGGATTAATCCCCTTGAACGGTTCTTTGCCCGTCACTTCTTTCACCTTTGCCACAACCGCAGGCATACGCGTCGAACCGCCGACCAAAATCACTTTGTCAATATCGTTGTAGGAAAGTTCTGCGTCGCGCATAGCCGCTTTCATGGGCGTAACCGTTCTTTCCAAAAGGTCCGCCGTCATCGCTTCAAATTTTTGACGCGTAATCGTGATATCCAAGTGTTGAGGGCCGTCCGCGCTCATGGAAATGAACGGAAGATTTATGTTGGTGGACGTCATACCCGAAAGCTCGATTTTCGCCTTTTCAGCCGCTTCCTTCAAGCGTTGCATCGCCATCTTGTCTTTCGACAAATCGATTGCGTGCGATTTTTTGAATTCGTCTACAAGATATTGCATAATCTTGTTATCCCAGTCGTCGCCGCCAAGCTTGGTGTCGCCGTTGGTAGCAAGCACTTCAAACACGCCGTCCGCAATATCAAGGATAGAAACGTCGAACGTACCGCCGCCAAGGTCGTAAATCATCACCTTGCCGCCCTTGTCTTTATCCAAGCCGTACGCAAGCGCCGCCGCCGTAGGTTCGTTGATAATACGAAGTACGTTCAAGCCGGCAATTTTACCTGCGTCTTTGGTTGCTTGGCGTTGGCTGTCGGAGAAATACGCAGGGCACGTGATTACGGCTTCCGTAACCGTTTGGCCCAAATACGCTTCCGCGTCCGCCTTCAATTTAGCCAGCGTCATCGCCGAAATTTCTTGGGGCGAATATTCCTTGTCGTCAATTTTTACTTTATAATCGGATCCCATGTGACGTTTGATGGAAATCACCGTTTTATCGGGGTTAGCAACCGCTTGACGCTTTGCCGCTTGCCCTACTACACGCGAACCGTCCTTTTGGAACGATACCACGGAGGGAGTCGTTCTTGCGCCTTCTGCGTTGGCGATAACCACCGCTTCGCCGCCTTCCATAACCGCTACACAAGAGTTGGTTGTACCAAGGTCAATACCAATAACTTTTCCTGCCATAATTATATACACTCCTTTTTGTCAAAGCGGTTTTTTCTTTTCCCAACCGCTTTCTCTTTTTCGTTTACAATTATATGTAACCAAGTGTTAAACGCCCTAAACATTTTTTTGAAAAAAATTTTAAGTTTATTTTTAGGTCGTCTTTTCCCTAACGTTGCACAGCAACCCATAACTAAAAAAGCGGATTGCCGTTTTCGGGCAAACCGCTTTTTGTCATTCTGGAGCCGTAGGCGATAGAATCCTATCTACTAATCCGCTTATATTGCCACTTCACCGTCGTTGCAAACCACCTGCGTCGCAGGCATATCATAGTTCCAAAGTGAATACTTTTCAATTGCATTCCATTGTTCAACCGTGCCTGTAAATGTAATGCTCGTTAAACTGCTACAACCACGGAACGCAGAAGAGCCAATCGTCGTCACACTGTCACCAATCGTCACGCTCGTTAAGCTATCACAATTTTCGAACACACAGTGACCAATCGTCGTTACACTGTCACCAATCGTCACGCTCGTTAAACTGCTACAATCAGAGAAAGCATACTTGCCAATCATTTGTACACTGTCTCCAATGGTTACGCTTGTTAAACTTTCACACCTATAGAACGCTCCTTCCCCAATCGTGGTTACACCGTCGCCAATTATTACCCTCGTTAAACTGCTACAATCTCTGAATGCCCACTTACTAATCGTCCTTACACTGTTGCCAACAACTACGCTTGTTAAATTATCACAAAGCTCGAACGCAGCAAAACCTATTGTTTCCACAGAGTTAGGAATTGTAAACGCAGTTGCTGTTTTTCCAATTGCATATTGTACAAGCGTTTTTCCATCTTTAGTATACAAGTTACCGTCTATTGATTGATATGCTGTATTATTTGCCGATACAGTTATATTGGCTAAATTGCTACAACTCCAAAATGCATCTTCGCCGATCGTCGTTACGCTATCAGGAATGTTCACATTTGTTAAATTACTACAACCACTGAACGCATTTTCTCCAATTGTTTCCACAGTGTTAGGGATTATAAACACTGTTGCCGTTTTGCCGATTGCGTATTGTATTAGTGTTTTTCCATCTCTTGTATACAAGTTACCATCAATGGATTGATACGCTATATTATTTGCCGATACAGCTATATTTGTTAAGCTACTACAATCAGAAAACGCACCATTACCAATCATGGTTACACCAGCACCAATGGTCACGCTCTTTAAACCGCTACAACAAGAGAACGCACCATCGCCAATCGAAGTTACACTGTCGGGTATCGTCACACTCGTTAAACTATCACAGTAATTGAACGCACACCGACCAATCATAGTTACACCGGCACCAATTGTCAAGTTCGTTAAACTGCTACAATATTCGAATGCCCACTCGCCAATCGTTTCTACACTGTCAGGAATGATGATACTTGTTAAACTGCTACAACCACAGAACGCATCGTCGCCAATCGTAGTCACACTGTTACCAATGGTCACGCTCGTTAAACTGCTAGATCTCAAAAACGCCCCTGCACCAATAGTCATTACACTATCAGGGATCACCATATTCGTTAAACTTTCACACTCATAGAACGCACACTCCCCGATCGTAGTTACACTATCGGGAATAATAATCATTGTAATATCATGGTTAGCATAAAAAGCCTCATCGCAAACTTTGTCCACTGGTAAGCCGTTATACGTATCGGCAATTTTTACTTTGGTTGCCGTGCCCGTATACGCGATTACTTCCGCATACGTGCCGTCAGTGGAAACTTCATATACAACGCCTTGGGTATCTCTCAAAAAACCACAAACTGTACATTCGCCGTCGTCAAGCGTATGCTCTGCTGTATCTTTCATTTCGTCGCAATTTTCGCAAGCATACCAGTGATAGGTGCCGTCCGCAGAGTACGTTGTTGCCCACGCATGTACGTGCGCTTTGGGCATTTCCACCGTTTGTTTCTCACCGTTGGAAAAATAGAAAACCAAATCCCCATTTTCATCCAATTCAACTTTTACAATACTAACGCCTTGCGTACCTTGGTCACCCTTATCGCCTTTTTCACCTTGCGCGCCCGTGTCACCTTTATCGCCTTTTTCGCCTTGCGCACCGGTATCGCCCTTATCGCCCTTTTCACCTTGCGCACCCTTATCGCCCTTTTCGCCTTGTGCGCCTTGGTCGCCTTTTTCGCCTTTCTCGCCTTTGATGGTAGCAAGCCATTCTTCATACGAAAGGGGGGCTTGCCCTTGCGCTTCTACGTACACTACGTATTGCTCATACACCGCTCTGATTTGTTCATCGCCTTGCGAAGCGCTGGAACTGTTTTGATTGTTACATCCTGCAAGCGCAACACCGCTCAATGCTACACAAGCAAACGCTAACGCATTCATCAACCATTTTTTCATCCTACTTTCTCCTTAAAAAGGTCATGTGTTTTTTATTGTACCACCTTTTTGCACTTTTTGCAAGCGTTTGTGGAAAAAACAATTTACCGTGGCAAATTTTATTCGTCTTCCGTTAAAATTTCCATCATCATTTTCGCCCCCGCCCGAAATCCCCGTCGGTATTGCAACTGCATTTGATAGGCAAGCTGTTTACCACAATCGCTTTGCACTTCTAAATACGCTTGCCTTTGTTGCGCCGACAGAGAAGCGTAAAATTCCCCTGCACGCGCCTTTTCCTGTTCAATATCCTCCACCGTTCGCTCTAAAAAACCCAAATCACTATCATCGTCCTGACCAACGTAAAGTTTTTCTATCAAACTGTTTTTCATGTCCTTTACTCCTTTCCAGCTGCTTATATTTATAGTATACGCCACATATTTGTGGCAGTCAAGTATTTTCCACATATTTGTGGTAAAATAACTAAAAAGGGAAGAAAATATGGCAACGAATTACGGAACGACAATGAAAGAATTGCGTTTGGAGCGCGGTTTGACCTTGCGACAGGTGGAACAAGCAACGGGCATTTCTAACCAAAATTTATCGCGTTGGGAGCGCAACGAAGTTATCCCCAGCGTCGACGCTTGCGTTTTGCTTGCTAAATTTTACTGCGTTTCCTTAGAAGAATTGCTTGGCGTTCCCCCTATCCGTTAAACCCCTATAAAAGTTATCGCCCCACGCTGATTGCGTGGGGCGTTTTTTGCACTGTTTTACATTTTTTTCAATTTTCCTGCGACGAAAGCAACGCTTCTCTGTCGGCGATGGCAAGCGCTTCCACCATGCTGTCAATATCCCCCGTCATAAAAGCGTCCAAATTATATTGACTAAGCCCGATTCTATGGTCGGTCACACGGCTTTGGGGGAAGTTATAGGTACGGATACGCTCACTTCTATCCCCTGAGCCGACCATGCTCCTGCGGTTCTCTTCGCGCGCACGTGCGCTTTGGCTATTATAAAAATCGTATATGCGCGAGCGCAAGACCTTGAACGCGCGCTCCTTGTTTTTCAGTTGCGAACGTTCGTCTTGGCAGGTCACGACAATACCCGTGGGGAAATGCGTAATACGCACTGCCGACGCCACCTTATTGACGTTTTGACCGCCTGCGCCGCCTGAGTGGAATATATCGATACGGATATCCTTATCGTTGATTTCCACGTCGATTTCTTCCGCTTCGGGAAGCACCGCCACCGTCGCCGCCGAAGTGTGGATACGCCCCTGTGTCTCGGTAGCAGGTACGCGTTGAACACGGTGTACGCCGCTTTCGTATTTGAGCATTTTATACGCGCCTGCGCCCTTCACGCTATACACGGCTTCCTTCACGCCGCCAAGCTCCGTTTGCGCCACGTCCATCTCTTCCACCTTCAAACGGTGAGTTGCACAGTAGTTAAGATACATACGGCAAAGCTCCGCGGCAAACAGCGCCGCTTCTTCGCCGCCCGTGCCTGCGCGCACTTCCAAAATACAGCTTTTTTCGTCGTTTTTATCCTTGGGGAGAAGCAAAATTTTCAATTCGTTTATCATTTCCGCCAAGCGGTCTTTACAAGCGTACGCTTCGTCGAAAAACAGCTTTTTCATTTCCGCGTCCGTTTCGCTTTCCGCCGTTTCAAACGCCGCCTGCATTTCCGCTTGCGTTTGCAAATATTCTTGATATTTTTCCGCCGTTTCGCTCAGCTCCGCTTGCTCTTTGGAAAGCTTTTGCCACGCGGAAGTGTCCGCAAGCACGTCGGGATCGCCCAGCTTTGCGGATATTTCTTGATAACGCTTATAAATACTTTCCAGCTTCGTAAACATATCTTTGCCCCTACTTAGGTAATAATTTTCACGTAACGCTCTACGTCGTTAAAATCCTTCATAATCACGGAGTAGGCACTGCCCTTAAACATTTTCGCCACGTCCTGCGCCTGTCCTTTGCCCACTTCCATCACGATATAGCCGTTGCGGTTCAAATATTTGAACGCATCCTGTGCAATACGGCGGTAAATATCCAAGCCGTCCGCACCGCCGTCCAACGCCAAGCGCGGTTCAAAGCTTTTCACTTCCCTTTGCAAGGTGTCGATTTCCTGCGACGGAATATACGGGGGATTGCTCACAATCACGTCAAATCTACCGCGCAAACGCGTGAACAAATCCGATTGAATAAACAAAATATCCGCTTCGTTCGCCTGCGCGTTTTCCTTGGCAAGCGCCAACGCGGCTTCGCTGATATCCACCGCCGTCACCTTGACTTGCTTGCCCTGCTTTTCCGCTTCCTTTGCAATCGCGATAGCGATAGCGCCGCTGCCCGTGCAAAGATCTAAAACGGAAAATCCGTCTTCCAACGAATTTGCCACCATCACGGCAAGCTCTTCCGTTTCGGGGCGCGGTATCAACACTCTTTCGTCCACTTTTATGGTATATCCGCAAAAATCCGTGTCGCCGATAATATACCAAAGCGGTCTGCCCGTCAAGCGTTCGTCGGCAATCTTGAAAATGCCTTGCGCTTCCGCGCGTTTAATCAAGCGTTCCGTGGTAGAAACCGCGCTCTTGGGAATACCCAAGCTAAGCGCAAAAATCCACTCCGCATCGTCGCCGTCGATATCCGCTTTTGCAAAGCGTTCCTTCATCTTTTTCAAAAGCACGCTCATCTTTCCGCCCAGCGCAAACGATTGCGTGGGATAATCGGGGTCTGCGTCCATTTTCAGCACGGTGGTAAACGCCACGATCGCGCACTCAATCATACCGTCTTCCGGTTCGCGCGTCGTCAAGCGTTGCAATAAAAGCCCCGGCCATTTGAAAATCAGGAAAAATTTACCGCGCGTTTTAGCAAGCAAGCGTAAAATTTCATAAGAAACGCCTGCCACCACGGGCAGCAATAACAATTTGAACAGTACGCGCAGTGCGTTATCCACCGCTGCCTTGCCTGTATACAGCCAGCCTGCCACGAACACGTTGGCAAGGGAGAACACCAAAATGCTGACGATCATCACCAAGAACAAAAACGTAGTGCCGCATCTATCGTGCACGCGCGAACACGTACGCACGTTTTCAATAGTAAGCTCTTTGCCCTGTTCATAGCAGCTTATCGTTTTATGCTCCGCGCCGTGGCACATAAATACGCGCTTTAACGACGGTATTAAGGATATTATCAGGATATAGCCCACGAATACCAGCAAACGCAAACCGCCTTCAATCAAGTTAAACCACACGCTTTCCAGTCCCGTGCTGGTTTTATCAAAGGGAAACAGCCCTGCCAGCGTTTGCGGCAGCCAAATAAACAGCAGCACGGCAAGCACTACGCCAAGCAAGACGGAGATAAAGCCCACCATATCGCCCAAATTGACGTGGAATTTTTGCTCCACCAGCTTCCCTGCCTTGGATTGCTGTTCTTCGTCTTCGGGAAACGCCACGTCCGCACTGCGCAACAGCACGCGATTGCCGTCAATCAGCGAATGCACGAAATTGACTACCCCACGAACGAACGGCAAGCGGAAAAACTTGCGTTGCTTTTCGGGCGGAGTTAAACGCTCCGATTCTATTTGTATTTTATGTTCGGGATCGCGCACGGCGGTTACCATTGCCGTTTTGCCGCGCATCATAATCCCTTCCATAACGGCTTGACCGCCGATGGAAACACGTTTTTCTTTGTTTTCTTTCATAATTTTTAACCTTTTATTTAAGGACGTTAAGCGTGACGATATATCGCTCCGTATTTTGTAGGCATTGCCGTTAGAAAATACAAGCACCAGTGCGACGGGAGCGACACTCTTCTATCTTTTATGATAGCTTAGATAATACTCTGCCGCAACCGTTTGGCGTAGGAAAATACAAGCAAGACAAGAAGCGCGCGGATTGTGCGCAGGGAGCGTACATAGACGTACGTGACCAAGCACAAACGTAAGCGCGACGCAGTATTGCGCAGTATTTTATAGCCAAAAAATGAAAAAGGGGCTTTAAGCGCATACTTAAAGCCCAAATTCTGCTTAGTTAAGACCGTATCTCTTTTTGAACTTGTCAATACGTCCGCCGGTGTCAACCAATTTTTGCTTACCCGTAAAGAAAGGATGGCAGTTGCTACAAATATCCACTTTCATCACGTCGCCTTCTTTCGTCGTACCCGTCTTGAACGTAGCGCCGCAAGCGCACGTAACGGTTACTTCATGATACTTAGGATGAATTTCCGCTTTCATATATTTTCACCTCGCTGTTTGTTTTTCATTTTTGTACGCACCAATTATACCGCTTTTTTTTTCAATCGTCAACTGTTTTTAATGCAATTTATAAAAAATACTTGCAAATTTACGCAAAATAAGGTATACTTATCTTGTTCGCATACGAAAACGCTGATTTTTTTCGTAAATTCAAGCGAACGATAGGACAGTGAGCGTTTATGAAAGCATGGCAACTTGCATATCCCCACAATTTACAACACGTGAAAGCACCCGATTTGAAGCTTGTGCCCGATAAGGTGAAGGTAAAAATCACCAAGGCGCTTTTAACCGAATCGGACGTAGCCGTATATACGGGCGCAATCAAAGTGCGCGCGCCCTTTATTCCCGGCCGCCTTGCCATCGGGCAAGTGACGGAGGTCAGCGAAGACAGCTTTATTAAAAAAGGCGAACGCGTATACCTTGCAGGCGTGACGGAAGACGAACTCTCTCCCGACGGCTTGCGTATTGCAGGCGAAACGGCAGACGGGTTTTATCGCGATTTCTGCCTTGCAGGCGTAGACGACGTGTATCCCCTGCCCGCTTCCGTTTCCGACGAAGCCGCGTTTTTGATTGACGCCGTTGCGCTTGCCGAACACGTAGTGGACGAAATGAACGTTACCATCGGCCAACACATTTTGGTGCTGGGCGGCGGCTTGTACGCAAACGTTTTGTGCCAAATTTTGATTTACCACCGCGCAGTGCCCATTTTGGCGGACAACAACGCCGAACGCCTTGCGCGCGCAAAAAAGAGCGGTATTTATTACACCTTCCCCAACGACGAAACGTTAAAAACCAACGTATCGGCGGTGACGGGCGGTAAAATGGCGGACGGCGCAGTGTATTTAACGCACGGCAACCGCAGTGAGCCTTCTGTGCTTTTCCCCCTTGTCAAGCGCGATGCTTTCGTGGCGTTTTGCGCAACGACGGGCAAGAGCTTACCCGTCAACTTGGAATACGCGATGAAAAATAACGTGACCATCAAAGGCATCACGGAAAACAGAGAATTTGTTTCCACCGCCATCAACCTGCTTGCCAACAAAGCAGTCAATTATTCGTCGTATTCGTTTTTAAGCTACAAGGAAGAACAACTGCCCGAGCTTATGGAAAAATACGCCAACGTCTTGGCAAGCGGACAAAACCTGCCCGAACAAATGGACGTTATCAAATTTATTTTCTAAGGATTTACCGTTATGACTTTCGTAATTGCATCGGATATCCACGGCTCTGCCTTTTGGTGCGAAAAATTATTACAAGCGTTTGCAAAGGAACAAGCCGACAAATTGTTGCTCCTTGGCGATTTACTTTACCACGGTCCGCGCAACGATTTCCCTGCCGACTATTCCCCCAAAAAAGTGTTCGCTATGCTCAACGCAATCAAGGAAAACATCGTTTGCGTGCGCGGAAATTGCGACAGCGAAGTCGATCAAATGGTGTTGGAGTTTCCTATGATGGCAGATTACGCGCTTTTCGACGCGGACGGCGTGACGCTGTTTGCTACGCACGGGCATTTATATAATAAGGAAACGCCCCCGTTGCTAGGCGAAAACGACGTGTTGTTGAACGGGCATTTCCACGCCCCTTGCTTTGAAGCAATGCCAAACGGCGCGTTTTACGCCAATTGCGGTTCGGTAGCGCTCCCCAAGGACGGCACGCCCCATTCGTATATCCTTGTAAAGGACGGCGAAATGCTTTTTAAAAACCTTGAAAACGGCGAAGTTTTCAACCAAATCAAATTATAAAAAAAAAGTCAAGCAAATGCTTGACTTTTCCATTTTACAAGGGTACAATAATAGCAACAAAGGAGAAAAACACGCATGGACAAAATTTTCAAAAACATTAAATACATTGAGCTTATGCCCAAAACGCAAGCGGAAAAATATCCGCTAATCATCAACATACACGGCGCAGGCGGCCGCGGCACTTCCTTAGACGGTATCCGCGGTTCGGTTGTGGAACAATACGCGCAAAGCCACGACGATTTCCCTGCCGTAGTCATTTCCCCCCTTTGCTTTGCCAACACTTGGTTCGATATTTTCGAACAGCTGAAAGAATTTATCGAATACGCGTCCACCCTGCCCTATATCGATACGGACAGAGTATACCTTACAGGCACAAGCATGGGCGGTTACGCGTCTTGGCAGCTTTTGATGTCCTTTCCCGAAAAGTTCGCGGCGGCAATCGTATGCTGCGGCGGCGGTATGTACTGGAACAGCGGCAGAATTAAAATCCCCGTTTGGGCGTTCCACGGCGAAGACGACCCCGTAGTGCTTTGCGTAGAAAGCAAAAATATGGTCAAAGCCATCAACGACGCAGGCGGACAGGCAAAATTGACAATTTTGCCAAAAGTACAGCATAACTGCTGGGATTATGCGTATTCGCAAAAGCAAACGTACGATTTCCTGTTTGCAAACGCAAAAAAATAAGCTTTTGCCCTATGCAAACGCTTGACAACGCATAGAAAAAGTGATAAGATAGGTACAACTTGATAGCAAAACCGATGATTAAGAAGAGTACTTCCGTAAAAAACGGCACAGAGAGTTGCAGGCGGTGGAATTGCAACGCGTTGGACGGCAAGGAATGGACTTATGAGGGCGAACGAACGCGCTTTATATAAGCGTCAGTAGCAATCGACGGAATACGCATCCGTACAACAGGCGTAGCGCATGATTGTGCGCAAAAAGCGGACTTTTTATAAGTCAATTTGGGTGGCACCGCGATAGAAAAATATCGTCCCAAAGAGCATACAACGGCTCTTTGGGATTATTTATTTCAAATGCGTTCCACCACTAACCCAAAACAAGAAAATCCACGTAGGAGAAACTATTATGCAAAAAGAAATTCCCTATAAAATTTATTTAGAAGAAAACGAATTGCCGAAATACTGGTACAATTTGCGCGCGTTTATGAAAAACAAACCCGCACCCCTTTTGAACGGCGACACGCTGCAACCGATGACGGAAGACGAGCTTTCTCAGGTTTTTTGCCGTGAGCTTGTAAAACAAGAGCTGGACGATACCACGCCGTACATTGAAATCCCCGAAGAAATCCGTGATTTTTATAAAATGTACCGCCCTGCTCCGCTTATCCGTGCCTATTGTTTGGAAAAAGCGCTGGATACGCCTGCGCACATTTATTATAAATTCGAAGGCAACAACACCAGCGGCAGCCACAAATTAAACTCCGCAATCGCGCAAGCGTACTATGCGAAAAAGCAGGGCTTGAAAGGCGTCACGACGGAAACGGGCGCAGGTCAATGGGGCACAGCGCTTTCCATGGCTTGTTCGTATTTTGGCTTGGATTGCAAGGTGTTCATGGTAAAATGCTCCTACGAACAAAAGCCCTTCCGCCGCGAAGTAATGCGCACCTACGGCGCGAACGTCACCCCTTCTCCGTCCATGACCACGGAAGTGGGCAAAAAGATTTTAGAGCAATTCCCCGGCACGAACGGTTCGCTTGGCTGCGCTATCTCCGAAGCCGTGGAAACGGCAACCAAGCTGGACGGTTACCGCTACGTGCTTGGCAGCGTACTCAACCAAGTGCTGTTGCACCAGTCGGTCATCGGCGTAGAAACGAAAACGGCGCTGGATAAATACGGCGTAAAAGCGGATATCGTAATCGGTTGCGCAGGCGGCGGTTCTAACCTTGGCGGTTTGATCGCGCCGTTTATGGGCGAAAAATTACAAGGCAAAGCCGATTATCATTTCATCGCCGTTGAACCTGCGTCCTGCCCTACGCTGACGCGCGGCAAATACGCGTACGATTATTGCGACACGGGTATGGTTTGCCCCCTTTCTAAAATGTACACGCTTGGCTCCGGCTTTATCCCTGCGGCAAGCCACGCCGGCGGACTTCGTTATCACGGCATGACTTCTACCCTTTCCGAACTGTACGAACAAGGGCTTATGGAAGCGCGCTCCGTCAAACAAACGGAAGTGTTTAAGGCGGCGGAAGAATTTGCGCGTGTAGAAGGCATTTTGCCTGCGCCCGAATCCAGCCACGCTATCAAGGTGGCTATCGACGAAGCGCTCAAATGCAAGCAAACGGGCGAAAAGAAAACCATCGTGTTCGGCTTGACGGGTACAGGCTATTTCGATATGATGAGCTACGAAAAATTCCACGATGGAAAAATGACCGATTATATCCCCAGCGACGAAGAAATCCAAAAGGGCTTCGACGGTATCCCGAATATCCATTTGTAATAAAAAATACGCGTCGGTGTGTTACAACACCGACGCTTTTTTTGTTTATCATCGCATACCTGCCCTGCTTATTTGTCTTCGGGCGCTTGGTCAAATAACTCCTTGCTCTCTTCTTCCACAGCCGTTTCTTGCATTTCAACCGCTTCAACCGCTTCCACCGCTTGCACCGTTTCTTGCATTTCGACTGTTTCTTCCGCTTGCGCTACGGGCTCTTCGCCAACCGCTACAACCGCCTTTTTCGCCTTTTGTTCCGCAATAATTTGCGGCAAGGACGCCAAGCAGAACAGCACCACCAAAATCCCGAAATACAAACCAAGGCGCACCCAAATATTTTTCGGCAACACGTTAGCAAGCGAATCCCCTGCCGTACCTGCCGCAAGGTACAAAAAGTTTGCGTTTTCGATATGTAAATTTGCATACACCGCCGCCGTAGCCAACACGCCAAGCACGATAAACGGCTTATATATTTTGCGGTAATCCTGCTTGAACCCGTGCACGAACTTCATATAGAACACGGCAAACACAGGCACGGTGTGCTCTATCCAAAATTGATAATATCTTGCATACGACGGACCTGCATAATACAGCACGGACGGCATAACGTAAGGAATTAACCCCAGCGTCAAGCAAATATAAAAGCAAACGTCGAATAAGTTTTTGCTTTTTTTCATCAGCATAAACGCCGCCAAATACGCCGACCACTCACAGACCTGCAACGGCAAATAGGTAAGCATCGGGTCTAATTGCGCCGCGCCGCCGTTCCCCACGTACAAAAGCCGCCAGTAATAAAACCCTTCGTTCAAAATAAGCACCGCGCCAAGCACAAACCGCAGCGTTTCTTCGCCTTTCCAAGCCGCAATCTTTTCACGGTAAATATACACCAGCACGATTGCCGCAATCAACAATATAATGGGCGCGAAATGTGCCAGCGACCACTCATAAAAATCCTGCGTTAAGCTATACCCGAAAAAACCTTCGTGATAATATTTGAAATCGTATTCGTTTACACCCATACTTTTTCTCCTTTTCTTTGGGTTTTTCCATTATACAACTTTTGGCGATTTTTGTCAAGTTTTTCAACAAAATTCTTTTTTTCCCTTGTCCCGATATATGGCGAAAACTGCATATTTTTACAGCCGCAAATGCGGTTCAACGCATACATGGGTAGTCGAAACGGCAAACACACACCCCTTACCGCCCTACCGACCTAACGCGCGGTTTTTGTCGAACCTTATCCTTGCCGCGCAAATTTTGTCCTATGCGGTCAACCGCGTATGCGGTTATCCCCACCCGACAAGAAACGACGGCGAACGCAATCGAATTTTGTCCTATGCGCAAACGGGCATATTTTAGCGCAATTTCAACAAAAAAAACGACAACCTTGCTTGGCTGCCGTTTTACGCTTTTTTAGATATAATTAGATATGCTTTTGAATAAATGCTTCAAATACCTGCAAAGGCACAAACCCCAAGTTATTTGCAGTCGGCTGTCCTTGCTTGAAAACGATTACGTTGGGAATAGACGAAATGCCGTATTTCTTCGCAGGCACTTCCGCGCCGTCGCTATCCACGTCCAACTTGACAAACTCCGCTTTGCCGTCGTATTTTTCCGCCACTTCTTCAAAGATAGGCGCAAGCATACGGCAAGGACCGCACCAGTTTGCCCAAAAATCGCACACAACGGGCTTGTCGCCCTTTTGGATAAGTTGTTCCAATTCATTTGCAGTTACGTGTTTTACCATATTCATTTTCTCCTTTTTTGAGTATGTCTTATTTTGCCGAAAAATATGCAACCGCGTCGTCAAACGCCACGCGTTCGCTTTCGCCCGTCGCCATATTTTTCACGTTCATAACCCCTTCGTTAAGTTCGTTGCCGCCGATAACCGCCACAAACTTCGCGCCCAGCTTGTCCGCATACTTAAACTGCGCTTTCACCGAGCGGTCCATGTGATCGATTTCCACCGATACGCCGCTACCGCGCAACGCGCACGCCAGCGCAAACGCTTTTTTTCTGCAATCGCTATCCATACCTGCGATATACACGGTAACGGGCGCAGGCGCAGGGATTTCCACCCCCGATTGCTCCATCACCATCAGCAAGCGTTCCAAACCAGCCGCAAAGCCGACCGCAGGCGTAGGATTGCCGCCAAGCTGTTCAATCAGCCCGTCGTATCTGCCGCCGCCGCAAACCGTGCCTTGCGCCCCGATGGACGTCGACACAAACTCAAACACCGTACGCGTATAGTAATCTAAGCCCCTTACGATACGGGGATTGATTTGATATTCCACCCCAGCAAGCGCTAAGCACGCTTTGAGTTCTTCAAAATGCGTGCTGCAATCTTCGCAAAGATAATCAATCATTTTGGGCGCGTCCGCGTTCACCCTTTTGCACGCTTCTTCCTTGCAATCCAAAAGGCGCAAGGGGTTCTTTTCAAAGCGCGTTTTGCAATCGTAGCAAAGCCCGTCCAAATGGGGCGCGAAAAACGCCTTGAGTGCCTTGTTGTATTCCGCGCGGCAGGTAGGACAGCCGATAGAGTTGATAAACAGCTGCACCTTCAAGCCCAGCTTTTTGAGCAAGCTGTCGGCAATCAAAATGGTTTCCGCGTCCGTTTGCGCGCCTTTCGCACCAAACACTTCCACACCGAATTGATGGAACTCTCTAAGCCGCCCTGCTTGCGGTCTTTCATAACGGAACGCAGGGATAATATAATACATTTTCGCAGGCAAAACACCGTTATACATACCGTTTTCCACAAACGAACGCACCACGCCTGCCGTGCCTTCGGGCTTTAAGGTAATAGAGCGATCGCCCTTGTCCTTGAACGTGTACATTTCCTTGGTAACCACGTCCGTGGTATCGCCCACACTGCGGTTAAAAAGCTCCGTGTGTTCAAACACAGGCGTGCGAATTTCCTTTAATTGAAAGCTACGCGCCACGTCGCGCGCCATATCTTCCACGTATTGCCATTTATACGATTCGCTGGGCAAAACGTCCTTCGTGCCCTTGGGAATATTTATCATATTGCTTCTTCCTTATAAAACGTATTTCTTCAAATTTCTGTCGCCCGTGAGCTTTTTCAAATGCTCATCGACGTATTTCGCGTCAATATTCAAGGTAAACGTGGGATAATCCCCGCCTGCGTTGAACGAAATGTCTTCCAAAAGATATTCCATCACGGTATGCAATCTTCTTGCGCCGATATCTTCGCTGGTGGCGTTAAGCTCCACCGACACTTCCGCAATGCGCTCAATCGCGCCCTTGTCAAATTGCAAATCGATATGGTCCACGCTCAAAAGCTGGCGGTATTGAAAGGTCAACGAATTTTCCGTTTCCGTCAAAATACGCACGAAATCGTCTTTCGTCAAGCTGTTGAGTTCTACGGATACAGGGAAACGGCCTTGCAGTTCAGGTATCAAATCTTCAATCGCCGACACGTGGAACGCGCCTGCCGCGATAAAGAGAATAAAATCCGTTTTGATAGGGCCGTATTTGGTGACTACCGTCGAACCTTCCACGATAGGCAAAATGTCGCGTTGCACGCCTTCTCTGGAAACGTCCGCGCCCTGCTGATTGCCCTTGCCTGCAATTTTATCAATTTCGTCGATAAACACGATACCGTCGTTTTCCGCGCGGTACAACGCTTCCGCTTTAATTGCGTCGTCGTCAAGAAGCTTCGACGCTTCTTCTTCCACGGCAATTTGCATAGCTTCCTTCACACTGAAACGGCGTTTTTTCTTCTTTTGTTGGAACATATCCCCGAAAATACTGCCGATAGAAATTGCCGCGCCGCCGGGCACAAGCTCCATCGGTTGGGGCATATCCGTCACTTCCATTTCAATGGGGAAATTGTCGTATTCGCCGCGGCGCAACCCTTCCAAAAGACGGTTTTCAAACACTTCCTTGGCTTCGTCGCCCTTCTCGTCCTTTCTTGCTTCCGCAAGCGCGCGCACGATGCGTTTTTCCGCGTGCACCGTCGCCTTGGCTTTCACCTGTTCTTCCTTTTCCGCTTTGACAAGACGGTACGCACACTCCGCCAAATCGCGAATCATGCCTTCCACGTCCTTGCCCACGTAGCCCACTTCGGTGTATTTGGTAGCTTCCACCTTGACAAACGGCGCTTTGACAAGCTTGGCAAGCCGACGCGCAATCTCCGTTTTCCCTACCCCCGTAGGCCCTTTCATAATAATGTTTTTGGGCGTAATTTCTTCGCGGATATCCACGGGCAACTGCGCACGGCGATAGCGATTACGCAAAGCGATTGCCACCGCCTTTTTCGCGTCCGTTTGCCCGATAATGTATTTGTCTAATTGATAAACGATTTGTTTAGGCGATAAATCCATAGCTTACTTTATCTCCTTTTTCGTTTTGCTTGCCGTTTTTTTCACGGGCTTTTCCGCTTTTTCGCCCACCGTTTCCAAACGGATATTATCGTTGGTGAACACGCAAATTTGCGATGCGATTTTCAGCGCTTTCGTCGCAATCGTTGCCGCGTCAAAGTCTGTTTCTTGATACAACGCGCGCGCCGCCGCCAACGCATAATTACCGCCGCTGCCGATCGCGCAAACGCCTTCGTCCGGTTCAATCACTTCGCCCGTCCCCGACAAAATCAACAGCGTGTTTTCGTCCGCCGTAATCATCATCGCGTCCAACTTACGGCCGATTTTATCGCTTCTCCAAAGCTCCGCAAGCTCCACCGCAGAGCGCATCAAATTGCCGGAAAACTTATTGAGCATACCTTCAAAGCGTTCGGTAAGCGCAAACGCGTCCGTTACCGAACCGGCAAAGCCCAAAATCACCTTTCCGCCGAAAATACGGCGCACCTTCACCGCCGTGTTCTTAAAAATCACCGATTCGCCAAACGTCACCTGTCCGTCGCCGGCAATCGCCGTCACGCCGTCCTTTTTCACGGCGCAAATGGTCGTACCCCTAAATTCCATATTTATTCTCCATACTTTTGTATCGTTGTAAGCGCTCTCTCCGCAAGCGCTTTATACCGTTCTTTCTTATCCTTAATCCGCACGGGCAAGCTTGCCAAAATACCGAAATTCGCGTTCATCGGTTGGAAATCCTTGCACGGCGTTGAGATATGCGTTTGCAACGCGCCCAGCATCGTGGTATTGTCAAATTGCGGGCTTTCCTTGCCCTGCATTTGCGCCCATATCGCCATACCGACCAACAGTCCGCTTGCCGCGCTTTCCACATACCCTTCCACGCCCGTGATTTGCCCTGCGAAAAACAGCTTACGATTATTCTTAACCGAAAAATCCCTATTCAAAACGTCGGGCGATTGCAAATAGGTATTTCTATGCATCACGCCGTAGCGTAAAAATTCCGCGTTATGCAAAGCACGTATCATCGAAAACACGCGTTTTTGTTCGGGGAATTTCAAATTCGTTTGAAAACCCACCAAGTTATACGCCGTGCCTTCTTCGTTTTCTCTGCGCAGCTGCAACACCGCGTACGGACGGTTGCCGTTATCGTCAAACAGCCCCACGGGCTTGAGCGTACCAAACCGCAAGGTTTCTCTTCCGCGCGACGCCATCACTTCCAACGGCATACACCCTTCAAAAATTTCACCCTTTTCAAATTCGTGCAGGTGCGCGCGCTCCGCTTTCAAAAGTTCATCCACGAACGCGTAATATTCGTCTTTCGTCAACGGGCAGTTGATATAATCACCCGTACCCTTGCCGTATCTATCCCCCGTAAACGCCTTGGAAAGGTCAATACTCTCTGCGGACACGATAGGCGCGGATGCGTCGAAAAAGTGCAAGCCGCCGCCAAATTTCGCCTTAATATCTTCCCCAAGCGCGTCGCTCGTCAGCGGTCCTGTCGCAATCACCGCGTACCTGCCCCCGTCCTTTTGCGTATCGGGGATTTTTATCACTTCTTCGCTGACTATCGTCAAATTTTCCTGCGTGCGCAATTTTTCCGTCACGAACGAAGAAAACTGCTCTCTATCCACCGCCAACGCCGCGCCTGCAGGCACCTTCGTTGCGTCTGCCGCTTGTATAATCAGCGAACCGAGCATACGCATTTCCTGCTTCAAAAGTCCGCAAGCGTTGCCGTACATATCGTTGCTTTTCAAGGAGTTGGAGCAAACCAGCTCCGCAAAATTTTCACTTTCGTGCGCAGGCGTAAATTTTTTCGGCTTCATTTCCACAAGCGTCGTTTTCACACCGCGCGACGCTAAATAGTACGCCGCTTCACTGCCTGCCAAACCGCCGCCGACGATTACAACTTCTTGCTTAGTATTCATCTTCAATGCCTTCAAAGATATAACCGCCGCTAAAATCCGGTTCGTCCATCAACGGGGGCGCGGAAAAATCTTCTTCAAATTGCGGCGTATACTTCGCCTTCTTCTCCTGCTTTTCCCCTTTCACGCGGTAGTTACAATCTTTATTTTCGCACTTCACACCGCCGCCTGCCGTTTTGACAAGCGCGCCTTGACAGGTAGGACATCTTTCGCCCGTGGGAACATCCCAGCTCATAAATTTGCAGTTTGGATATCCCAAGCAGCTGTAATACACCTTGCCCTTTTTGGATTTTCTCACCGTCATGGCGTTGCCGCAATCGGGGCATTTGCCCACAAGCTTGGGCTCTTCGTCCGTCGGCATAGACAGCGTAGTTTTACAATCGGGATAGCTGGGACACGCCAAGAACTTGCCGAATTTCCCGCTTTTCACCACCATATTTTCGCCGCATTTCGGGCAACGCACGGCGGAAATTTCTTCCGCGCTTTCACTGACGATATTTCTGCACTCAGGATAGTTGGAGCAAGCCAAATATTTACCGCTTTTGCCCGTTCTTCTCAGCATAAAATGTCCGCACTTACCGCAAACGGTGTCCGTCAATTCATCGCCGTACGACGACGCCTTGCGTAAGTTCTTTTCAAAGCCGGGATAGAAATTGCCGATAACGCTGTGCCAATCGACGCCGCCGTCTTCAATGTTATCCAGCTTATTTTCCATATCCGCCGTAAAGCCGATATCCATGATATCCACAAAGCATTGATTGAGCATATCCACCACGCTGTACGCAATGGGCGTAGGCACCATATACTTGCCGTCCTTTTTCACGTACTTTTGCATCAGCTTGGAAATAATCGTCGCGTAGGTGGACGGACGGCCGATATTTTTTTCTTCCATCGCCTTTACAAGCGACGCGTCCGTGTATCTAAGGGGCGGTTTGGTAAATTTTTGTTCCTTTTGCAAGGCAACCAAATCCAGTTCGTCCCCTTCGTTTACGTTGGGCAAAAGCTTGCTTCTTTCAATGCTGTCTTCATCGTCCTTTTTCGCGGAAATATCCTGATACACCGCCGTGAACCCTGCAAAAAGGAGCACTTTACCGCTGGATTTAAAAATATAACCGCTGTTGTCGATTTCCATTTGCGTGCTGTTGTATTTGGCTTCCGCCATTTGCGACGCCAAGAAACGCTCATACACCAGCTTGTAAAGGGAATAATGCTTTTTATCAAGCAATGCTTTCGCCTTTTCGGGCGTCATATTCAAATCGATGGGACGGATAGCTTCGTGCGCGTCCTGCGCGCCCTTTTTGGACGCGTAGTAGTTGGGCTTTTCGGGCGCGTATTCGTCGCCGTACACTTGACGGATACGGGCAAGCGCCTTGGCTTGCGCTTCCTTGGAAACACGAGTAGAGTCCGTTCTCATATAGGTAATAAACGCGATATGGTCGCCGTTTTCCGTTGCAATACCTTCGTACAAATGTTGCGCAAGCTGCATCGTTTCCGGTGCGCTAAAACCAAGCTTCGTCGACGCGTCCTGTTGCATAGAGCTGGTCGTAAAGGGCGCAGGCGCGTGCGATTTTACCACCGTCTTTTTCAGCTTGGAAACAATAAATTTCCCATCCGCCAACGCCGCCAACACTTGCGCCGTTTCTTCCGCGGAAGACGGCTTATATTTTCTTGTGCCTTTCTTTTCCAAAAGCGCCTTAAACGCCGCGTACTTTTTGGGTTGATCGCGAAGCTCCGCCGTCAAGTTCCAGTATTCTTCGGGCTTGAACGCCGTAATTTCCCGTTCGCGCTCCACCACCAATTTGAGCGCCACCGATTGCACTCTGCCCCCCGAAAGCGTACGCTTACCCGAAGAATTTTTATCTTCGATTTTGTGGTTGAGCAGAGTGGAGAGTTTATACCCCACAAGTCTATCCAAAACACGGCGCGCTTGTTGCGCGTCTACCAAGTTATAATTGATTTGACGGGGCTGTTTCAACGCTTCTTCAATGGCGTGTTGGGACACTTCGTTAAATTGAATGCGGTTTTCCCCCGTTTCGTCTAAGCCCAGCACCGTTTGCAAATGCCAAGCAATCGCTTCCCCTTCTCTGTCAGGGTCAGTTGCAAGGTAAACGCGATCGGCTTTTTTCGTCGCGTCCGTCAAACGGCGGATAACGTCTTCCTTTCCTTCGGAATTGACGTATTTGGGTTCAAAATTATTTTGCAAATCCACCCCAAGCGTATGCACGGGCAAGTCGCGGATATGCCCTGCGGACGCGTCCACGCGGTATTTGCCTTTCAAGTATTTGGAGATGGTTTTCGCCTTAGAAGGCGACTCTACGATAATTAAATCCATTCTTGTCTTCCTTATATCAAGAAATTTTTTGTTTATTTGATTATTGCGGACTTTTACCGCTTTTCTTGCGTGCGATTTTTTTATCTTAATGAGGGGTTATTCAACGGCACGTCCACGTACTTTTGCAAGCAAGCTCGCCATAATTCTTCCTTACAACTCGTCAAAGAGCCGCCGCCGCTCGCAGAATAATATTCTTCCCCCTCGGCGGTATGTATAACAACAATGTACCCATAAACAGAAAAGCTCGGATCGACTGCAGCCCCTAAAAGCACCCAGCCCCTATAAGGCAGGTCTTCCAAATCCGCTATAAAAGCAGCATAGTCTGTTTCCGCTATGTCGGCAATATGTTCTGGTTTAGACAAAATCCACACATTTTGCTCCCTTTGGTACTGTTTCCACCCTTCTTCCGTCGGTTGAGCAAGATCCAAGCTATAAATGATTTCAATTTTTTCAATCGCATCCACGGGCGTTCTAATTTCTATAGAATCAAACAACGGAATTAGACACGAAGAAAAACAAACTGCGCAAAAAACGACCGAAAAGATAACCGACAGCCACTTGGTAACTTTTTTCATATTGCACACTCCTTGTCTTTTATTTACACGGGGGCGTATTGATTACCGCCCACGGCAACGCACAACCCTTTCACTTCCAGCGCGGAAAGCAGCGCCCTTGCCTTGAACAGCGGAATGCCCGTTTTTTGCGCAAGCACCGCCACGTGCGCCCCCGAAGTGTCGCGGAGTGCCTGCACCAGCTTTTCTTCGTCTTCGCTTAACGCCACGCGCGGTTTTTCTTTTGCTTGTACCTGCAACGAAAACGCAGATAAAATGTCTTCTGCCATTTCCGTCAAATACGCACCCCTTTTGATAAGTGCGTTGCACCCTGCCCCTGCCGTTACGCCCAACGAATAGGGCAAAGCAAACACCTTTTTCTTTTGTGCAAAGGCATATTTTGCCGTTATCAACGCGCCGCTTTTTTCCGCCGCGCCCAGCACCAGCGTACCTTCGCCAAGCGTAGCAAGCACTTGATTTCTGTATTCATACGAAAAACTGCGCACGGGCGTGTCATATTCGTAAGGAGAAAGCAACAAACCGTTTTCCGCCACCCTTTTAAGAAGCGGTAAATTGCTTTGCGGCACTACCGAAAAACCGCCTGCCAGCACGCAAATCACCTTGCCGCCTGCACTTAAAGCGCCTTCGATTGCCGCCGTATCGCCGCCGTCCGCCGCGCCCGTCACTATGGTAAACGCACCCGTAATCTCCTTGACGATTTCCGCGCCTGCTTTGAGCGCCGCCATAGGCGTCCTGCGCGAACCGACCACGGTAAACAAGCGTGATTGTAACAGGGAAATGTCCCCCACCGCTTGCAGCTGCTTGGGCGCGTTATCCAACCCAAGCAACGCCTTAGGATAGCGTTCGTCATCTATATCCACGGTGATAATTTTGTTCTTATCCATACGCTACGCCCTATCAATCCAAATCGGAAAGCCCTGCCCCGTAGGTACGGTAGGAAATGGCTTCGTATAAATGTTCTTCTGTAATTTCTTCGCTAAGCGCCAAATCGGCAATCGTGCGCGCTACCTTTAAGATACGCGACCGTGCACGCGCGGAAAGGTGCAAGCTTTCAAACGCTTCTTTCAGCACCTGTTCGCACGCAGGCGAAAGCTTACAATACGCGCGCGTTTCCTTTTCGCTCATTTCCGCGTTGGTCGTCACGGAAGTGCCTGCAAAGCGCTGTCTTTGTATTTTTCTTGCCGCGTCGGCACGCGCTTTCACGTCCGCACTCTTTTCTTCGTGCGCTTCGCTTACCAAATCGTCGTAATTGACGCCGTCTACTTCCACTTGAATATCAATTCTATCAAGTAGCGGTCCGGAAATTTTCGCACGGTATTTGCGAATATCGTTGGGCGTACAGGAACAGCGTTGCTTGCTTGAACCAAGATGTCCGCAAGGACAGGGATTCATGCTTGCGCAAAGCATAAAGGACGCAGGGTAAGTCACCGTACCGCCTGCACGCGAAATGGTAATCACGCCGTCTTCCAAGGGTTGACGGAGCGATTCCAGCGCGGAACGCTTGTATTCGGGCAATTCGTCCAAAAACAGCACACCGCCGTGCGCCAAGGAAATTTCCCCGGGATGCACCACTTTATTGCCGCCGCCACAAAGGGAAACGGTCGTCGCCGTATGATGGGGGCTTCTAAACGGACGCACCGTAACGATACCCCTATCCCCAAGCGTACCTGCTACCGAATGAATTTTCGTGATTTCCAACGCTTCGTCAAACGACATATCGGGCATAATCCCGGGAAGCGAACGCGCCAGCATGGTTTTACCGCTGCCCGGCGGCCCTACGAACATTACGTTATGTCCCCCTGCCACCGCCACTTCCAACGCGCGCTTTGCCATGGGCTGGCCCTTGACGAAAGATAAATCGTATGCGTTTTGCTGTTCGTGCTCCCCTGCCGCAAACGGCGCTTGTTCCACGGGCGCAACGGGCGCAAAGCCCGATAAATGATCGACCAGCTCTCGCAACGTTTTCACGGCATACACTTCCACACCGCGAACGTAGCTTGCTTCCTTGCGGTTATCGTACGGCACGACAAATTGCTTATAGCCCTTATCCCTTGCGGAAATAATCGCAGGCAACACACCCGTTACGGCGCGCAAATCGCCGTTTAAGGCAAGCTCGCCAAGGAAAATGACGTCCGTTACGTCCGCTTGCAAGCTACCGTTTGCCAAAAGCAAGCTAAGCGCGATAGGCAAATCGAGCGCCGATCCTTCCTTTTTCACGTACGCAGGCGCAAGGTTGACGGTAATTTTATGTAAAGGAAATTCCAACAAACTGTTTTTAATGGCGCTTCTTACGCGTTCCTTGGATTCTTTCACGGTCGCGTCGGGCAAGCCCACCACGTCGTAAGACGGGAGTCCGCGCATCACGTCCGTTTCCACGGTTACGCATACGCCTTCTAACCCGGACAGAGCATAACTTTGTACTTTTGCAATCATTTGTTTTCTCCTTCGCGTCGAAGCTTGGCAAACGGTGCGGATTTTTGTCAAAAAAGCAAAAATTCCCTACCTTATATATATGCCCATTGTATATTGTACCCTAAATGCACAAAAAAGTAAACAGTTTTACGGCAAATTTTAGGAATTTTTTTTCTATCAGTTTGGCGTAGGAAAATACAAGCAAGACAAGGCAACCGCGGCTTTCCCGACGGGAGTTTGCTTGGGCGTAAACGAGCAAGGGAAAACGCAAGGTTAACGCAGTATTGCGACGTATTTTATAGCCAAAAAAAAGGTTGTCCTTGACTTTGGACAACCTTTTTTCGGTTTGAAACCTAACTTAAATTTTTTCTTTAACTTTTGCTGCCTTACCGGTAAGCTTACGCAAATAATACAGCTTCGCTCTTCTAACTTTACCGCGTCTTACGACCGTGATGGACGCAATTTTCGGGGAGTGAAGAGGATAGGTTTTTTCTACGCCTACGCCATAGGAAATATGACGAACGGTGAACGTTTCGGAAACGCCGCCGTTTTTCTTAGCGATAACCACGCCTTCGAAATTTTGAACTCTTTCCTTGCCGCCTTCGATAATTCTGTAACCAACCTTAACCGTGTCGCCTACTTCAAATGCGGGAACTTCTGCTTTCAAACTTTCTGCGTTGATAGCTTCAATCAATCCTTTCATTTCAGACTTTACCTCCATAATTTACGAAACGTTCATAACCCGCTGCATAGCTCCTCACTATGCCCGAAAAAGGCAGCGGAACGCTCGAAGTCGACATCTATTATATCGGTTTTTATAAGATTTAGCAAGCGTTTTTGCATGGTTTTTGCATAATTTTTTATCTTTTTTTCGCATTCCTACCTCATTTTATTTTTTTGCGTATACGCGCGCGTAATTGCTTGACTTTACTTATTTATTTTTTTATAATAATTTTGTTAAATATGTTAAACTGGAGGCATATATGTTTGATTTCCTTATTCAAGGTTTTCAAAACCTTTCGTGGCAACAAGTTGCCATGTGGGCAATCGGCGGCATTTTGATCTATCTTGCCATCAAGAAAGATATGGAGCCTGCCCTTTTGCTCCCTATGGGTTTTGGTGCAATCCTTGTAAACTTACCCTTGTCCCCCGTTATCGGCGATCCCGCAAACGGCGAACACCTTGGTATCATCACTTCCCTTTTCAAGGTAGGCATCGAAGCCAGTGAAGCTATGCCCTTGCTGCTCTTTATCGGTATCGGCTGTATGATCGACTTCGGTCCGCTCTTGACCAACCCCAAGCTCTTCATCTTGGGCGGCGCGGCGCAGCTTGGTATTTTCGTTACCATCATCTTGGCGGCGATGATCGGCTTCCCTTTGAACGACGCGGCGTCTATCGGTATTATCGGCGCGGCGGACGGCCCTACGGCTATCTTGGTTGCGATGCAGCTTGCGTCCAAATATATCGGCCCTATCATGGTCGTAGCGTATTCGTATATGGCGCTTGTTCCCATCGTACAACCTGCCGTTATCAAAATGTGTACGACGAAAAAAGAACGTATGATTAAAATGAAATACAGCGCAAAGCAAGTTTCGCCTTTGATGCGTGTTTTGTTCCCCATCATCGTTACGGTCATTTCCGGCTTGATTGCTCCCGATTCGCTTTCGCTTGTCGGTATGTTGATGTTCGGTAACCTGCTCCGTGAATGCGGCGTTTTGAAATCGCTTTCGGAAACGGCGCAAACGACGTTCTCCAACATCATCACGTTGCTCCTTGGTATCACCATTTCCTTCCAAATGCAAGCGGCGGCGTTCTTGGCCTTTGAAACGCTCATCATTATGGCGCTTGGCTTGTTCGCGTTCGTATTCGACACCATCGGCGGCGTAATGTGCGCAAAGCTTATCAACCTGTTCAGCAAGGAAAAAATCAATCCTATGCTTGGCGCGGCAGGTATTTCCGCGTTCCCTATGGCATCGCGCGTCGTTGCAAAAATGGGTACGAAGGAAGACCCGTCTAACCACTTGCTCATGCACGCAGTAGGCGCAAACGTATCCGGTCAAATCGCTTCCGCTATCGTCGGCGGCTTGATCATCGGTATCCTTGGCCCGTTCTGCTTATAAGGAGGTAAAAGTATGTTGACTATGTTATTAGCAGCTTTTGACAATTTGAAACCTATGCAATGGAGCGTTTTGAAACCTGCCTTGAATTTCTTGTGGCAAGGTCTTTTGGCAATTTTCGTCGTTATCGGCTTGATTATCATCAGTGTAAAAATCACTTCGTGGGCAATCGTAAAAGCAGGCGAAATCAAGAAAAAACGCGAAGAATATATGCAAAATCAAGAAGATAATCAATAACGATTTATACTACACAAACAAAAACGACGGTTGTTCCCAACCGCCGTTTTTTGTTATACAACGCCTTATACAGCAAACAAATACACATAATATATCGCAAACCCGATAAGCATTACGATACCGCCCCAACGCTTAATTTTATGGTCCTTTATCCAGCCAAGCACACACAACAGCACCGCCGCCCCCAATGCAATCGCCGTATCAATCAAAAATTCGGAGGCAAACACAAGCGGAGCAATCGTTGCGGCAATCCCAAGCGTTCGCAAAATATTAAAAATACAGCTGCCGACAATATCCCCCACGGCGATATCCGTATTTCCCTTGCTCGCCGCCACTACGCAGGTTACAAGCTCAGGTAAGGACGTACCGATAGCTACCACCGTCAAACCGATAATACGGTCGGAAATACCGATCTTTACAGCAATCGCCGTAGCCGCTTCTACCGCAAGTTGCGCGCCAAGCACAACGATACCAAGCCCTACAAGCGTAACTACGCTTAAAAACCACGTATGCGCTTTCATTTTCTTATACCAACGCCCGTACGCCGTAGTCGGTTCATCCCTATCGCCGTCATCGGGAATAATTACCTCTTTGCGTTCTTCCAAAATTTGCGTACGCACCTTTTCCTTATCGCGTTGCCCCATGGCAATCTTGATAAGCAACACGGTGTACACAGTCGACATTACGAAAAACACAATGCCTTCCCAGCGGCTAAGTTCCCCGTCCAAACCGCAAAGAAGCAACAGCGCCGACGCCACGATTAAAACGGGAAAATCAATTTTTAACGTATCTTTGTAAACAGGCAAGCTCGCAATAATCGCCGCCACACCCAAAATCAACAAAATATTCGTAATGTTGCTGCCTACGATATTGCCGATAGCCAGCCCCGTTGAACCTTGCACGGACGAAATAATCGACGTAGCTAGCTCAGGCGCGCTCGTCCCAAACGCCACTACGGTCAAACCGATAACCAAGTGCGGCACGTGCAATTTCTCGGCAATGCCTGCCGCACCGTCCACAAACCAGTCCGCTCCCTTTACCAAACAAACGAACCCGACCGCCAACAATATCATTGCTACCCAAATTTCCATATCCTTTCACTCCCTAAATAAGTTGAGCATTATCATATCATTTTATTTGATAAAAGTCAACTGTCTTGCCTGCCTTTGAAAATTTTCTTTGCTTTTTCACTTTTTCGCGCGTGCAGCCTACATTTACATTGACAAACCCACCGCTTTCGCGTATACTGTACATATACGACTTAATAACATATTTTGGTAAGGTATCTCATGATTAACTTTTTCATTCGTAAATTTACAAACGGCAAAGACGCGTCCGATGCGGAAGTCCGCGGTAAGCTGGCTTCCTTTGCCAGCGGTGTTGGGATCAGCTTAAACGTGCTTTTGTTCATCGCCAAGCTCACCATCGGTATTATAGCCGCGTCCGTCGCTATTATTGCCGACGCGCTCAACAATATCACGGACGCTTTCTCCGTCGTGATCGCCTTAATCGGCTTCCGTATGGCGGCAAAACCCGTCGACAAGGAACACCCCCAAGGCCACGGCAGAATGGAGTACGTTGCAGGGTTCATCGTGGACATGGTTATCCTGTTCGTCGGTTTTGAGTTGTTCAAATCGTCTTTGGAAAAGATTATAAACCCCACCCTGCCGTCCGTCAGCTTGACCACCTTATTCGTACTTGTCGGCGCAATTTTTATCAAGCTTTGGCTGTTCTTTTTCTATCGCAGAATGGGTATCGCCGTGCAATCCACCGCACTCAAAGCGGCGTCGCTGGACTCCCTTTCCGATTGCGCCGCAACCTTGCTTGTTTTAATTTCCGCTATCGTAGGCAGATACGCAGGCGTGGCTATCGACGGTTGGGCAGGCATTTTCGTTGCCGCATTCATCTTCTACACCGGCTTAAAAGCCGCAAAGGAAACCATCGATTTGTTGCTTGGCGGTCCTGCGGATCCCGCGTTTATCCAAGACGTTTACGATTTTTGCAAAAATTATCCCAGTATCGTGGGCATCCACGACGTTATGGTACACGATTACGGCGTTGGCAGAAAAATCGTATCCTTTCACGCCGAAGTGCCGTCTAATTCGGATATCAATATCGCGCACGAAGAAGTGGACACGTTAGAGCGTAATATGCACGATGCCTTCGGCTGTATCGTAACCGTGCATTTAGATCCGCTTGTCGTAGACGATCCGCTTGTCAACGAACTGCGCGCATTAGCGGAAAACACTGCCAAACAAATAGACGAACGCCTTTCTATTCACGATTTCCGTATGACCAAGGGCGAAACGAAAATCAATTTGATTTTTGATTTACTTCTCCCCGTCGATCCCAAACTCAACGGCCAAGCGGTTGCCGCCGCGCTTGCGGAGCGTATTCACGAGCTTCGCCCCGAATGCTCCTGCGTGATCCGCCCCGAACATCCGTATATTTAATTTGTTACATATCAAACCCCCTTTTCGTTTGTACGAAAAGGGGGTTGTTTTTTGACAATGCCTTTTTATTACAAAATTACGTGCGCGTCCTTTTCAAAACAGTGCAGGGACGAGCCCCAGCTGTCGTTGAAATATTTTTTATCACCGCGCCGATTGTCCGTTTTTGTACGCGTTTCTCCCGTTTGACCGTGACCGTATAAATAAATTTCCGCATCACTTTGCGTTTCGATACTCTTCACCGAGTGCGTCAAATACACTTTTTTACCGCCAAATTGCATCACCGTACAAGGCGCAACCACTTCCACGTCCGTGCGCTCACGCAAGATATCCGCAAGGTCATTGTTCCCAGGTACGATAATCACGCGCGCACCCGAGCGTTTCATGATATCTATCATCGTCCACGCCGATTGTTTCCAGTACGACCGAACACTCTCTATGCGCCCTGCCTTGATTTCATCCGCTAAATCGCCCGTGTGCACAATCACCTTGGGCTTTACCGCGTCGATAAGACGCGCAAATTCTATATAATTTGCCGATTCCGTATCCCCGATATGCAACACCAAATTGTCGCCGTATTTTTGCTTAAACGCGTACACGGTAGCCAGCTTTTGCTCCATTTCCCTATTTTTATCCACCGCAAGCAACGCGTTTCCCGTGCGCTTATCCATAGGCAAATGCCCGCAATCGCACGCATACGGCATCCCGCCATCCGTATCGTATAAAAGCGATAAATGACAGTTCCAGTGAAAATCCATCAGCTTGTCCGTGATACCAAATAAATGCCGAACCGCCACTGCCGTCGCCGCGTGCCCTACCAACAACACGTCCGTTCTTTTTATCAAATCGGGAAGCACAGACGCAAGTCCGTTTTTCACGCGTTCTATCACTTCCGCCAAATCGTCGTTTTTGTTTTCCCACCAAGGGAAAGGCAAAGGATAACGCAACTCCGTGCGGTTGTATTTTTGTACGATTTGTTCCCCCGAAAAACCGTTGAACGGATTGTCGGGCGCTCGTTCCACAAACATTTCCTGCAAAGCTACCAGCGGATATATTTTCGCATCCACTATCTCCGCAATAATTTGCGCCGTTTCCAGCGTTCTGTCGTACGGGGACGCTACAATTACCCCCTTAAAATCAAGCTCTTGCAAGCGCTTACCTACGATAGCGGCTTGCTCCTTACCAAGTTCACTCAGCGCCGTGTTCCCTACGGGGCGTTGCGCATCGCCTTGATAATACTTTTCCGAAAACACCTGACCGTGTCTTGTAAAAAATATTCTCATACCTGCCCCCTTGTTCTGCCGTTTTCGATTGCTTCTTTAGGCACGGCTTGCGCACACGAAACCATATAAATGGGGTTGGTCGACGCCATCAAAAGGTCATCGTCCGTATACAGCTCCACTCTTGCGAAATTATATTTTTCTTTACAAGTGAGCACAAAGCCCCCTGCAACTTTCCCTTTCTTGACGGCTATGCGCTTGACTTCTTCCCCGTTGACTATGCACCGCGCGTATCCGCCGCACTGTATATCCGTTGATGAAAAACGTACGCGCACACGCTTACCGATAAGCACTTCGCCCATCTCCGCGTGTTTTGCACGAAAAGCAAAATTGCGCATAAGCACGGGATTGCCAAACCACACCAAGCCACGCCGAAACGCCTGCACAAACGCTTGCTCCGTCGGTTGTTTTCCGCTTTCCACGCCTGCATACGTGCAAAAATTGTTACCTTCCGTCCAGCCTGCCGCCGCCGCGCCATGGTTATCGCTATCTCCATCACCCGTGATAAAAACGCCGCTTGTTGCAAGCTTATCCCAAAGCTGCAGATAATATTGCGCGTTAAACCCATCCCTGCCAACAGGAAAACCTACTTCCATCATCGTTGCGCCGTGCACACGGTTTTCTATAAGCTCCTCCGTCACCTGCTCCGCAAGCGCCTTACGCTCTTCTTGGGGCAATCCCTTCGCCGACACTTCGGTAAACGGGTGGTTCCACGAAAAAATACCGCCGTGCGCTTTGACATGCGCAATGGCATTTTCGTTGTTTACGCGGAAGTCTTCCGCTATGTAATCGATTACAGGCACGTGCGTACCGTAACAGTTTTTGTGATGCCCCGCGCCCGTAATTTCAAAGCAGGAAAAAGCCGTCACTCCCCACTTTTCGCCCAGCCTTCGGGCGATTTTTATTTGCTCTTGGCGCACCTGTTCAAAATTCAGCTCTCTTTCAAACGCAAAGGAACGAAATGTCAGCGTTGCGCCGCCTTGCACCGTCAAACGCACATTACAAAGCGCGTTATCCAAGCCGCCGATTGCTTCACTCACGTCTTTACTAATGGGAAAATCATACGCGCCGTCCTGTTTTTCAGGCATCGGCAAGCACTGCGTCAACGCTTCTTCTTTGGGCATTTTCCCTAAAACGTAACGAAGCCGCGCCTGCTTATACGAAGGCGGCTGCGCCGATAAAACAAATTCCACGATAACGCTTGCCTGTTCGTTTGCAAGCACCATGTCCGCATTCAACCGCACTTTAAGGCGCGCAAACAACGCGTCGCAATGCCATTTCCCCTTGGAATAAAACAGCAAGCTTTGCTTTTTGTCTCGCTTTGCTTGCATGTGTAAAACAATACCGTTTTCCGTCCTTTCAAACGTGTGTGCGCCCGTATTTTCTTCTTCGTCCAAAAAACCGGCGCGCAAGCCTTCAATGAATAAATTTTCTTCAGAGAAAAAGAAGGCGTCCTTTGCATTACGCCCTTTTTGTCCCATACGCGTATCGTGTTCGGTTATCCAAATATGTTTTATGCCCAACGAGGCGGCGCGGCTCATATGCGAACCGATTGACGCCGACGGCTCGTGCGAAGCGTGTAAATGCACGTGCATAGGGTAAAACGTGATTTGCGTGTTTTTCATGTCACCCTTCCTTTTTTACTTCTTTCCCGTCATTTTCCCCAAAACTATTCTTGCGTATGCCGCTCTTTTTCTATTTCGGTCTGCTTATTGCAGACCAATAGTATCTAAAAACGCCTTCATCTCGTCGGCTTTGCCTTTATCTAAACTGCTGTTGGCTTTCAATTCTTTTTTTGCCATTCTTCTAATGTCAGGCCGCAACAGCATAAACCATCTGCGCACCTGCATAAACGGCGTCAGCCAGCGGTGTTTCTCCAAAATCGGGTAATAGCGTTTTAACCTTGCATAAGGCACAAACATCCTTGACCAAATATAGCCCAGCCGTCCACCCCTTTTCTTTTGCTGTAAAATAACGCGATTGTCCGCAGACCCGTACACGCCGCCGTGCAAAAGGAACTGTTGCATTTGCAAAGACACGTCGTCCATCTCTTCGCCGTTCAACCAAACTCTGCTCAATTTTTGGCAAACGCGCGTAAATTGCCAAAGTCCGCCCTTTTCAAGAAGCTGTCGACGCTCTTCTTCGTCCGCGCCTGGTAAATTATCCAATATCCACAAATCGATAAACGGCTTAATCCCACAACCGCCCGTTTCAAAATGCTTCGCCATGTGCGCGATATGATAAAAATAAAAGAACGCGTCGCTCATTTGATACCAGTATGCACAACCGTCACGCAAGCGCACGTCATCCCAAACGGTATGCAAAACGCCCGTTGCGTTGTTCGCGTGATCTTCTTCCACCAAATCAAAGTGCAGTTCGATATGCACGCCCGACGGGCTATACAAGGAAACGTCGTGTGTGGCGCGTCCCTTTTCTTCATATTGTAAATTTTGCGTTAAGCATAAAACGCCGTCTTCCAAATGCTCACGGCGCACCAAAATATCAATGTCGCAGCTTGTCCGCATCCACGCTTCGGGATAATAATCCCGCAAAATCGCGCCTTTCAAAGGCAAAAACGGAATTTGCGCCTTTTCAAGCGCCGCGCAAAGCTGTTCGTATTCAAACCGCATCCCTTCGTGTCGAAACACCGCTTTGTGCATATATTGCTCCAAGCGTTTTTCCGCGTCAGTCAGTAACCCGTTATGCTTTAAGCCAAACACAACCAAATGCGCAATATCGTGCTTTTGCGCCGTTTTAATGAGTGCAGGCAACTGCTCCGTTTTATATTCCGCTTTGTCGTCCTGCGATAATTTTGCGCCCGTCAGCGCGCTTTTTACCAGCTTGAACAATAATTGTAACGTCGTTTGTTCCATAAAAATCCTTTCACCGCGTCGTTTGTTTACCGCGTAATCCCTTTATATGACTGCTGTACCGCTTGATAGCTCTCCAAATTGCCTATATCGTAGCGTTTTCCCGGCATTTCCATAGCATGCACCGTAGTTTGCTTGCACAACCACGCAATATAACTGCCGGGTGCGTCCACTCCGCAACCGTCCGCAATTGCCTTTTCAATGCACCTTGCGTCCTGCTTTTTATAAAAATAGAAGGGAGGACAACACCAGTGCGCTTTGGGTTTCTCCGGCTTTTCTTCCATATTTAAAATTTTATCGTTTTCGTCAATTTCGAGCACGCCGCTTTTCGACAATTTTTTATCGTTTGGCTCAAAATAACGCATCACGCACGACGTGTCTTTTTGCAGGGCATACCTAATAAATGTTGTCAAAGAAAAATCCAGCACGTTATCCCCTGCAATCACCAGCATATCGTCGTTAAGCCGCAATTTCTCAATAGCAAATTGAATATCCTTCACTGCGCCCAGCCGCGTTTCGTTGCTTGTCGTGCCGTCGTCGACAACAGTAATTTTTTGCCGTTTCGTGCTTGCCCACCATATAAAATGCGAAGCAAATTTACGGTTGGAAATTACGATATATTCGTCCACCGCGCCAGCCGTGTCAATATCATCAATCAACCAGTCCAAAATGGTTTTTTCTCCAACCTTTAATAAAGGTTTCGGGAAATTTTCCGTCAGTGGATACAATCTTGTCGCATACCCTGCGACCAAAATTAAACATTTCATAATTTCACCCCATCCGCGCTTTCGCAAATATGCGCCGAGTATTTTCCCGTAAGGTGCGGAAACGCTTGCAAATACGCACGCGTTACCGTTTCCACCACGCTTTCTTGATAGGCTGGATCAATAATAGCAAGACAACACCCCTTAAATCCTGCACCCGAAAACCTACCGCCGTAAATGCCTTTCGTTTGCGTCATAATCTCATACAGCTTGATTAGCTCCGCCGAACCCGTTTCCCATTGATGAATAGAGCTGTAACCGCTTTCAAAAACCAACTTGCCAAACTGTGCGATATCCCCGTCTTTCCAAGCCTGCGCGCCCCTTTCCACGCGCTCCATTTCCGCATACCAGTGCGCCGCGCGTTTACGCAAATTTTCAGGCAATTTTTCCTTGTATTGCGCATAAATTTCATAAGGCACTTCTCTAAGATGCGTTTCTTCCAGCGTACCGCAAGGCATATTTGCATAGGTTTTGAGTAAATATGCCGCATTTTTACATTCATTGACGCGCAAGTTGTAAGCCGAACCCGCCAAACTACGCTCCAAACCGCTAAAAAACACAACGAATTTATACGGTTGCATATTCGGGTTTTGCGGTATCAGCTGATAACTGTCGTCTTTCGTATCCAAATACAACAAATGGTTTTTCTTACAATAAATTTCACAGCTTTGATCCAATTTTCCGCAAGATACGCCCACGTATTGATTTTCCGCTTCCTGCGACAATGCAATCAGTTGGCTTTGCGATAAAGAAATGCCGTTGAGTTTACAAAGCGCCGATAAAAAGGTGATGATAATCGCCGCCGAAGACGAGAGTCCCCCGATAGGCAACTCCCCGTCAATCACCGCGCACAGCCCTGTTTTTAAGGGATAACGCGATTGCAAAACGATGGTCGCACCACGCAAATGGTCCGCCCAGTCCCCCTGCGGTTTTTCAGGCGTGGACGATACGTGCCATTGTACGCGTTTATCAAACTGCAAAGATTGCAGCTCTACCATACCGTTAGCATTTGCGCCATAGGCAATATGAATGCCTTTATCTATGGCAAAGCCCGTAATTTTCCCCAGCTGGTGATCGGTATGCGCCCCAATCGGACAAATGCGATAAGGCGTAAACGCCGTATAATCGGGTTTTTTATTATAAAGTTTTGTAAAAGCTTTATTCCAGTTCATACCGATATTTTCCTTATGGACTTATAAACGTTTTTTTTTCGTTCCTTTTGTTTTATGAAAGATTTTCTTTATAATCTTCCCTTCAAGCGCTTCCTTTCTTATCTTAGGGAAACATCCAAGCAATATCGCAAAATAAGCGACAACGCATATAAAAATGGTTGTGATTTGCCAAAGAATATGTGGACTAATTTGTTGCAAACAATAGCCAAAGCCCCCCATAACAATGGACGATAGCATCATTGGTAAAACATTTTTTATCGTTTGCATAATTGACAATTTATACATTGTATGCATAAAAATCATCGCGACGACGATAATCTGTATACGGATGAGTGACCGTGCCGTATAAAGCACCTTAAAATCGTACTCTATCGCTATCAAGAGTGTAGGAACAAGAAACACCAAATGCAATATTTGTAATAGTAGAGAAATTTTAGGATTGCCTTTACTTCTAAATACTTCACTGGAAAAATGTGAAAAGACAATTGTAAATGCGCTGGTCAATCCCCATAACCCGATAAATCCACTTGCCTCTGCCCATTGACTACCAAGCAAAATATAAGTGACTAAATCACGGAATAAATAAATGCCTATCCCCATCGGAAAGACAAAAATGGCGACAAATCTTTGTAAACGATAATACGTTTTTTTGAATGAAATATCATCATCTTGATAACGCGATAATGCTGAAAATAAAACCGGAGTAATAGCTCCCGTAATAAGTGCCATATACGTACCAACCGTAGATATTGATGTTTGATATATCCCTAAATAATACTCATTTAATCGGCTTCCAACAATAAAAACTCCAATGTAGCTTGTAAGCCATATCGAAAGACTTTCCAACAACGTCCACGCACTAAAAGAAAACATTTCGCGCAATAACGACCAATTATAGTAAAAGGATGGTTTCCATTTTGATTTTAACGTTAATATGATTGCGTTAAACAGTTGGCTTATAAACGTACCTATCAACAAAGCCCAATAGGAGCGTAAAATAAATGCCAAGGGGACTGTTACCAAAAGAGGAATTAAAGCAGTCCCGATACGTGCATAAAACAGCGTTTTAAAATCAAACGCGCGCTTATAACGCGCCATTTGAATACTGGAAAATGCGGCAACAATAATTAAAAGCGAAGCGATACTGATAGAATTACCCAATCCAGGACTTCCAACCAACTTGGCTATAGAATCACGGAAAAAGAAAATCAAACAACATATGAACACAGATACGCATAAATTTGTCCAAAAAGCAACGTTTGTGCTTTTGTCTAATTCTTCATCGCTCTCATATTCATGTTGAATAATATATTTTTGAAAACCTGCATCGGTAAACATTTCCGCAAAGCTAATCACCATTGTAATAGTTGCAACCACACCGAAGGCACTGGGCGTTAACAAGCGCGCCAATATTATATTAACGATAGGTAAAATTAATTTTGCTATAATTTCCGTTATTGACGACCAAGCAGTCGCCTGTTTCACCTTTTGATTTAATAAATGCTCCATGTTATTCAGTCAACTTTATCCATTCACCAAATTTATAATCCCATTGTTCTGGTTCAAACGCAACCATTCCACTCCAATGAGAGAAAGTCAATTCCCCAAAGTAAATATGCCCATTAATATTATATAAATCTACTCTTACCTGCGGAATTCCTTTAGATAGTTTGCAGGCAATTTCTTTCATTTGTTCAAATTTATCCGGTCTAAAATAAGGCGGGTTAGAATTTGGATGCCCATTCGTAAAGGGCAAATGATTGAAATTTTCATCAAAAAAATCAAATTTTGTTTCTTCTCCTGCAGTTTGTCTATCTTTGGCCACAAACAAAGCTTTAACTTCTCCATCAAAACAAAAAAACTTGTAATCTTTTAATTCGTAACCACTTTCATCCGTCATATATTTTTCCGCGATAATTTTTCTTGACACGTCTTTATACGGCCATTCTCGCCCATGCAAATAATAATCTTGTCGCAAGCCTTTTTTAAGAGCTTTCTTCACTTTTTCGATATCCAAAGTAGATTTATCTTTACAAATACACATACCAAGCCCAGAATTATGATTACATTTTAATACAAACTGGTCGGGCAGTTGTTCAAAATCAATATCTTCCGGATTGTCCCAAACACCTAATAAGGGAATTAGATATTCTTCCCCCAACGTTTTTGCAATATAATCACGCACGAGATATTTATCTACCATCATCGTATATTCGGGTTTACGATCGTATAGTTTCAACCACTGTAATTTTTCGTTAAACGTTTGTGGATCTTCCAAATTCAACGGCTTGCCCATAGACAATTTGAACACCTTTTTAAGATATTCTTCGTCAGACAATTTTCTACCATATCTTCCATTTAAGCGCTTATTTTTAAGATAGCGAATGATAAGTTTTGGATTTTTACAGTATTTCATAATATTCATAATTTACTCCGTACTTTTATATAAATACACCCTAAACACAATAAACAATTAAAAAGTGTTAAAGAAAAAGAAACCATTGCTATTTGCAAAACCAATGTGGAAACGATTATGGAAAAAAGTACAATCGCCAATAAATCCCTTTGTTTGAATGCAGGTTTTAACAAATTAAATACGATATATATGTATATGGCGTAATAAATCGTAAACCCAATCAGTCCACCGCTGACTAAAATTTCCACAAAATTATTATGAGAATACGTTGTCCAACCAGTAGCTCGTCCATATAAAACACTGAAATTACTCAATCCATACCCAAATAAAGGCCGTTGCAGAAACCAATCCAAACCCATAGAAATCATTTCGGCACGCGTATTAAAACTGTCTTCTTTTGTCCCCCCTTTAAAAAGGCCATCAATCATATCTTCTAAACGTTTTCCCAAAACGTTATATAAACTTTCAATGTTAAGTATTATTTGATAAAAGGCAACCGCAAATAATAATCCAAGAATTAAAACCAGCAAACGATGCCTTTTCGCTTTTAAAAAAAATATTAAAATACCTACCATGGCTAATAAAAGAACAACCTTGCGCGACCCAGTGAAAAGCGCAATTACCACGAACAATGCCATGCAAGCTAGCACAAATAATCGATATGTATTTTTTCTTGTGCTCAATAGAAAATAACTTGCTATAATTGCCCCCACGCACATCTTCAACCCGATGTCATTAGCGTTCCAAAGTTCACCTAAACCGTCGCTGCCTAGTCTGTCCTGCCCTAAGGTCGAAATATCAATCGTAAAAATGATAAAGAGCGCCGTAAATAACAAAGCAAAGAAATTCGCCCATAAAACTTTTTTAATATCCGCTTTCGTATTTATAAGTTCAGCCAAAAGAATATGCACGACAAAGACCAACAGCAATGTTTTCATTGTATTGAAAACAGGGTCGATATCCAATGCCCACATAGCACTCAAAGCACAATACACAAAAAACGTTAATGCCCACCCTGTAAAAAAGGAGAGCTCTATTTTTCTGTTTTGTTGTAACATATTAAAAAACACTACACCGATAGCCAGTACAGATATTCCATACCACAATATAGATTTAGCTCGCAATGTTTCGTTATATGCTATCATATACATCATTGTTAATACTAAAAATGTTATCCATGAAATAGCGTTTTTCTCATTTCTATTTTCAATGATGCAATTTTGTTGTTCTACAACGACCTTTGCCATAATCCATTCCTTCTTTCATTATTCCTTTTCCGCAAACACCAAAGAAACAAATTTATCCGCTACGCTTTGAATATCATATTCGTTATCGATAAAATCCGCTTTCGTGTCTTTTCTATCCGCCGACACTTTGGAAAGCGCAATATTTGCCCATTGCTCCGCGCTATCGTTAAGCGACAAATATTCCACCAATCCCGTAATATCCGCTTCACGCGTAATCGTATCCGCGATCACACACGGCAAACCCGTTGCCTGCGCTTCAATAACCGTATTTGGCATACCTTCGTAAAACGACGGAAACACAAACACGTCCATCGCAGACAGCATTTGGGGAACGTCCTTACGCACACCGGCAAAAATAACCGCGTCCGTCAACCCCAAACTTTCCGCCTGTTCTTTCAGTTGACTTTCCAGCTCCCCTTTTCCCACCAACAACAGTACCGTATTCGGGTTTTTCTTATGTATTTGAGAAAAAATTTCCAGTAAAAACCGATGGTTTTTTTGCTCCATCAAACGCCCAACGTGTCCAACAACTGTCACGTTATCCGCTATATGAAACTCACGACGAATATCTTCTCTGCCTTGAGCGTCAAAATGATATACGTCTAAATCCACGCCGTTGTGTAAAATGTCCACTTTCCCATTTTTATATGCCTTTTTGCCAAAGGTATACTGCGCAGCCAAATCGGACGGAGCAAATTTCACGTCTACGTATTTTTGATAAAGCAATCGTCCAAGCCGATGGGCAATCCATACCTTTGCGCCACCACCATCGCTAGAGTTGCTGGAACGCGCAGAAGTCACTTTTGCTCCTGCTTTTTTTGCCAGCTTCAAATCCATAAGCCCCGCACCGTTAGAAGTAATACGGAACACGTACTCATAGGCATTTTTCTTTACGAGAGCCGTAAATTGTTTCTTGAATTCCTTTAAGTTTTCACTTTTCATCGGAATACGGAATATACGACCGCCCCTATCGATAATTTCATCTTCGTAAAAGCATTTTTCTTTTACGTTGATACAAAAATCCATTTGATATTTCGCCGTGTCCAGTTGGCGATACACTTTCATCAAAAAAGTCTCCGCCCCCCCAGCGTTCATATTAGCCATTAAACATAAAACTCTTTTCATTCTCTCATTTCTCTCTTTTTCACAACCCTTGCCGGCACACCCACGGCCACACTATAATCAGGAATATCCTTTGTAACAACCGCACCTGCGCCAATAACACAGCCATTTCCTATTTTTACCCCGGGCATTATAATAACACGCCGTCCAATCCAAACATCATCGCCAATCACAACTGTTTTAGGCTCACTAAACCCTTGCTCCATCATCGGGATATCCGTTCTATCAAATTTATGCCCAGAAGTATAGACAACCACTTCGGGCCCCATCATCACGTTTTTCCCGATAGAAACCGGACCATACATCTCACACGAAATCCCCACACCCGAATTGTCGCCTATTTCCAACAAAGGTCCAAAAACAGCTTTTCGTTCAATATTCACGTTTTTACCAACACGCAATGCTATTCTTTTTGCCCAAAACCTTCTTATTTTTTTCGCTAAACGCGAACGCTGACTAATCGGCAACCACGCCGCCGTCATTTTATATAATATAAAACAAATTTTCTTCTTAGTGGTCCACATCTTTTCTACACCTAATTCCCTTATGGGTTATAAATTATTTTCATACACCTTGCACAGTAAATTCCACAACTTATCACTTACGCCATCAGATAAAAATTCTTCCGCTGCATTTAAGCATTGTTTTTTGTATCCATTGATGATATGCGAATTTTCCACGCAATACTTTAATTTTTTATATAAGGCCTCTCTATCCCCGAAAGCATAAGTAATGGAGTTGCTTTGCGACAATACGTCGCGATAAGATTCCCATTCGCTTGCCAAAACTGGTACACCTGCCGAAAAAGCATCAATAATTGTTCCAGGTACGCCTTCCGTATAAAACAACGTAGGAAACAAAAGCATATAATACTCTTTCAAAATCTCCACACTATCATTCGGTGAAACCACTCCTTTATAAGCCACTGTTGAAGAATATTGTTCGCATAAAACAAAAAACTCTTCCTTGTATTCTTCTTGAATCGGTCCATAAATATCCAATAAACAAATGCTTTCCCCAAATTCGTTATTCAATTTATCACACGCCCAAGCTGCATCGTTTATCCCTTTTTCTTTCATTACGCGCGAAAATATACAAAACTTAAACGGTGCTTTTTCCGTGTACATTAGCTTTGTTGGCTCTATGATAGAAAGCTCCTTAAAATTAGGGAGAATTTCCACGTTATTGACGCCCTGCTCCGCTAATTTTTTTTGCATAGTTTGCGTTTCCACAAGTAAGCAATCAAATTTTTTAAGCTGCTTCTTAATTCTCTTATTTTTCTCCAAAAAAGACGGCAACCACGCCCCAACAACATTATATATTTTTTTTCTACGTTTCCCCGCGAAGATATTAACCAAATACGGATAAACCTTTATCCCCCCCACATCGGGCATGATAATAATTGCATCACTTTTCCTTATCAGCTTGATAATCCTAAACAAAAAGGAAAACGCGTGTTTTTTCCATTGATATGAATCCACGGTTGCAACGTCGGCATTTCTTGTCAATAAGGCCTGTTCTAGGTTGCGTGTTTTGACCGTTTGTCCGTCGCAAAGATTTGTATTTCTGGCAAAGTGTCCCAAAATACCTATTTTCATTTCAAAATCCTCAAAATTATATTGTGATGAAAGGGCTATCGTTTTTTTAAGTACTTGATTGTTTTCGGCAGAGAAATAAACATTGCTTGGAGCATATATGCTGCACACATAATATAATGTCTCATACGAAAATAGGCATAGGCAATTACCATTTTATATCTAACCTTAATTTGCCTTTGTTCTTTTTTGGTAAATCTATAAAAATTCTTTTTCTTATGCAAATAAAGTTGCTTTTCCCCTTCAATTTTTCCATTTCCCGAAGAAACACCCATCTCTTTCCTGTGAACTACAGTGTAAACATAACAATGATTATCATAACAAAATCGCCCCCCCTGTTCGATAGCTTTTTCCACCAAGTAAAACTCATCTCCCATATTTGCACAATTAAATCCCCCTATTTTTCTTAAATATTCCGCTTTGAACATAAGGGTATTCGTACAAGTTAAATGATATAAATAATGATATCTAAACAACGCTTCTTTGTGTACATCAGCAATATAAGACCTACTTCTTTCTTCAAGAAAATTCCCATTTTCATCATATTGTTGTAAATCTGTCGTTGAAAAATCGGAATTTGTTTCCAACATTAAAGAAAGCTGACTTTCTACTTTTTGCGGCAAATAATAATCATCATCATCTAAAAATGTAATATACTCCCCTTTAGCAACAGCAATCCCCACATCACGTGCTGCCGCCGAACCGTGCTTACCATTATTATGAATCAAAACAATATTTGCCGATGTTTTATAGGTATCTACAATTTCCGAAACTTTATTTTTCCAACTGTTTTCAATACAATCATTGATTACAATAATCTCTAAATTCTTATATGTTTGATCTTTTAGAGAATTCAGCGCTCTAATCAAGGTTTCTTGTCTTTTGAACGTTGGTACGATTACACTAACTAACTTAGCTTCCATACTCTATTTCCTTCGAATTATATTTCGTTATTCCACCAACAATATCTTTCACTGTCGATTCCCCCATTGAGAGATCAACCAACTTCTTTTTGTTCGGAAATTTTAACGCTATCCAATGCGCCTTTTGCAACCGAATCGACAATGTCAACTTCAGCATCAATTTTGGCTGTTGCTTCATCGCTATCGCCTTGCGACGATTCAACAACCCCTTCGACAATGTCGTCTTTTTTGAACACTTTAACGATAGTCATAAAAAATATTTTAACGTCCAGCCAAAAAGAAAAATGTTGGAGATAGTACGCATCATATTCCGCTTTCTTTTTAGGATTTGCCGCCAAAATATCTCTTCCGTTCACTTGCGCCCAACCAGACACGCCAGGTACAAGTTGGTACATATTATAACTTTCCCTAGCTTCGTTCAATTCCTCTTCACTTGGCTGCGACGGACGATACCCTATCAAGCTCATCTTAAACGTTAAGATATTGAAAAGCTGCGGCAATTCGTCAATGGAAACCTTCCTTATAAATGCCCCCACCTTTGTCACGTAGGAATCCACGCCTTTATATTCATACCCTGCAATATCAGGCCGCGCTTCCACGGACATACTTCTAAATTTAATGCAGTTAAACAATTTCCCATTTCGTCCAATCCGCTTGTGCACAAAGAAAACCGGACCGGGCGAATCGATTTTAATTGCAATCGCCACAATCAAAAATAGCGGCCACAACAAGCTAATAGCAATCAACGCCACAACAAAATCCATGCAAGATTTGATAAATCTATATATCTTCTTGCGAAAACTTAATTTATACATAGTTATTCTTGTTCCTTGTTTCCATAAATTTTATAATAGCATTTACGACACAACTGCCCCGCGCCTTCGATATAATACTGTCTTTCGCCGATAGGCGTACTGCGTGAATACTCTGTCTGTGACTTACACATAACACATTGTTCATACGGTTCATCAACAAAAACGGCTTCTTTTAACGTGGTTTGCTTTTCCATTTTACACTTCCCCTTACGTTTTTTTATAAATTATATAATATATCTTATATATTATATCACACTTATTTTGGCTTGTCAATACATACTTGAAAATTTATTACACGGAAAAATGTTTGATTTTTACAACAAAATCCCCTATCCATGTACGCATTGAATAAAAACAACCATACCATGTACGCGTTGAATTCGTTTTCATTTTCCAAATATTACACGCAATTTACAAATCGTTCGTTGGTTTATGCACTGTCAAAGACAGCAAAAAAGCAGGCACGCATCTTGCGTTCCTGCTTTTTTGTATGTGCGGGACTAAATCTCGTTTTTAGGGTATGTGTGCGGGACTAAAAGTTTTTTTATTTGCATCTTCTGCAATGACGAATTAACCCAACAATCAAAAATACAAGTGCTACAAACAACAGTGTCAAATAAATAATTAGAAAGTCGGATCGTAGCCATGTC
>JAZSHX010000025.1:0-3056 GCA_045533485.1 Candidatus Scatosoma sp. | reverse complement strand
GGTTTGGTCGTCCAGCAATCAAGAAGTGGTAACGGTTGATAAAAACGGTAACTTGGCGGCGGTTGGCAAGGGTACGGCAAACGTAACGGCAACCATCGGCGGCAAATCGGCAACCTGCGCGGTAACGGTATACGAAAAATACGAAGTAGCTACACCCGCGCAATTTGTGGCAATCCCCACGGAAGATCCTTACGTATACGTACAATTAACGCAAGACGTTGACTTTACGGGTATCATTATCAACGAAACGACTGGTTATAAAACCGTTGGTATTCCTGAAGCTGCATTAACTACGCTTACTGCGACTTCGGAAGGAACCACGTTCAAAGGCGTTTTGGACGGTGCCGGTTATATGCTTAAAAACGTAAAGGCTACGACCTCTTCTGTTTGGAACGTTCAAAATAACACGTTGGGTGCGGCTAACTTGTTCTTTGATTTTGGCGGTATGCTTAAAAACTTGGGCGTTGAAATGTACGCAAAGGTAGAAGGAACCAACCAAGCAAGATATGCTGGCTTTGCAGCTATTTTCTCTAATGGTTTTTCCGCAAGCAACTGCTATTTGGATGTGACGGTTGATCATCCCGCTGTTTCCAACTATCCCACAGCTCCTTTAGGCGGTATACTGTCTGTACAATCGGGTACGTTTGTCATTGAAAACGTTGTATCCTCTTTGACGGTTAACAACGCACGTACGGATGCCTCAGCGTGCGCATCCGGTTTGATCGGTCGTCTTGATTATAGCCCGGGCGTAGAAGTGATCGTTAAAAACTGCTTCGTTGCAGAAGTTGATCCTAAAGACGCAGGTGGCCAATTGGAAGCATACGGCGAAGCTTCGCATCGTGGCTGGCAAACGCCTACTACCGCAACAAACGTGAAACTTTACGATAATAAGGAAGATATGTTTGTTGCTGCGAAAGCAAGCGGTCTCACGGCTGCAAACGGCTGGAACGAAAACTGGACGGTAAATAACCAATGGAATATGGTTAAATTTGGCGACGAAAGCATTTACCAAGGCGAAATCGTAGTAGATCTTTTCTTGGTAAACGGCGCAAACACGAACAACGTTTCCAACACGGCTGCGTTGAACTTGGGCGCAGGCGCTACGTACGTATCGAATAATGAAGCAGTGGCTACGGTAGCTGCAGACGGTACGGTGACGGGTGTTGCGGCTGGTGCTACGACGATTAGCGCAACGGTAAACGGCGAAACGCTTTCTGTAGACGTAAACGTGTATAATTATCACGAACTTGCTACGGCGGAAGACTTCAAGCCCTTGATGGCGGCATCCTCTTTCTCTGCATACGATTATTATGTGCTCACGGATGATATCGACTTCACGGGCATCACCGTAAACGAAACGGAAGGTTATAAAACGATTGGTAGAGCGGATAGCGCGAACTTCTATGGTGTGTTTGATGGTAATGGTTATGCGCTTGTGAATCTTTCGATTGCACCTTACACTGTAGCCGGCGGTAACAATTCTTGTAGCAACTTCTTCTATCTAATGGGCGGTACTATTAAGAACTTGGCAGTAGATATGCATATGACCGGAACCAGAGAAAGTGAAATGCGTTACGGCGGTTTATGTCATAGAGTTTTGGGCGGAGCAACGTTTAGCAACTGCTATTTCGAACTTACGTCGTCAAGACGTTCTGATAATTCCTCCAGTCTTTTGTCGCCTATCGGCGGGAACGTTGCAAACGGCGCCCCTGTTACTATTGAAAATTGTGTATCAGTGGTCAACGAAATTAACGACACGTGGCACAGCACTGGTTTGTACGGTCGTTTGAATGGTAATATTCAACTTGTTATTGATAATTGCCTTGTAGTAGAAGTAGGTAAGGAAAGTCCTGCGCTTCACGCCACTCCTGAATCGACGACACCTAAGGTAACAAACACTACGGCATACAATACGATTGCTGGTATGTTCGATGCAGCGAAAACGGGCATCACGGCTGAAAACGGCTGGGCAAGCTTCTGGACGGTTGACGAGGCCAACGGCACTTTGAAGTTTGGTAATTTCGTTATTTATCAAGCTGAATAATCAAAGTTAAGTGAATAAACTGGCAGACCGAAATTTTCTTTCGGTCTGCTATGTTTGTCGATTACATATAAAAAAGTGAGTAGAATATGATCGATTTTGACAAAAGTATTTTTGAAAACAGAAAAGCAAAGGGGCGTCCGTTTTTGGCGGCGCATAGAGGTGTTTGCGGGGCAAACCTGCCTTGCAACACGATGCGTGCATTCCACGTAGCAGTAGCACAAGGCGCAGACGTAGTGGAATTAGACGTCGCAAGGACGAAAGACGGGAAGTTTTTTGTTTTTCATCCCGGTAAAGAACCGGTATTTTTGAAAAGCCAAAAATACGTTTCGGAACTGACGGCGGAAGAAGTGCGTGAGCTATTCCTTTATAACCAAGACGGCGTTATCACGCATTATAAAGTGCCTACGCTTGCGGAAGCATTGGCGTTTTTGAAAGGAAAAGTATATATAAACATAGATAAGTTTTGGACGGACGTACCTGGTATCGCCAAAGAAATAAGAAAAGCCGGCGTGGAAAAGCAGGTCATCGTTAAAACGTACACGGACGAAGAGAGCTTAGAAAACGTGGCAAAATACGCGCCCGATTTTATGTTTATGCCGCTTGTAAGGGGCAAGGACGAAGTCACGCAACGCTTGATTGAACAAGGCGTGAACGTAATCGGCGCGGAAGTGCTTTTCGAAAAGGAAACGGATGATGTAATTTCCGATACGTATATACAACAAATGCACGATAAGGGCTTGCTTATTTGGGCAAATTCCATTGTCTATGATGAACTTGACGTCATTTCCGCCTATCATACCGATGACGTGGCGGTGGGCGGTGATCCCGATTGCGGTTGGGGTTGGCTTATCGACAAAAAGGTTGATTTTATTCAAACGGACTGGCTGTTAGCTTTGCAAAAATACTTTGAAACCAAACGATAAAAAAGTAAGCTCCTTAATCATTTGATTAGGGAGCTTATTTCATGCTGTTTAGTTTGTTAAAATGGGGATTACTTCATTTTTTCCGGAGG